>JAFGPI010000210.1 GCA_016926065.1 Candidatus Krumholzibacteriota bacterium
CACTCTGGGGTAAAAAATTAAAAGGGTAGGATCTTTTCCTCCTCACGCCGATCCCCTCTTCCCCCCACCGGTTTGCAACCGACTTCCGGTTCACTTTCTATCTAGCAGATATGGTCCACCCGGTCAAAGAAAAACGGCGGACCCGCGGCAGCTCTCCCCGGGGGAGGGATCTTTCCCCCGTGACCGGGAAGGTCCCGCTGGTTCATATCAATTGTAAAGCCTTTGCGGATAGGGCGGGCGCCGGGGATGGGGAAAGGGACCGCCGGGGGAAGATATTATCGTCTGCGCTTCACTCCACCCCTCCTCCCTTTCCCGTTTTCTTCCCCGGCGGTCCCCTGCCTGAGGCAATATTCCTATGGTTGCCCTATTCTTTCTGGGCCAATTTGATTTTCAGCTTCTTAAGCCTCTCCTCCCCTCCCTTGTTATCCGGGTTCAGCTCCAAGGAATGGGCGTAGTTTTCGGCCGCCTCCTCGTACTCGCCGGCCGCCATGTAGGCCTCTCCCAGGCTGTCATAGACGTTCCAGGAATCGGGATATTCCTTGACGTTGAGCTTGAAAACCAGGATTGATTCATCGAACTTCTCGGCGTGCAGTAATATATATCCCAGGGTGTTGAATTCGCTTTCCTTGAAGTAATATTCGCCCTCGCTTTGTTTCAGCTTCTGGAACATGGCGTATCCCGCCTTGGTTCCTTTTTTCTTGATGGTCAGGCCAACCATGCGAGCCGCTGAATTCTCGTTCTGCATTATCTTATCCCAGCTTTGCTGCACTTTTTCCTGGGCGGAATATTTCCCTTGCACTTTCTTCTGCTTTAATTCGGCTTCGTACTGGGCCTTTTTCTCCTTTTCCTTGGTTAATTTTTCTTGCTTTGCCTTCTCTTTTTGCTGTTCACCGGCTTGGGTGTTCCATATTCCGGAAGTGGAAAGAGGCAGTATTAAAGCCAAAGCGATAATCCCCGCCAGCATCGCCGCACGGCGGCTTCCCCTCTTCCTGTCGATCTTTGGATCTAGAATAGACATTAGCCTCTCCTTCAGGTTAGAACCTTGTGAAATCGTAACCAATTGCCATGCCGGGCAGGAGTTGGTACCCAGGTCCGCCGCGATATTCATCAGCAGTTCCGCGTAATCGGATGGTTTGGCCCCGGTTCCCAGCACCGCGTTGTCGCAATCCCTTTCCCGCTCGATGCGCAATTGCTTTATCGCGTACCAAACCACCGGATTGAACCAGTAAACCGCAATAACCAGGGAGGTCAGCGCTTCAATCAGGCTGTCCCACCTTTGAATATGCGCCAGTTCATGGGATAGGACCAACCGACGGCGGATTTCGGGCCATTTCCCCGCGGAGGCGGGAAGTACCACTTCCGGCTGAACCATACCACAGGTAATGGCCGCTTTGATCCGCCCCGATTGCACAAGCTTTACCTTGCGGTTCAGTTTCATCTGGGCGGAAATACTGCGCAGCAGCCGCTCCCAGGTTGCGTCCACCGGCCGGGCCGTTTTGACGATGCGCTTCAATTGCGTCCGGGAGACATATAACCACCCCGCGCAAAGGACGAATCCCGCGCACCACAAGATGAATACCCAGGCCGTAAGGGGTAGTGCGGACAGCATCCGGAAAAGGGATAAATCCCCACCGTTTTTGCCGGCGGCCCCCTCCGCTCCCGGCTGCCCGGCAGCGATTCCTTCTTTTACTATCGTATCATCCGAATGGTATGACAGTCGCGCCTCCGTCCCCAACCGCGGAATAAGGGGCAATTGCCAGACCGGAGTAAACCAGGAAAAGACCGGGAGGATGATCAATCCTCCCAGGACGCATATCCAGATGATATTACGGATATAGGCGGATGAACGACGGAGCAGAAGGGTTATCATTCCGGCTAGAGCGCAGAGCAGGGTTCCCTTGATGGAAAGGTCGACAATCAACTTCAGCAAGGGATCCCAGGATACATTCGCCAGAAAAGCATGCATGGATGCAATCATTCTTATCTCCCCTCCTTTCTGGTTTTACCGATCACATCTAGAATCATCTTCACTTCCCGCTCCGACAGTGTGGCTTCGGATTTTTTCAGAATAGCGATAGCCGCGCTGGCTTCGGCCCCCTTGAAGAACGTCTCCATCACGTGATCCAAGGCGCTTCTCCGGGCCTTGGAAAGAGGGATGGTGGGACTGTAGATATAAGTTCCCTTTTCCCTCCGGTGAGAGAGGTAGCCCTTTTCCTCCAGCACGCTGAGCATAGTCCGCACGGTGGCGTTGACGGTCTTGCCGGGAAGATTGTCCATCACCTCCACGGCGGTTGCCTCTCCGAGCTGGTATATGACTTCCATTATCTGCCGTTCCCTCCGGGTAAGTTCTTTAATTTCAGGTTCTTTTGCCATGGATTACCCCCTGGTTGGAACCCGCGCCGGGGAAAATAATCGTTTCGTACGATGCTCCCCGGTCCCGGTTTGTATGCGTATTTTCTAACATGTGTAAAAATTAACATTATTTTCCGGGGCGGTCAAGCTAAAAATCGCGCCCGGGGAAATTTTTTTTGAGTGCTCCGGAAAACCAGGATTTTTATGCGTATCCGCCGCCCCCCCCTGATTCGATCACCCCGCCGCCTATCAATCGATCCTCCTGATAGAGAACCACCGACTGTCCCGGAGTCAGGGCATACTGTGGTTCATCAAAAATCACTCTTAATTCCTCCTCGCTCCGGGAATAACTGCAGGCGGCCGGGTGATGCCCGTAACGGATCTTTCCCCGGGCCCGGCCCTCTCTCTCCTCCGTGAAGAAATTAACCTGCCGGGCCACCAGGGAGGAGGCCTGTAGCATTTCCCTTTCTCCCACCACGATCCGGTTGCGGGCCGCGTCCAGGGATAGTACGTACAGGGGGCGGGGATGGCTTATCCCCAGTCCCCGCCTCTGCCCCACCGTGTAAAACACGATTCCCCGGTGTTCCCCCAGCAATCTCCCATCGGCGCCGACGATCTCTCCCCGCTTGGCCCTTACCTTCCGGTGGCGGAAAAATTCATCGCGCCCTCCCCGCGGAAAGAAACAGATATCCTGGCTCTCGGTTTTTCTGGATACGGGCAATCCCGCCCGGGCGGCGATCTCCCTTACCTCTTCCTTGTATAGATCCTTCAGGGGGAAAATTATTTTCCGCAGCCTCTCCGGTTGCAGTTTATAGAGAAAGTAGGTCTGGTCCTTGCTTTTATCCCGGGGACGGACCAGGAAACAGGAGTTATCCCGGCAATCGATGGAGGCGTAATGACCGGTGGCGATCCGGTCGAATCCCGCCGCCGACAATCTGTCCATCATAATCCGGAATTTCAGTTCCCGGTTGCACAGAATGCAGGGATTGGGGGTCCGGCCCCTCTGGTATTCCGCGATGAAAGGTTCGATTACCTTTTTCTCCATATCCTCGGCCAGACCGGTGACCAGGTGCGCTATTCCCAGCTTTTCACATACCCGGCGGGCGTCTTTGATATCCCGGGGGCTGCAACAGGTCCTCCCCCCCCGCTCCCGATTCCCCGATCCGATACACATGGTGATACCGGCGACCTCATATCCCTTTTCCCGCAGCAGAAAGGCCGCCACCGAGGAATCCACCCCTCCGCTCATTCCGACCAGTACTTTTTTTCCGTTCATGTCCTCTCCCGCCCGGTTTTCCCCGGAACCGGAATCTGCCGCCGGGGAGAAATTATGCCACCGCCAATATATTATGACGCAGACAATTAAAACGAAAGTTTAATGTTGTGCCGACGGTCCTTTCGGATGAATCCGACGGAAGTCGCCGGAGAAAAAGGATTACCGGCGGATAGATATGCCGCCACTGAAAATATCTTATCCCTAAAGGGGCAAAAGGGATTATTATTGTAACCGGACGACCGTTCCGTCCGACGACAGAGTTGAATCTTAACCGGAAAGGGGATTGCTGATGAAGAAACTTTTAGCGGCAGGGCTGATGTTCTTGTCCTTATTTTTAGCGGCCTCCTCCGGAGCCGAAAAAAAGGACACCACCCTGGACAATTTCGATCCGGCCAAAGTACTCCACACCCTGCAAACCCGGCTCGAGCTCTCGGAGGCACAGAGAGACACCTTGGATCGGATACTGAACGGGTATTCCCGGGAAAGAGCGCAGATCATTAAGAGATATTCCGGTTCCGATGATAACGATCAACTTTCCAAAAAGATCGAGATCCGCAGGCTCAACCGGAACGTGGAAGCCCAGGTGGAAAATATGCTCACCCCCGAGCAGCTCGATATCTACCATGGCATAAAGAGGGATCAAAAATCTGTCTCCCGAAAAAACGCCCTGGCCGAAAAAACCCATCAGGAAATCCTTAAAATCGTGGAACGTCTGCAGCTCTCCGCCGACCAGGAGGAAAAAGTGGTTCCGATCCTGATCGAAGCGAGGGAGAAAAGATTCGCTCTGATGAACGAGGCGGGTGCCGGGGAACGGCCGGGCCCGGGAATGAGAGGCCTGCGCGACCGGATGGAGGAAATCCGAAAGGAAACCGAGCAGAAACTTAAATCCATCCTCACCCAGGAGCAGTTCCAGGAGTACGAAAAGATCCTGCGGGAAGAAAGGGAAAACCGGCGCCGGCGCGGCGACGAAGGCAGGAGGGGCAGACCCGGCGCGAGGCCTTTCTGATCCGGGCGCAAGAGGGGCGGAATAAGTATTGGCAGGAGGACTGAAACGAGCGATCATAAGGAATAATGGAGCTCGTTCCCATAAGTGTAAAGAGTTAAATGAAGATCAATTCATCTTCCCCCGGTGATAAGGAAATCATTCACCGGATACTTGACGGGAATATTGACGATTTCGAACTGCTGCTGGAAAGGTACCGGGATCACGTTTTTAAGATTGTCGCCAAACGGATCCCCCCCGCCCAGATGGAGGAGATCGCTCATGAGGTATTCGTCAGAGCCTACCGGTCACTGGCCGGGTTTCGGGGAAAAAGCCCTTTCGGCCACTGGTTGGCAAAAATCGCCATTCGCACCTGTTATGACTTTTGGCGCGACCGGTACCGCTGCCCGGAGGTCCCTATGAGTTTGCTGGACCGGGAGGGAATGGATTTCATGAATACCGTCGCGGTGACCGGCGCCAGGGCCTCTTTCCGCAAACGGGAATCCTCCCAGGCGGCTCGTGAACTGCTCGGCTTGGCCCTGAACCATCTATCCGCCGAGGACCGGACCGTTATCGAGATGATTCATCTGGAGCACTACTCGGTGAAGGAGACCGCCGCCATCCTGGGCTGGAGCAGGGCCAATGTCAAGGTCCGGGCCTTCCGGGCCCGAAAAAAACTGCGCCACCTGCTGGAGAGACTATTAACCGTGAACCGGAGGTTGGAATGAATTCAGGTAAAGATGATCTCGAGCGGCTGGAAAAACTCCTGGCTTCCGCCTGGGAGGAAGTTCCTCCTCCCGCCATCAGCGAGAGCTGGCAGGCCGGAGTGATGACCGATATCCGCCGCTTACAGGGGGAACCGGCGGAACCGGAAAAAAACGGATACTCCGGCCGGTTGGTTTGGCGGTTTTCAGCCGCCGTCCTGGTATGCGCCCTGTTGCTGGCTTTTTACACCCTGCTGCGGGGTTTCATACCCTACGAGGACCTGGCGCTGATTTACCTAGAGGATCCGATCGGATTCATGTTTAATCCGCCATTTGTTTAGGTCAAAAGGGAGTTTCGATAGATGAAAAAGATGAAAAGAAAAAAGTTATGGCTGGGGCTTTTCCTGATCTTTATCTCCGGAATGATTATCGGCATAGCCGGATCCAGTATTCTGGTCAGACGTCATTTGAAAGATTTCGTCCGCGGAGGCCCCCCCCGCTTAAACCGCATGATCATCCTCGAGGTCACCCGGGATCTGGAATTATCCGAGCCCCAATCGCGGGAAATCGAGCGGATCATGGAGGAATCCAGGCCCTTGATGGATAAGCTGGTTTCCGCCTTCGGCGATAGCATGAGAACGCTGACCACCGCCCAGATAGACAGCATCAAGAAGGTGTTAACGGAAGAACAGAGAAAAGACGTGGATAAAAAGCTGGAAGAGGTACAGCAACGCCTATCCCGTTTAAAAGACAGGCATCCGGGAAAAAGAGAGCCGGATTGGAGAAGGGGTCACCACCCCGGAGGGCGGAAGGACCGGAGGAGCGATAGAGACAGTACTTGATAAACATTCCCGGGAATAAAGGGCCCGCGGGGCATCTTCCCTTTCCAGACATATTATCAAGCATATTCCAAAAACTGCCGCCGGAGGGGGCGGTGATTTTGCTCCAGGGGGAGGACCGGGCCCGGGAAAATTAGGGAGTAAAGCGCGAAACAACCTTGATCCGCCGGTGTAAAATAATTATCTATTTAGTACCTGAACTAGCCCTTTTCCGGAAGGAACCGAAGATGCGCCTCCACTGCGAGAAAAATCGATCGACTTCTTACCCCTATCCGGGGCTTTGTTTTCCTCCGGCCGCTCCGGTCGCCGGCACCCTTTTGTGCCTGGCGATCCTTTTCCTGTTCGCCGCCAGCGCCGGGGCCTGTTCCATAAAACTGACCCTGGAAGAGGATGCCCCGGCGAATTACGCGGTGGGGGATACCCTGGTGGTGGTGAATACCATGATGTTCACCCACGGGAACTGCCTGGTGGATATCCGCGACACCCAGTATAAAACCAACGGGATCGAGATTCTGGGAGCCACCGCCTGGAAGGAGATAAAATCCAGACCCCGGATCATGCAGAGGAAATTGAAGATTGTGCTGACCGGTGCCGCGGAAGGAGACGTCATGATCAAAGCCTACAGAATCTGCGACATCAGGGGAGGGGAAGTCAGCCTGGTACTGATACCGGCAAAGGCCCCCCAGGGAAAAGAATGAAAAAATTTCTCTTTCTGTTTCCGATTCTTTTCCCGCTCTGCGCTTTAATCGCCGGTCATTCCCCCCCGGCCGCATCCGGCGAGCACGGCCGCCCCTGCGGTTGCCCCGGTGACGACACCCGCCGCGGATCGGAATGTACCCTATCCTCTCCGGAAAGGCAAACCGGCCTCGTTCGACAGGCGAATGATGAATTTCTGCCCTGGTCTCCGACCGATTCCAGCTCGGCGGGCGCACCGGATGAAGAAGATGTTTTCGCGCCCCTCGACCAGTCCCCCCCTCTAGCCTCTGGGGAATCGAGATTCCCGGGATCGGATCCGGGCGGGAGGCCCTTTTTTGACCGGCAGCTTAAATGGGCGGTCATCGCCCTGTCCCTGACCGTGTTGGCGGGCCTCAGCCTGAGATTCAAGGTGACCAGGAACCTGCGCGCCTTGTTCCTGCTCTCCTCCCTCATCGTGCTCGGTTTCTACAACGGAGCCTGCCCCTGCCCCATCCAGAGTTTCATGAACCTGCTAAGGATCGGGATCGGTAAATGCGTCAACTGGCGGAGCCTGGTATATTTTCTGGCCCTGCTGCCGATCTCCTATCTGCTGGGCCGGGTGTGGTGCGGATGGGTTTGCCATTTGGGGGCTTTGCAGGAGTTTCTCTTCCTCTCCCCCCGCTTTAATTTTTTCCGATCCGACATGTTCCGCATCGCCATGCGGATATCCCGGTACCTCCTGCTGCTGGGACTGATTATCTGGGTGGTCAGCAGCGGAACCGCGATCTGGTGCCGCTACGATCCCTTTAGGGTGGCCTTTACCCTAACCTCCGCCAACCTCGCCGGATGGATCCTGCTGACGGTCTTATTGAGCGGTTCGCTTTTTATATACCGTCCTTTTTGCCGGGCCGCCTGCCCTATCGGGGCGGTCCTGGATTGGCTGGACCGGATCCCCGGAGCTTCCCTCGTCGATTCCAACGCGGAGTGCATAGAATGTCCGGTATGCGGAAGGGACTGCAAGATCGATCTGGCCTTCTCCGGCCGCAGAAGCTTTATCCTGGATAAAGCTGCATGCATCGCTTGCGGCGATTGCATCGATGCCTGTCCCCGGGAGGGCCGGGAACCGACCCGAAAAAGGACGCTCCCCGGCAAGCAATAGGCGATCACGCGGCTATTCCGGCTCCGGTGCCGGCTTTCCCACCGGCATGACGTAAAGAGGTTCCTCTTCCCGCGTCATGTTGATCAGTTTTTTCAGCTCGATATCGACAAAGGCTCCTATGGCGCAGGTTCCCAATTCCATGGAACCGCACTGGAGATAGACGTTTTCCGCGGAATGCCCCAGGTCCATACATACATACCGGTCCCTTCCCCGTTCGCCGTACCTCTCGGTGGTTCTCGCGTAGACGGCGGAATAAACGATGGAAAGGGCCGCCCCCTTCAACCAGTCCTGATTCCAGCAGGCCGCGGCGAGTTCATCGCGAAAATCACCCGCGGACAACCGGGACAGCTTATGCCCCTGCGGATGGTACCAGTATATTCCCGCCGGCAGGCCGGACACATTATAAGCCACTACGTACAGCTCCAGGGGATAGCGGGCACCGGCCGAGGGAGCGGTCTTGAGCCCGCCCCGGAGAAAAGCGGGCGTATTTTCCCGGGTATAGGTGATTCCATAGGCCGCCCATAGCAGTTGCGACAGCTCGGTCAGTGATACCGGATCGCCGGAATAGCGGCGGATCGATCTTCTTTCCCGGAGCGCCTTTTCCACCGACACGGCGCCGTCAAACCGGGGCGCAGAAAGTACCAGGGTATCGATCGCCCGGTGCGAGGAGGGGAAGGATTCCGAGGTTTTCTTGACATTCTCCTCCAGCCGGGAAGTCAGCTCTTTCCACCGGGAATCGGTGCGCAGTCCTTGCAGGGCGTCGGAATATTTCAACATCAACTGATCATTCACGAATCCGGCCGCCAGGGCCTGTTCCAGTTTTTTAAATGAACGCTCCTTGTCTCCCGCCAAAGCGAAACACTCCGCCGCCCGGAAATAATCATTTGCTCCCGGATTTTTCAGGTCAAATTCCTCGTTACAGACTTTGATCAATAGCTCCTTCCAGCGCTTATCCCCCCTGAGGCTTTCCAGGTCCCCATCGTTATTAGCATAGGCGATGTCGAGCCCCTGCATTTTCCGGGATTTCTCCAGGTAACGGAAGGCCTGGTCGCGGTTTCCGGTAAGAGCCCAGCAACAAGCCGCGTTATAATAATGGCTGCCATTCGGTTTTCCCAACCGAAAGGCCTTTTCGTACGATTGTATCGATTCCCGGTACTGCTTCAACCGGTAGAGAGAATCACCCCGGGCGATCAGTCCGTCAAAATCCTCAGCCCGGACCGGACCGGCACTGCAGAGAAGGATCACCGTCAGGCTTAATAAAACAGAGGAACATCTCATCTTCCGACTCCCTCGATGAACGTGTTTAAGATACCGGAACCAGCGGCGCTCGGTTATATTCCCTCCTGTGACTCCCCCCACCCGCTGTCACCGGTTTTCACCCCGACGCTGAAACCGATTTCTTATGTTTCTTCAAGATTATCCGGGCATCGGCCACCACGCACCTCCGGGAAGTGCACATAACCGGATTCAGGTCGATCGATTCGATATGACTCTCCAGATCCCGTACCAGGTTGGAAAACTTCATCAGCAGGGCGGTGAGAAGCTCGATATTCACCGGTTCCGTCCCCCGGTACCCCTCCAGCAGCCGCCGGGCGGTCAGCCCCCTGATCATTGAGCTCACGTCTCTTTCCTCCAGGGGAGCCAGACGTATGACGGTGTCACGGTAAACCTCGACGGCTATTCCACCAACTCCCAGGAGAATGACCGGGCCGAATTGCTCGTCGATCTTGGATCCCACGATGAGCTCCACTCCCGCCAAGGTCTCCTCGACCAATATCCCCTCGCAACCCTTGATCTTTTGCAGGCGTTCGAAGGCCCCTTCCAGCTCCTGCTCGTTTTTTATCCCCACTATCACTCCGCCGACATCCGATTTATGCAGGGCCTCGGTGGATATTACCTTGGCCACCACCGGGTATCCCGCCGAGCGCGCGAAGGTCAGGGCCTCCTCCGGCCGCCGGGCCCAGGCGAAGCGGGGAATCTCCAGGTCGGCCATCCCCAGAATCCTCTTGGCGTCCGGCTCGAAAACCCAACCGGTTTTCCGGTAATCCTTTAAGATCTTTTGGATCTCCTTGATCAGCACGGCCGGCACCTCCTCATGGCTTCAACCATCAACACCGCCCCCTCAATCGAATGGGAAACGGGGACATTGTTTAGCTGGAAACCCTCTATAATCATGCGGTACTTCTCCACATGCGGAACGTAGGCCACGATCGGTTTCTCCGATTCCTGGGATACCTGGCTCAGGCGCGCCCCCACGTCGGAAGTTATTTCCGGAATGTAGGGCAGCAGCAAAACCAGGAGGCAATCTATCTCTTTCCACTTGCTTAGCTCACTGGCGACCACCACGAAATCGTTGTCCTTGGCGCTCCCGGTAAGATCGATCGGATTCCCGATGGAGGCGATAGGCTGAATGTTGTCGGATAATTTTTTTCTGATCTGGTTCTGAACCGCGGCGGGCACCGGGGGAACTTGAAGCCCGGCCCCGGCGCAGGTATCGACGGCCACCGCGCCGTGCCCCCCGCTGGCCGTGATGATACCGACCCGGCCCTCGATCCCCACCGGATAACAGCTCAAGGATTCGCAAAACGACACCATCTCGAATTCATCCCTCGCCTCCACTATCCCGAATTGCGACATTACCGAGGAAAAGACGGCGTAATCGCCCGCGATGGAGGCGGTATGGCTGGTCACCGCCCGGCTGCCCCCGGGACTTTTACCGGCCTTCATCACTATCACCGGTTTGGGGCATCTACCGGCCGCCAGCGCGAATTCACGCCCCTCGCTTTTATTGAATCCTTCCACGTAGAAAGCGATTACGGCGGTTTTTTTATCCCGGGCGAGGAACCGCAGCAGTTCCAATTCCCGGACCACGGCCTTGTTTCCGATACTTATCGCCCGGGAGAGTCCCACCCCCTGCTGGGCGAACTTCACCATCTGATCTACCAGAATGCCTCCACTCTGGCTTACTATGGAGACTTTTCCCGCTTCCGGCCGCACCATTCTTTCACTGGGCAGAAAGAAGGTATCAACCTGGTTCGAAGAATATATACCCAGGCAGTTGGGACCGATAAAGGGAAAATAGGCTTCCTTGGCCGTCTTTACCATCCGTTCCTGGAGAGCGGCGTTCCCGCTCTCGGCGAACCCGCCCGAAATAACCGCCGCTCCCCCCACTCCGCTGTTAATGCATTCTTCCAGTATACCCGGAACATATTCGGAGCGGACCGCGATTATCGCCAGATCGACCATTTCCGGAATCTCCGAAACCGAGGTAAATACCTTTTCCTTATGATATATCCCCCCTCGCGGATTGACCGGATAGACCTTGACGGGATAGCGAAAAAAATTCTTGTTATAGATTATATTCGCCGGATGCCTTTCGTTTTGTAAGGACAAACCTATTACCGCCATGGTCTTGGGTTCGAACATGGTTCGAAAATTCATCAGTTTCTCCTTTTCCAATCCTGATGAAAGGTTTTCATCTATCCTGCTACATGGTTCGGCGGGTGTCAAGCTCAAGTAGCCTCCCGGCACTTTCCCCCGAACCCGCCGCGGTAGAGACCGACGGGGGACGGTACCGGAAATGAGAAATTGCCGGGGGGGGAGGGCAAGCTAAAGCAGCAGGCCCGTGGCCTGCTGCTTCATAGAGGCGCTCTCGGCGTGAGCTATATCGACAGGTTATTTTTTCAGGTCCCACCAGCCGTACCAACCGATATAGATCACGGCTTTCTGATCATACCAGTCTGATTCCAGCAGGCGTTTTTCCCATATGTATTCCAGGGCGAAGGTGGCCACCAATCCCTTGGCGCTGTAGGTTTCAATGGCAATACCGATACCCGGTTCGAACGTATTGTTCCAGTCCAGCTGTTCGGTATCGGCCTTATAACGCACCGTGGCGTAGGTGTTCAGGGTAGTATTCTCACCCCACCTCTTCCAGTCAATACCCTGCTTGACCCATCCCGATAGCAGCAGGTTGCTGTCGTATTTTTTGGGAAAATCCCAGCGCAGCTCTCCCCAGGTTGAACCGCGGTATCCCTCCACGGCCCCGGCCTGGCCGGCCAACGACAGGCTGAAAATCACCAGTAAAGCAGCCAGCATCAGGTGACGTCTCATGGTTTATC
This sequence comes from Candidatus Krumholzibacteriota bacterium, assembly GCA_016926065.1. GTDB lineage: Bacteria > Krumholzibacteriota > Krumholzibacteriia > Krumholzibacteriales > Krumholzibacteriaceae > JAFGPI01. Next base: position 12,106 of record JAFGPI010000210.1, read on the forward strand.
TCCTTCCGAAAATTCTGGTATCAGTTCTCCCCCAGGAAAGCTCGAACAGGTAATGTTCCAGCATCCTGTATTCATCGTCCAGATAATCTTGATAGTCGGTGCAGGGATAAAGTTTGCCGTAATAATTATCCTCGCAGACTACGAAATCGGCTTTTTCATTAATATACTTTCCCTCCTCGTCCTTCCTTACCGCCTCGGTAATGTGGATGAATCGAGCCCGCGGATATTTGGAGCCCAGCGCATAGGTATAGATATCGCTGTCCCACCCGTTCATTACCACTCTCATCCCGTCGAATCCGTGCTGCTCGAAGAATTCGATCATTATGGAAACATCCGGATACTGTTTTTCCAACCAGCGAAGATTGTACACGCCGTACACCCAGAATACGATTATCACGGCCACCGTGAAAAAATGCCGGAGGGCCCTGCTGGTGCTTTTCATGGAGAACAGGTTGCCGATGTGGTCCACTCCCAAGGCGGCGGCCGGAGCGAGAAATATCAGGGAGAACAGCACGTTCTTGTTAACCGATTGCTCCGCCCTGGTAACCAGGTGCACCAGGATGATGGGAAGGGAGAGGGCAAACAGAATGAGGGCGCTTTTGCCGTGTTTTTCATGAAACATCCCGAACACGGACAATAGATAGACCAGCGCGATCCAGCGGAAGGTCCAGTCCGCCAGCAAAAGCAAGGAAACGTTGGAATCGCTGCGCACGTCCCGGATCTGCCCCATCACCTCAGCCCGGGGGGAATAGGGAACCAGGAAATAATAGACCGCGGCCAGCACCACCAGCGGGATGACCGCATAATAGACGGTCCTTTTCAGACCATGCCGGTACCAGATATATATCACCAGGGGCGGCACGAAAACCGGAATCAGGTACTTAGTCACGGCGGCCAGGGCCAGCAAGAAACTTCCCCCCAGCAAATAGAGGTTCCGCTTAGGAGAGGATATCCCTTCCCGGGCGGAAATCACTACCAGCATGAAGGATCCGCCCAGAAAGAAGGCCGCGGTCATATCATAGGTCGCCAGTTTCATCAGATAGGGAGTCTGCCCGGAGAAGAGAAAGAGAGCGGACGCCATCAGACCGACTTTCTCGTTGAAAAGGGTTTTACCGGTAACATAGATGAAGAAAACCAGAAACAGCCCCAGTAGGATGTTCAGGAGACGGGCGCCGTTAAGACCGGCCGCCGAGTCTGCCAGGGCGGCCAGGACCGGATGGATGAATACCGAACCGGTGGCAAAGGGGCATCCCGGACAGGCCTCGCCCGAAAGTAATTGGTGTCCGATGTTGATGTGGTAGGCCTCATCCACGAAGGGAGCGGTGAAACCGATATCCAGAACCGATATCAGCAGTCCGTATAAGAGTATCAACCAGATCAAGTTCTTCTTCGCGAAATTCATTCTCACCTGCTGGTTATAAGGCTGTCGGTTTGGTCGGCGATTTTAAGCAAATTGCTCACCGCATCCGCTTGCGGTTCCCGCCACCCCACCCCGGTCACGAAAAGCGGATAATCATCTGATTCGTTGCTGATGGCCCGGGCCACCTTACCGCTCAAGGATATCGTTTCATCCCCCAGCACCGTGGCCACGGTGATCTCGTCGTCCACCGCGAAGGAATGCTGGGAGGCCAACAGGAATCCGCTGGAGGAAATATCTTTTATTACTCCGAAGGACGAGGATCCATCCGGCTCCGGAATGATGACCGGGAAATAGGCCAGGTTCCGGTTGGCCCGCCTTTTGTATTCCCGGGGTTTTTGGAAGGTTTTCTCCAGATAGGTCTCATAGCGCGTGGAGTATTCCTGAAGGAACTTCATGACCGCCGATTCGTAGAGATAGCGGGAGAGATCGTCCTGCTGTGCGACGTTGATTTCGGCGAACCGGAAGCCGGAGCGGCACAGCTCCTTTTCCCCGGCGCTCACCGTTTCGGAGTGCACCACCTTCCCGGATATGGCGATGATCCGGTTGGGCAGCACGATTTCCAGCCTCAGTTCCTCATCTTCCGGGATCGAGCCCACCGAGAGCAGGGACAATCCCTCCTTGGTCAGATTATTGGCCACCGCCAGCAGGGGATCGCCGGTGGCCCGATTTTTCAAGCCGTAAAGGACGGGAACCGAATCGGGTATGCGGAAATCTTCCCTTCGCTGGAATAATTTCTGCCTGGCGTACTGCACGATGGAAATCCCCAAGCCGGTATTGTACAGAGCCCACAGGCTGTTGACCGCGATAATGAATTCATCATTGCGGAGCTGGAAGAGAAGCTGTACCAGAGCCCAGAGGATGGCGATCACGCTGGTGAGTATCACCAGCACCTGGGGTACCATGAGCCGGTAGGGAGCGGTCGATTTGACCCCCTTGGGGGTCACCTTGAACCTCCGCGCGCGTTTGGGCAGCAGGAAAACACCGAGCGTTTTCATATAGGTAATGAATTTTCCCATGCTGAATTGCTCCAGCATGAGCACTCCTCCAAAACCTCTTCCCATCTCGTTGAAGGCGAATAGGGAGATGGCGTAGTAGGGCACGAAGTGAAGCAGGTAATTGATGTCCAGGGCCCGCATGGGCAGGATCCCGGTAAACAGGGTTATGGGGGGAATGGAATAAAAAATCAGCTTCTGGAAACCCTCGAAGGGGTAGATCAGGCTGGACAGATAACAGAGGCGTTGAGGAAGGCTGAGCCCCCGGATGAACAGGGGATTCTTACGGAAAAATACCTGCCACCCTCCCATGCCCCAGCGTACCCGCTGGATATGAAAAGGTAAAATGGTCTCGGCGGCGATCCCGTAGGCGAGATGCTCATGATGGTAGACGGAGGACCAACCGCGGGCGTGTAATTTTATCGAGGTCAGCATATCTTCGGTAACAGATTGATACGCGAATCCCTTGATACTATCCAAGGCTTTACGGCGGATGAGGGCGCAGCTACCCACGAAATAAGCCGCGTTCCAGCGGTCCCGGCCGGGTTGAATAACGGAATAAAACAGCTTTTGTTCGGCCCAGACATATTTCTTCTTATGGTCCACCCGGTGCTGAAAGGAGTCGATATTGTAAAACTCCTGCGGGGCCTGCGCGAATCCCAGCTTCTCATCTTTGAAATAGCCGATGAGGGCATCGATGAAATTGGGAAGCGGCACGTGATCGGCGTCCAGCACCGCCACGAATTCGGCTTCGGAATGTTCCAGCCCATAGTTCAGGTTTCCGGCCTTGGCATGCTCGTGAGAGGGCCGGGCCAGATAGACGACATCCAGTTCGGAGCAGAGTGCCCTGACCTCCGGACGATCACCGTCGTCCAGCACCACGGTGCGGTGTGGATACTTGATATCATTGCATCCCAACAGGGTCTTGCGGAGCACGTTCATTTCCTCATTCTTGGTGGGGACGAAGACATCCACCGTCCGGTCCCGGAGCGGCTCGGGGGAGGTCCGGGTAACCGGTTTCCAAACCGTAAAATAGAACAGAAAAGTTACCAGTGCTGCAAAGATTTCTGCCCCATAAAGAGCCCAGGCCAGTATTAACGCGTTGGGATTGAGGGTTTCCGTGACCCTCCAGAAAAGATAGTAGATCGTTACCAATATGGCGATAACGGCGATAATCCGGCGTAAACTCTCTCCCTTGAGATTTTCAAAATTCATCTTGGACTTCCATTCTTTAATAACGGTAACAACTTGCTGCACCATACAAAAATTAGAAGTGAACCATTTTCAGGTTTCATGCAAATATTGTGCTCATAACATATTCCAGGTATCGGATTTTGGGGATTTCTCTTTATCTACATATTTATACTTGGAAATTATTTATCTCTATTGTCGAGGGGAAATCCGGGGAGCCCGCTCTCTCCAACGCTTCCTTGGCCCGGGTGGGGATCGCCCGGCGGATCGACCGAACCTCAGGGCGGGGAAGGTAAGTGCCTCTTACAGCTTATCTTATCAACGCCTTCAACTCCCTTTTGCCCTTTTCCTCATCCACGAAGTAAAAGAGGATCCCGCCGGATATAAAAAGCAGCGCCACCGAGGTGATACTGGCCCGGGTGGCGATGCCGCTGCCATACCCCATGGACCTGACCAGCAGACCGAATCCTCCGATAAGCACCGGACCGATTACCGCGGCGAACTTGCCGACCATATTATAAAATCCGAAGTATTCGGCGGATCTTTCCGCCGGAATTATTCCGGCGTAGAAGGACCGGCTCAGGGCTTGGATACCGCCCTGCACCAATCCGATTATACCCGCCATCAGGTAGAACTCGAACCGATGGTGCATGAATGCGGCCCACAGCGAGACGGAGAGATAGATCGCCAGGGAGATGAAAATCGCTCTCCGGGCGCCGATCCTATTGCCTAGAAATCCGAATCCCAGGGCCGAGGGAAATCCGACGAACTGGGTTATCAGGAGAGCCAGTATCAGATCGTTTCTCCGGAAACCTATGGAAAGGCCGTAATCGACCGCCATGCGCACGATGGTGTCCACTCCGTCGATATAACACCAGTAGGCCAGCAGAAAGAGGAATATGGTTTTCAGGCGGCGCACCTCGTGAAAGGTGTGCCTTAACTCCATCCATCCCGCCTTGATCATATCCCTCCCGTATTTCGCCCCTCCTCCCTTCGGCTCCCGGACGAATAATATCAAGGGCAGGGAGAAGAGCGCCCACCAGAGGGCTACGGAAACGAAGGAGAATTTTACCGCCGAGCCGGCATCGGCGAATCCGAACCGGTCCGGACTGAGGGTCATCCACACGTTGAGGGCGAATAGTATCCCTCCTCCCAAATAACCGAGGGCGTATCCCAGGGAAGAGACGGAATGCATTTGTTTGTCCCCGGCCACGGTGACCAGCAAGGCGTCATAAAAAATGTTGCCTCCGGCGAATCCGAGGGAGGCGAGAATATATAGCGCCAGAGCGGTAAACCATTCTCCCCCCGACACCAGGTACAGACAGAAGGTCATCAGCGATCCCAGAAAGGCAAAGGAGAGGAGAAACTTTTTTTTCGCCTTACCCTGATCCGCCGCGGCTCCCAGGATAGGGGCCAGCAAGGCCATGGTTATCCCCACTATCGAATTGCCCAATCCCAACCGGGCGGTGCTCACCGTGGTGTCCACGCCCGCGCTCCAATATTGGTTGAAAAAAACCGGAAAAAATCCGGCCATTACGGTGGTGGCGAAGGCGGAGTTGGCCCAATCGTACAAGGCCCAGCCCCAAATCATCCTGTTTTCTTTCCCGGTCCCGCTCATGGTGGTCTCCGCGTGGTATGGTCGAGTACCGCTCTCTTTAACTTGCTCCGGTTAATGGAAAAGATAGTAATATGAAATTTGCCGTTAATTCAAACTGATATTTCCCGGATAGTGACGCCGGACCGGGTAACGGTCGCCGGGAAGGAGAACCGACGGGGAGGGATCGGGAATCGGCCGAGGAGGCTTGGCCACTCCCGCGTGGGAAAGGGCCCGATTATATTCATCCCCCCTTTCCCGGAAACGGCGCGTCTTCACCCGCGGGGGGAAGGTCCTGCCGGATTACCGGGGAAGAATGTTATTGCGGATTTATAATGGATATGATAGTTGTTTAAAGCTTGGTATTCGTTTTGGGATTTTCCAGTTCAGCGAAGGATGGCGAACATGGAAAAGAAAATGTGCATGGGTCTTTTTTCCGGAAGTATCGATAGGTTGACCGCGGCGGGCGTTATCCTCAGCGGTGCGGCGGCTCACGACATGGAGGTCGATGTCTTCGTGCTCCTGATGGGGGCCCGGTCTTTCATGAAAGTGAACGCCGACAATATCGATTCCCTTTCCGAATCTCCACAGCTCAAGGAAGAATTTTTGGATTCGCTGAAAAAATTGAACGTGAAACCGTGGCAGGAATTTTTTAAGGAGGCAAAGGAGCTTACTAAGGTCAGGATTCACATCTGCGGGTTGGCCGGCAAGATCTGGGGCGGGGAGAAACTGGAGGATTTCATAGGCCTGGCCGATGACATCTGCGGTATAGCCGAATACATCACCGCCGCCCAAGAGGCGGATTTGCATTTGTTCATTTAGTTCCGGGATTCCCCCTGTCCGGAACAGGGTAGTGTGGAGTAGCGGAAATGAAGCCTCTGAACGGACCGATCCTTTGAACCGGAAGGGATGATCAGCATGGAAGATTTGAATAACTTGAAGATCGCCGAGACGGTGGATGCCCGGGGTACTGCCTGTCCGGGGCCTCTGCTGGTAGCCAAAAAGAGCATAGTGAACATCCAGTCGGGAGAGATCATGGAAGTCTTATCCTCCGACGAGGGTACCAAGAGGGACATACCCAAGTGGGCCGAAAAGAAGGGACATCAATTCCTGGGTTTCGTGGACGATAGCGGGTACTTCAAGATCTACATTAAGAAAAAATAAGCATGACGGATATGCATGACAGGCAAGGGCAGGGTCCTCCCCGGATTCTGGTATTTTCCACCGATAAGATCTCCGATCCGGCGATTGATCTGGCCGGATTGCTGAAGTTACATTATCCCCCCACCATCTACACCGTGATCGTGCCTTGTTCCAGTGGGGTCAAGCCGCGCTGGATAATGCACGCCTTAGCCCGGGGTTTTGACGGAGTATTTATCGCGGCGGACGGAACGGACTGCCCCTACAGCCCCGCTTGCACCGAGCACACGGGGAAAGTGGTCGGCCGGACGCACGAGATCATGAAAAACCATAACATAAATCCTTCCCGATTGCGAATGGCCGCTATCTGCTCGGTGTGTTCCGAGGCTTTCGTAAGGCAGATGAAAAAATTTCACGCCGATCTGGCGGAGATGCAAAATAAAACCGGAGAAGAAAATCAGGAATGAAAGAGCAAGAGCGCTCCCCGAAAATGATACACGACGTCCTGGTGATAGGAGGAGGAATAGCGGGCGAGGAAGCATCGCTTAACCTAGCCCACATGGGATTCACCGTTCTGCTGGTGGAAAAGGACTACTCCATCGGGGGTAAAATGATTCATCTGAGCAAGGTATTCCCCACTCTTGACTGCTCCGCCTGTATTTCCACTCCTAAAATGTCCGAAACCAGCCGGCACCCGAATATCAAGATCATGACCTACAGCGAGGCCCGAGAGATCAAGAAATCTAAGGGATTATTTGAGGGCAAGATCTTGAAGAAACCGAGATACGTGGATGAAGATTCCTGCACCGGATGCCAGCTTTGCGAAGAGGTATGCCCGGTGGTCGTCCCCGATCAATATCAGTACAACCTGGTGGGCCGAAAGGCGGTATATATACCATTCAGCGTGGCGCTTCCCAAGTTGGCCGCCCTGGATATCGATAGTTGTATTAGGTGCGGAGCCTGTGAAAAAGCCTGTCCCGCCGGCTCCATAGACTTCTCCCAGGAACCGGAGGAAATCCCCTTCCAGGTAAAGGCCATTATTCTAGCCACCGGATACAACCTTTTCGACGCCAGAAAAAAAGCAGATTATCACTTCGGACAGTTCAAGAACGTGATCCATGCCATGCAGATGGAAAGGCAACTCGTCCCTACCCGGCCCTACAATAACGTGTTGCGGCCCGGAGACGGAAGAATTCCGGACAACATCGCCTATGTTCTCTGCACCGGTTCGCGGGATAAATCGGTGGGAAATCCCATTTGTTCCCAGGTCTGCTGCATGTATTCCATCAAGCAGGCGCAACTGGTAATGGGTGCCCTCCCCATGGCCGATGTCACCATTTATTATATTGATATCAGATCATTCGGTAAAGGTTTCGAGGAATTTTACCAGCAGACCGCTTCCATGGGCGTGGAGTTCGTCAAAGGCAAGATCGCCCAAATAGAAGAAAAAGAAAATGGAAACCTGATCCTGCATTACGAGGATATAGAAAACGGCGGCAAACCGGTAACCGCCGAGCATGACATGGTGGTTCTAGCGGTGGGATTGACAGCCAACAGCGGTATCACCGCCGAGTTTATCAACCAGGAGATCGCGCTCGACCCATTCGATTATATCAAACCGAAGGATAGAATAGTGAACCCCGCCCTGACCTCGGCGGAGGGGGTCTTCGCGGCGGGGACCGCGACGGGACCGATGGATATTCCCGACACCATACTGTCGGCGGGGGACGCGTCCGCCGAAGCCGCCAGTTATATCCGGAGGTTGGAATGAAAGAGAAAATCGGAGTGTATATATGCCAATGCGGCTCTAATATATCGGATTACATTGATGTAAATAGGGTGCGGGACCGGATCAAGGATTGCCCCGGCGTGGGACTGGCGAAGATCACCATGTTTGCCTGCTCCGATTCCGCCCAGAAAGAGATGATAGAGGATATCCGCGGGGAAAAGCTGGATGGCTTGGTGGTGGCCTCCTGTTCCCCCAAACTGCACCTTGCCACCTTCAAGAGCGTGGCCCTGAGGGCCGGTTTAAATCCCTATAATTACGTTCAGGTAAACATCAGGGAGCAGGGATCCTGGGCTCATTCCGACCGCCCCGCCGATGCGACCGACAAAGCCATCCGGATGATAGAGGCCGGCATCGCCCGGGTGCATCTAGCCCGGCCCCTGGAACCGATAAGGATCTCCACCGTTAATTCCGTGGCCGTAATCGGGGCCGGGATCGCCGGGTTGAGGGCGGCCCGGGAGCTGGCCGACATGGGAAGCCGGGTGTACCTGATAGAGAAGGATCATTATGTGGGAGGCCGAACCGCGCAATGGACCGATCTACACGACACCGAAAAGAGCGGAGAGGAGATAATCTCCGACTTGTACGCGGAAATTGACCGGAGAGAAGATATCACCCTGCTTACCGGCGCCACCGTAAAGGGTATGAGCGGCAGCGTCGGCAACTACGAGATGGAAGTCGAGCTCCGTCCCCGCTACATCAGACCGGAGGCGGTGGAGGAGAGATTGGCCGAGATGATGGAAAGATGCCCCGTCTCGGTCGAGGACGATTTCAACTACGCCTTAACTTCCCGGAAGGCGGTATACGCAAAATACGGCACCGCCCGGCCCCCCGGACCGATGGTAGACAGAGCGGCGCTGGAGAAGGAATCCGCTTTTCTAGCCGAATATTCCGACTGTATCGATCTGGAACAAAAACCGGAAATCAAAAAATTCAAGATAGGCGCTACCATCCTCAGTACCGGTTTCGATCCCTACCTCCCCCCGGCTGGGGAGTATGGCTACGGGGAGGTGGAGGGCGTAATCACGCTGCCTCAATTGAAGAGATTGGCCGCCCTGCACGCCGGGGGAAGCCTGAGCCATAAGGGTAAGAAGATCCAGAACCTGGTCTTCATCTATTGCGTGGGCAGCTGCCAGAGTGAGGGGGAAAACAAGTACTGCTCGCGTTTCTGCTGCACGGCCGCGTGCGCCACTTCACTGGCGCTAAAGAACAAGCACGCCGTCAGGCAGATCTATCATCTCTACAGACAGGTCAGAACTTACGGAAAATACGAAGTCCTGTTCGACGAGGCCCTAAACCAGAGGGACATTTTCATCAAATTTGATGAAACCGATCCTCCCCGGGTTGAAGAAAAAGAGGGAAAAGTATACGTAACGGTGCGGGATCTCCTCACCGACGGTGAAGAATTGGAAATAGAACCCGATCTGGTGGTACTGATAACGGGAATGGTACCCTCCTCCGGTAGAGCCCGGGTGGCCGAGGTATTCAAAGCTCCTTTGGGGAGGGATAGCTTTTTCAATGAAGTCCATCCCAAGCTGCGCCCGGTGGAGACCGTCATCGACGGAGTTTTTATTTCCGGAGCCTGTCAGGGGCCGAAGAATATTTCCGAATCGGTGCAATCGGCTCTTTCCGCCGCTTCCAAGGCGAATGCAATGGTGAGCCGGGGAGAGATGGAATTAGAGCCTACCCTGGCGGAGGTGAACCCGGAAATTTGCCTCTGGTGCGGGGAATGCGAATCGGTTTGCCCTTTCGATTCCGTCCAGAAGGTGGTCCGGGAAGATAAAGAGGTAGCCCGGATAAACCAAGCCACCTGCAAGGGATGCGGGATCTGCACTCCGGTTTGCCCCCGGGACGCCATCGATCTCATCGGATACGGAAATGCCGAGATGGAGAGCATGATAGACGCGTTGATCAAAAGAGGGGAAGACCATGCCGGATAGAATAAACAGCCCTGGTATGCAGAGGCCAAGGAAGATCGATCCGGGGATTAAAGCGGGGATAAAAAACAATACCCGCATAAAAATGGCTATAAAGAAAGCCCTCCGTTCGGGAGCCAAGACGATCCCCCAGATATCGGCTGAGACCTCCTTACCACCCGATCAAATCACCTATCACCTGATGTGTATGAGGAAATTTGGAGAGATCCAGGCGGGGGATCCCGATGACCGGGATGAATATTACTACTATGAATTGAAAAAGGACAAATGAAGTGAAGATCAATCCACAATTTTCACTGGATATTAAAAAATACGGGGGAATGGATTTGAACGCCTGTTTCAACTGCGGCAGCTGTACAGCCATCTGCCCCCTTTCCACCGCGGAAAGTTCCTTCCCCAGAAAAATGGTCCGGGCGAGCGTACTGGGTCTGGAAGATAAGATAAACTGTTCTCTCGATCCCTGGCTCTGTTTCTATTGCGGAGAATGCTCCGAAACCTGCCCCAAGGAGGCGGATCCCGGCGGATTGATGATGGCCCTGAGACGCTATCTTACCTCCCTCTATGACTGGACCGGACTATCGAAGAAATTTTACACCTCCCATGCCTGGGAATTCGGAGCCATTGCGCTAGTCAGCCTGCTGGTGATAACTCTCTTCGCCCTTTTCCTGCCCCCCACCGCCGACCCGACCGGGCTTCTCAACCAGGAGGGGGGAGTAAAAATAAACAGCTTCGTCGAGGGCATGGAGGGAGAGCAGTTCGTCGGCATCATAGATATCGGAGATTGGGTGATGGGCGGTATAATTTCCCTCTTCCTTCTTTCCAATATATTCAATATGTTCAGAAAAGTGCTGTGGCGGGATAAAAATTTAAAAATACCTCTCTATCTATATCTCCAGGAAGCCTGGAACCTCTTTTTTCATTTCGCCACGCAGATAAGTTTTTCCAAGTGCCGCGACAAAGGATACTGGGTCTTCCACTGGCTTTTAATGTCGGGGTACACGCTCATGTTCACCTGCATTGTTATCCTTCTTCCCTGGTTTCAGACCGAGAAGGTCCATCCCTTTTTTCACCCCCAGAGATTGATCGGTTATTACGCCACCTTCGGAATCCTCCTGGCCACCGTCCTGTGGAGTGTACAGAGGCTAAAGAAATCGCAGGAGAAACACCGCTACTCACATATTACAGACTGGTTATTTTTGATTCTGCTTTTCCTGACCGCCCTGACCGGAATCCTGGTTCATCTATTCAGAATCAACGGGATGATCTACCCCACTTATTATACTTACGTGGTACACATGGCTATACTGGTACCGATGCTGGTGATCGAGGTTCCTTTCTCCAAATGGACTCACCTGGCCTACCGCCCCGTGGCAATTTACCTTCACCATTTAAAAAACAGCGCTCTGGAACTGGCGCAGAAACAGCAAAAGTAGCCTTCCCAAAAGCTAGTCCCCGGTTATTCCGCCAACCCCCCTTCAGTCCAGGGGACCCTCTTCACGGTATTCGCCTACCCGGCCCAACCGGGGGTCCAGGAGCAATGTCCATTTGCTTTGCCCCCCCAAAATACCGTTCCGTAATTTTTTGTACTGGATTGATCGAAATGCCTAAGTGTATAATATTTTCACACCCGGTAAAAACAGAGAAGGACCGGGCAATCCTCGCTTATATGTATAAGATATTATTAAATAAGCTGTTAAACGATATGCCCCGAGGTTGAGCGGTGGCACGACAATTGCGGAATATTTACTCCATGAAACAAACTCGGTTTAAAAAAATATTCCAGGGATCCTCCCTCCTGGTGCTTCTCCTGGCCCTTATCGTGCCCCCCGCCGGGGCTCTTCCCGCTCCCTCCGCAAACGGCTCCGCGGCCAGGATACTGCACCTGGAAAAGATCGTGGTATCGGGAAATAAGCAACTGAAAAGCGAGGCCCTTCTGCAAACCCTGAACCTCGGTCCCGGGGACACCTTGAACGTGACGTTGCTGGAAAGGGAACGCCTGCGTCTGCTCGATATTCACCCCCTCCTGACGGAGGTGAATTTCTATACCCGTCCGGGAAGGCTGCGGGGAGCGATAATCCTCGACATCCAGGTGGAGGAGAGAAGTAAATTCGCCTTCGAGACCGGCTATGGATACCACGAAACCAGAGGCTGGTTTCTCACCCTGCTGGGGATGCGTGTCAATCGTCTTTACCATACCGATTCCAACTTGAGATGCGGCATCAGGCTGGGATTCAATCTCGCCGGGTTGGACGCCGAATGGGAAAAACCACCTGTGCCGGACGGGCGGATCGGTTACGGCGCGAAATTCTACTTCTACAGTGAAAATCAACATTTTTTCGGCAGCGGGCCCGCTCCCACCACCACCCCGCCGGGCACGGCTACCTACCCTCCCTGGGAAGGCCCGGACTGGCACGAGTTCCGGCAGAAAATAGAGCGGACGGGGCTGGAAATATCACTACGCTACCGGGTGGGCGGAACACGGTTCAAATTCGGCGCCCGCACCGAGACGATACGGCCGGACAGCACATTTTTTGACGTGGAGGGTGACCTGACACGGCCCTTCTCGGCCTACCCCTCTCATCTGAAACCGGAAATCGACAAAACCTTGATCACCGGATTGTTCTTCCGCATAACGCGGGATACCCGGGATCATGTCGTCTATCCCCGCTCCGGATCGTTCACCCTTTTATCCCTGGAGACCAACAACACGGTGCTGGGGGGAGACGAGGTTTTTACCAAGGTGATATTCGATTTCCGCCGGCACCTGCACCGGGCTGGAGAACGGGTATTATCCTACCGGCTGCACGCCGGAATAACGTCGGCCGGCGCTCCCTACTACGAAAGGTTTTCCCTCGGAGGGATATATTCGCTGCGGGGATTCAGGGAATGGAGCCTCTCCCCCGCCCGTGGCGACGATGGTTTCTGGATAACCAGCGCGGAATACCGGGTTCCGCTCATTCCCTCGGTCCAGGCCCCTCCCCGGCTGGCGGGATTGGTTTTCTTTGATGCGGGACAAGGCTGGCAGCGGGGACGCGCTTTGGCGATCGCGGATCTCCAATCGGCCGCCGGTTACGGAATAAGGTTACGGATACCCTGGCTGGGTACCCTTGGAATTGACACCGGTATTCCCCTATCTCGGGGCCGCACCGGTGAAAAATTCTATGTTCACGGATCTATCGGATTCTCGTTTTAGCGGATGCAACGGGTAGTAGAGATGGTTACAACCAAAAAGGCGATGGTCCTGCTGCTGGCCGGTTTAATTACTCCCGGCGGCCCCCTTTCCCTGCGGGCGGCGCCGAACTCCCGCCCGGTTATCACCGAAATAGATCTGTGCGTGAAAAAGGGACAGCTTTCCTGTGACGTGAAAACTGAGGGATTATTTTCGGAACGGATCGTGGGAACCGTGCGCAGTGGGCTTCCGGCGGTGGTGGAACTATTCTTCCACCTCACCGAAACAAATAAAAAAACCGTAAAAAGAGGCGTCTTTTCCTGCTCCCTGAATTACGACGTATGGGATGATATATATTCCCTCAGCGCGGAGGATTCCACCCGGCGCTTCTCCACCTTTGAGGCGTTGCGGGGCGCCGTGGAACACCTGCGGTCCATCGCCCTGGTACCGGTGGAGGAAATTCTCAGCGACCGTTCCTATATCATCCTTCTCAGCGTGGCCGTCAACCCGCTCCAAGGTACCGAGAGGAGAAAAATCGACGGATGGATACGGGATAAGGTCTCCCGGCAGGAGGAGGATTCCTGGCACGAACAGGTGATGAGCTTGAATGAACTGATATCCCATTTTTTCACCCGGGACACGGATGTGACCAACCGGAGCGAATGGTTTCAGTCCGGGCCCTTCGAACTGGACCTGCTGCCGAAAAAGGAAGAGGAGAGATAACCATGTCGTTACGATACCGGCTGGCCGCTATGTGTCTGATAATGGCGCTGCTACCGGCCATCCCCCTGGCCCTGCTGGTCAATAACCTGCTCCAGAAGAGTTTCGATATCGGTTTGAACGAAACCGTATCGGGGGCGCTGGAAAGCGCGGTGGTGGTTACCCGCGGGCGCCTGAAACAATTCCAGCTCGGTTTCGAGAAAGAGGCCGGAGCCGTCCTTTCCCCTCTCAGCACCCTCCGGGCGGATTCCACCCGCTTGGCCTCCCTGCTCAGCGACCGTGCCGCTTTCGGGTCGATCGAGGGTTTCATTCTTTCCCCCCAGGGGGGCGGGCCCGCTCCGGAAGACCCCGCCTTCCGGGAGATACCTCCCCCTTTACGCGGCTTTCTATCCCATCCCTCATTCGTGGATAAAATAAACAACCGGTCGGTTATCAAACGCGTTCCCTTGGCCAACGGCTCACCGGGCCTGACCTTCTACGAGACTGAAGATCGCGCCCTCCAGCTCGCCCTGTGGGCGCCTCCCCCCACCACTTTCCCGCAACGGCTGCTTCTCTACGGCCCCATAGATCCGGAATTTCTAATCCACGCCCGGAACCTGCTTTCCGGACGCCAGCTGTTTGCCCAGCTCCGCTTGGAACAGGAAATACTGGGGAAAAGCTTTTTCTATCCCTTTATCATTATCTACGGAATCATCCTCCTGCTGTCACTCTCCCTCGCCTTCTTCATGGCCGAACGCTTGGGCGCTCCCATCAGGGATTTGGTCTGGGCGACCAACGCGGTCGCTGAAGGCGATTGGCAGCTTCACCTTAAGCGGAAGACGGGAGGAGAGATCGGCCGCTTGATCGCCGGTTTCAACCAGATGGTCGGCCGCCTCGACGCTCAACGCCACCGCCTGATCGACATGGAAAAAATGGCGTCATGGCGGGAAATGGCCCGGCACCTGGCGCACGAAATAAAGAATCCGATCCTTCCCATCCGGCTGACGGTGCAGGAGATGAAAGATCAATATACCGGTGAAAATCCAGACTACCGGGAACTTCTCTCGGAGTCGGTACGCATCGTGGATGATGAGCTCAACCATCTGCAGAAGCTGGTAAGGGAATTTTCCTCTTTCGCCAAGATGCCCGGACTCTCCCTCAGCGCGGGCGACATAAATAAACTGGTCCGGGACGTATCCAAGCTCTATCCCCAAGCCGAAATCACGGTTCACGCCGGGGCCCAGCCGCTGGAGGCCGTATTCGATCCCGACCAGATCCGGCGGGTACTGGTCAACCTCTTTGATAATTCCCTGTCCGTGGTACCGGGCGGAAGGAAAGCCGCCATCGACATAGCCCTCGCCGAGCGGGAAGATCGCGTTACCATAAATTTCTCCGATAACGGTCCGGGCATCCCCCTCTCCTCCGTATCCCGGATTTTTGATCCGTACTATACCACCCGCCGGGGCGGAACCGGCCTCGGTCTGGCCCTGGTCAAGAACATCATGCTTCTTCACGGAGGCAGCATCGAAGTGGAAAGCAAGGTCGATGAAGGAGCCACCTTCATTATCTCCCTACCCCGGAACGGTCCGGAATGGAATAAACAACCGGACTCCCGTTACCCTGCTGCAACCTGTTCCGGAGAGCATGATTTAGCTTATAACAAACATGAAATAAACGATTTTAACACTTGATTGTTAAATACTTAAGAGGTGATGCCTGTGAATCAGGGACGCGTACTGATCGTCGACGACGAACCCAATATTCGCAAGACGATGGAAATGATCCACCGGAATGCCGGGTGGAGAACCGCTTCCGTGGATGGGGGCGAACGGGCCCTGGCCCGCCTGCAGGAAGAAAATTTCGATCTGATCTATCTCGACCTGGCCCTGCCGGGGCGGGAGGGCATAGATGTCCTCCAGGACATAAAACTGCGCTATCCCGATCAGATAGTGGTGATTCTCACCGGTCAAGCGACTATAGACAAGGCCGTGGAGGCCTTGAAGCTCGGAGCTTTCGATTTTCTGGAAAAGGACTGCGGCAAGGATAAAATTCTGATCACCTCCCAAAACGCCCTGAAAATCTGTTCGCTGGCGGAGGAAAACCGCAAACTGCGCAGCCGTGTGGACCGGCCGCAGCCCTTTCTGGGAAAGAGCCGGGATCACCAGGAAATATTGCGGCTGATCTCCCGTATCGCCCCCACCAATTCCCGGGTGCTGATTCTGGGAGAGTCCGGTACCGGAAAGGAGCTGATCGCCAGGGAGATCCACCAGCGCAGCAGAAGGGCCAGCCAGAGTTTTATCAAGGTAAACTGCGCGGCCATACCGGAAGAGTTAATCGAAGCCGAGCTTTTCGGCAGCGTCAAGGGAGCCTATACCGGTTCGGTAGTTTCCCGGGAGGGAAAATTTCAAGCCGCCAACGAAGGCACTCTCTTCCTGGATGAAGTGGGGGATATGAGCCCCCGGGTGCAGACCAAGGTCCTGCGGGCCCTGCAGGAAGGCGAGATAGAAAAGGTGGGCAGCAATCAGACCATCACGGTCGATGTGAGGGTAATCGCCGCCACCAACAAGAATCTCCCGGGGGAAGTGGCCGCGGGTAGATTCCGGGAAGATCTCTTTTTCCGCCTAAACGTGGTGCCGATCGCCGTTAGGCCGCTACGGGATCATCCGGAAGACATCCCGCTATTGGTCGAGCACTTTAACAAAATGTACTGCGCCGAAAACGACCTCCCCCTGAAAAAATTCGACCGGGGAGTCATCGAGCACCTGCAAGCGTACCCCTGGCCGGGAAATGTCCGGGAGCTGAAGAACCAGGTGGAACGGCTGGCCATCATGTCATCCGGACGCCTGATCCGGATAAACGATCTCAGCGCGGAGATCCGCCGGGGCGGATCACCGGCCGGGGAAGATGCTCCCCCGCCCCGGGAAACCTACGGCGCCGGCCTCTCCCCCGGAGGAAGGTCCGGCCCTGAGGGGAATGGAGAATCGGATTCCCCCCTCCTGCCGGAAGAGCCCGGCAGCATGCCGGAAAGCCGGGAGGGTGGGAAGAGCCGGGGGGAGCGATCGGATCACTATCTTTTTTCACTTCCCCTGCGGGAAGCCAAGCGGTCTTTGGAACGGACAATGATCCGGCAGGTGCTGGAGAGAACCGGATGGAACGTAACCCGTGCCGCCGAGGAACTGGGATTGGAAAGAACCAATCTACATAAAAAAATTAAGAACTACCGGCTGAAAAAGGATAAAAGGTGATTTTTTACCACAGACCGTGAATGAAGGACACGGGTAGGGATCTCCACCGGAAAGTGTACAGCCCATAATATTTAACTCTTATGTTATTTTTAATAAGATAGTTATGGTGTTTACTTAATTTATTTTCTAAGTCTGGAGTCTGGCATCTTAATTGTTATAACGAACGATTGAAGAGAAACCACCCGTTTACCGTTTTCAAGCGTGAAAGGAATCTTGAAATGAGCGCAAACCTAAACCATCGATCCGGAGGGGCCGGAAAGATTGCCGTAACAATTACCTGGGTCATACTGGGCATCGCTGTATTTTCCCCGGCGCTGGCCGCCGAAGATATCCGGGAAGACGAAAATGGGGTGTGCCTGGGCATCGCTCTGGTCGGCTCCGGACTTCACGTGGATAGTGAATATCCGGCAGACTTCTTCATCAAAGACGGTGGAGGCGGTCTCAAGCTCGATATCGGCTACCGCTTCAACCCGGTCTTCACTCTCGAATTCGGTATTACCGGCGCCACCCATGAAACCTCGGTTCAAAATATCTCCGCCTTGATATCGATCGCCCAGTTTGTCGGTCACTACCGTTTTTCCCCCGACCGGCCTTTCCGTCCTTATCTAAAAGGTGGCTTCTGCGGCTGCTCGCTGGAATTGACGGAAGGAGCACTAAGCGCCCGCGCCGAAGGCGGGGGAGTGATCCTGGGTGGCGGTTTTAAATTCTTTTTCACCCCTCACTTCTCGCTGGGTTTGGACTACACCTATAATATCATACATTTTGAAAGGGCCCAGCTATCTTTCCAAGGATTGAGCTATCAGACCGAGATAGATGAAGAGGGCGCCATGTCTACCCTGAGCCTAGCTTTTGGCTACGCCTTCTGAAGGCGGCGGCCGCATCCAGCCTCACGCCGTGCCCCCGGCTTTTACCGGGCGCGGTGTTTTATTTTCACCACAGCAGTGATTTTCGAAGACACTATCCTATTTTTATCCGAGCCTGTAACACCTTTATTAACAAAGAGTTGCTGTTTTAATGACTGGCATGCTAAGTGCGTTAGGCCAGGGGTAGAATCAATTGGGAACCGGTCACCGATTTACTCAAGGAGGTTCAGAGATGCTGAGACGTTTTCCGGTCTTTAGCCTCGCCCTTTTCCTGTTTGTCTTTTCCCTCACGGGATGTGCCCCGGAAAATCCCGTGGATAATTCCAGTCCGGCTTCCCGGGCTCCTCAGTTGCCCCCGGCCACAACGATGTCCATCGATCTATCCCTCTTCAAGTCCGCATCCGTGGATGCTGAAGCGATCGCTGCCGGCGATCTTGAAAGGTCATTGCTCACCGCTACCCAGGGATCGAAATTAAACTTCCTGAACGCCGCCGTGAGGGTGTTATTCCTGGACGTGGTGGTGTATTCGGCTCTGGTGGAACCGGTGGCGGCCTTCGCGGTGGCCGCCCATTCGGTACCCCAACCGCAACCGGACGGATCGTGGCTCTGGACATACATTTTCGTGAGCGAGCGGGCGGAATACAGCATATTCCTGCACGGTAGAGAAATGGACGATCACGTGGCCTGGAAGCTGGAGGTCTTCAGCACCGCCGAGGAAATGACTCTGGATCATTTCTTGTGGTTTGAAGGCCAAACGCGCCGGTACCAAGACTCCGGGTACTGGCAATTTTACGAACCGGCTATCATCACCGCCCCGGCCGGAAGAGCGGGGGAAAGCGCCACCCAGGGGATCAAGACCGTCAGAATAGATTGGATTAACCGGAGCAGGCGGGAGCACGAATTGGAAATAAGGGTCAACAAACCGGGCGATCCGGAGGAAGGCACCACCCTTTCCTTCCTGGAAACGCCGGGATTGTGCTCTATCGATTTTTTCGACGCCAAGGAACAGACCAATGGAAATATCACCTGGTACGGGGATGATTCGGGGAGCATTGAATGGCCCGATTACAACGGAGGAGTGAAAAGCTGTTGGGACTCCCGTCAGAATAACGTCACCTGTCCCTAGAGAAAGCGGAGCGATTCCACCGGGAATGCCATCCCGGCGGAATCGCTCTATTCACATTCGGTTTTCCCCAGCCGGCGGAGCAAATCTTCGATCCGATCCCCCAGTTCCCCTTTCTCTTCCCTCACGGCGGATAGGTCTCCGGCAACGGGAATTCGAGGGAAGGCCTAGATCCTCAAATTATACCGATCCAGGTTCCTGAGGGCCGCTTCGTATCCGGCCTCGGCGTGCCGGACGATTCCCGAAGCGGGGTCGTTGTGCAAAACCCGGTGTAGACATCTCTCGGCCCGCTCCGTACCATCCGCCAATATGACCATTCCAGCGTGCTGGGAATATCCGATCCCCACCCCTCCCCCATGATGGAACGATACCCAGGTGGCCCCCCCGCTGGTGTTTACCATTAAATTCAACAGGGGCCAATCCGAGATCGCGTCGGAGCCATCCTTCATCCCTTCGGTTTCCCGGTGCGGGGAGGCCACCGAACCGCAATCCAGATGATCCCGTCCGATCACCACCGGGGCCTTGATCTTCCCCTGCTTGACCAGGTTGTTGAAAATCACTCCGGCCTTCTCCCTCTCCCCCATGCCCAGCCAGGCTATGCGGGATGGCAATCCCTGAAAGGCTACCTTCTCTTCCGCCTGCCGCAGCCAGTTTATGAGGTGGGTGTTTTCCGGGAAGGCCTCGATCAACGCCTGATCGGTGGCTAAAATATCCTCCTTTTCCCCCGATAGGGCGACCCATCTGAAAGGACCCATGCCCTCGCAGAACAGCGGCCTGATGAGGAAGGGGACGAATCCGGGTATGTCAAAAGCTTTCCGCTCCCCCCCCTGTTTGGCGAACTCCCTTATGTTATTGCCGTAATCAAAAGTGATGGCTCCCTTTTCCTTTAACTTTAGCATGTAGGATACATGCCGGGCCATGCTCTTAATGGCGCGGTATTTATGCTCGGCCGGATCCCGGCGTCTCATTTCCAGGGCCTGGGCCAGGCTGAGGCCGGCCGGAACGTACCCGTTGACCGGATCATGCGCCGAAGTCTGATCGGTCAGTATGTCGGGGACTATGCCGTCCCGTTCCAGCCTCTCCAGGATATCCCCCGCGTTCGCCACCAGTCCCACGGAAAAAGCCCGGCCCTCCTCCCGGGCGCTCATGACCATCCGCAAGGCCTCTTCGTACGAGTCGGTCATGCGGTCGATATATTTGGTGGCCAGCCGTTTCTCGATCCGGGCGGGATCGACATCCACTCCCAGGAAAGCGGCTCCATTCATGGTGGCCGCCAGCGGTTGGGCTCCTCCCATGCCTCCCAACCCCCCGGTGACGATCAATTTGTTCTGGAGGGTGCCTCCGAAAAACTTCTTGGCGATGGCGGCAAAACATTCGTAGGTTCCCTGAAGAATGCCCTGGGTGCCGATATATATCCAGCTTCCCGCCGTCATCTGGCCGTACATGATCAGACCTTTGTCTTTAAGTTCGTTGAAATAATCCCAGTTCGCCCAGGCGGGCACTAAATTACTGTTAGCGATCAGTACCCGGGGCGCGTTTTCATGAGTAGGCAGGACGGCGACCGGTTTGCCGGATTGGATAAGCAGGCTCTGATCCGTTTCCAATTTCAGCAGGGTTTCGATAATCTTACAGGCGGCTTCCCGGTTCCGGACGGCCTGGCCCGTACCTCCGTATACCACGAAGTTGTCCGGATCCTCCGCCACATCCGAGTCGAGGTTGTTTAGAAACATTCTCAAGGGAGCCTCCGTTTGCCAGGAACGGGCGTTGAGTTCACTTCCCCGGGGGGCCCGGTAATGGGGATGGGTGGCGTACCGGGAAATAAATTCCTCGTATTCCATGTGTTCCTCTCCTTTACTCGAGTTTTCCAATTTTCTCTTTCCCTCTCTGGACCACTATTTCCGAATTTGCAGTTTCCTTTACCTTTTACCAGGTCAGGCTCTCGTATTTGGGCTCTCCCCGGATCACCACCGCGTTGTACCCCCGGATGTTCTCGGAGAACTTCCGCCTCAGCTCTTTTATTAGATCGAAAAATTCCTCTTCCGACCGGGTCAGCAGCTTGAACTCGAAATCGTAGGTGCCGATCGTTTTCAGGATGTAAATCATGTTGTCCCGGTTCCGGATGTCGGCGGCGAGCCGCAGGAGCTGTTCCCGCGGCGTATCCAGCAGCTTGAGCATGACCATGCGGTAGGCATATCCCAATTGACGATGGTCTATATTGATGGAAAAACCGGAAATTACTTTTCTCCTGGTCAAGCCATCGATCCTTCTCTTCACCAGGGAGGAAGAGACACCCAGTTTTTCGGCCAGCTTCGAATAGAATATTCTGCCGTCCCGGTTGAGCTGGAAAAGGATGCCGCGGTCCAGTTCGTCGAGCGGATGATTATCGAAACTACCATCTCCGATCACGAACAGAGGGGATCTTCTCCGTTTTCCCCGGTGCAGGATGCTGTAAGGCAAAAATTCCACCTTGGTGGCGATGGAGAAATATTTCTCCATTACGTATTTCCCGAAGCGGACCATGATATCGTCAAAAATCTTCTCAAATACGATTATGTTATCCGCCCAGATCACGAAAAGGATATCGAAATCTCCGCCCAGGTCGAAGATCCAGGACACCTGGGGATGTTGCTCCAGATAGCGGTGCAATTCCTGCTCCTTGTCTCCCTTCAGATTCTGGAGCTTGAGGAACACCCGGTAATGGGTTTTTCCCAGATGATAGATATTGGTGATAGCGGTGTAGCGGCGGATGATCTTTCTATTTTCCATCTGCCGGATATGATAGGAGACGGCTTGTTTCGAGGTATTTAACCGGGCGGATAACTCGGTCAAACTGATCCGGCAATTAAGATGCAGCTGATATAGGATCTCCCGCGCGAGGGGGGAAAGGGGGATGGCGTTCATAGTTTTTTCTTCCCTGGCGGTTAACGGCGGCGTGTCCGGCCCCGCTTTACAAGCGTTAAGATTAAAATTATAGGAGCGGATCCTACATATGTCAATAATAAAACGTAAATATTTTTACAAACATATTCAATCTCCCTCTGATATACAGTTTTATTAAATTGTAGCGTCGTGGCTTTCCCTGGACCACCACCGGAAAGACAGGTCGCGCCTTACCCTGATCCGGTCTCTCCCTTTCCCGGAGAAGGCCTGGGGGAACCCCAGCCTATTAAAATGATCCCGGCCTGAGGTGGATTTACAAAGTATAATTAGTGCCCTTCCCCCCGGATCATCCGCAGGGCGTGAGGCAGGAGGGGAACCAACAACCGGGCGCAATACTGCGCGCCCTTCACCGATCCGGGCAGATTTACAATCAAGGTCCGTCCGCGGATCCCGGACACGCCCCGGGAAAGTACGGCGTTGACCGTCTCCCGGCAGGATTCCCGGCGGAGGTATTCGGCTATGCCCGGTATCATGCGGTCGCAGAAGGCCTCGGTTACACCGGGAGTGTTATCCCGGGGACCAATTCCGGTCCCCCCGGTGGTGATTATCACGTCGCGGTCCAGATTACCGCCCAGGGCCTTCTCAATATCACCGCCATCGTCGGTGACGATTTCCAGCTCCAGGTCGATTTCCGGCCAGGTCTCCCTCAAGATCTCCGCGACGGCCGGTCCCGATCTATCCTCATAGATGCCGGCCGAGGCCCGGTCAGATATGGTAAGTACCTTCACTTTCACCGGTTATCTCCCCTCCCTCCAGCACCCGGGCGAATATCCCCCGCCCGGGCATTATACACTCCCCGGCCCGCTTGAGTATTTCGCACCCTTTATGGCATTCCTTTCCGATTTGGGTTACTTCCAGTTTCACCTCACCGATCTGCAGTATCGCGCCCAGCGGCAGGGAGGGTAGATCTATTCCCCGGGTGGTGATATTTTCGGCAAAATCACCGGGGCCCAGCGAATCCAGCTTATTCCGCATATACTCGATATCCTCCTCCGCCAGCAGCGATATCTGCCGATGCCAGTCACCGGCATGAGCGTCCCCCACGATGCCATGATTCTTTTTAACCACTACTTTGGGGACGGGCCTCTTGGAGCGGCCGGGTTTCCCGGAAACGTTCAAGGAAACGATCTTGAATCTTTTCATAACGGTTCCTTTTTCTTGCTCACCAGGGAGATGTCGCCGATGACCATTTTCTTATCCACCGCCTTGCACATGTCATAAATGGTCAGGGCGGCGGTGGAGACCGCGGTCAGGGCTTCCATCTCCACCCCGGTTCTGGCGGTGGTGACCACCGTGGCGAGGATTTCAATCTTACCGGGCTTCATTGAAAAATCGATACTGACCAGGTCCAGGGGCAGGGGATGGCACAAGGGAATCAGTTCTCCGGTTTTCTTGGCCCCCATTATCGCCGCCACCCGGGCGCAGGCCAGGGGATCACCTTTTTTCATCCCCCCCTGCTCGATGAGCTGGATGGTCTCCTCACCCAGGAATACCGCGCCCCGGGCCACGGCCGTCCTCTTAACCAGCGGCTTGCCCGAGATATCGACCATCTTGACCCTTCCCTTGGAATCGAGGTGTGAAAATTCCATCGGCGATCATCCTCCTATCTGGCACATCGCCCGGTTGACGCAGGCCGTTCCCACCGCGGGCTTGGCCTCCACGGCGGCGCGGATGCTCTTCTCAATATCATCCATATCGACCTTGATTTCCTTGTTGGAAAAGAGGCAGGGCTTTAAATAGCCGTCCGCGGTCAGCCGCAAGCGGTTACAATCCCGGCAGTCCGGCGGACGATCGAATGTCTGCCTCAGCACCGGAGAACCGGCCCGCTGGTAGAGGGAAAACTGCTTGATGGTCTGCAGTTCCAGTCCGTTCTCCCGGCAAAAATTCCGCATGGCGTAGATCTGTTCGGGGGTGGTTTCCTCGAAAATAATCATGTTTATTTTCACCGGATCGAGCTTCGCCCGGCGGGCGGCCCGGATACCCGCGAACACATCCCCGATCTCCCCTCCCCGGGTCAAACGAGAAAACCGGTCACCCTCCAGGGTATCCAGGGATATGTTGATCCTGGTCAATCCGGCCTCCTTAAGCCGGCGGGCCAGGGGCAGGGTCAAGAGAGATCCGTTGGTGGTCAGGTTGATCTCCTGGAAATCTCCCGCCTCCCGCAGCATTTCGACCAGGATTTCGATATTTTTTCTTACCAGCGGTTCTCCCCCGGTCAAACGGATCTTGCTGAAGCCCAGCTCTCCGGCGCGGCGCGCGATCCCGGCTATCGCCTCATAGCGCAGGATCTGATCGTGTCTCTTTAGTGCTATGCCCTGAGCGGGCAGGCAATAGATACAACGATAGTTGCACTTATCGGTAACGGAAATCCGCAGATAATTTATTTCCCTTCCCCGGGGATCGTACAGCATTTTTGCACCCTTCGAGTCCGGCGGAGGCTTATTCTCCCTCCGGCGCGCCTCTACCTGATCAGGGTTACCGCCACCTTCTCTCCGGCCGGAACCTCTTCCACCCCGGGAGGGATGGCGATAAAGCCGTTGGCCAGGGTAAAGGCATGTATATGAGCGGACCCGTGATATTCCACTTTCCGAGCCCGACCGTCGGGATCCATTCTGACCGGGAGGTAGGCCCGGCGGTCCGACCTTCTTCCGGTAATGGCCTGCGCCAGTGTCGCCTCCACTACCGGCGGACGATAATCGTGGCCCATGAGCTTGAAACAAAAAGGCTTGACGAATATTTCAAAGATTAGGAACGTCGACACCGGATTTCCGGGCAGTCCGAAAACCCAGTTTTCCTCTTTTACTCCGAAAACCGTAGGTTTTCCAGGTTTTATGGCGACTTTCTCAAACAGCAGACGGTACCCTTTATCCTTCAGCACGCCGGGGACGAAATCGAATTCTCCCATGGATACTCCCCCGGAGATCAAAAGCAGATCGGTACGGACCATTTCTCTCTCCACCACTTCGCCGATAGCCCGGGGAGTATCTTCTACGATACCGAGACGAACCGCCTTAAAACCGTTATTTTTGACCTGACCGAATAATTGATAACTGTTGCTGTCCCTTATGGCGGCGGCGGCGGGCACCCCATCCGCCTCCACCAATTCGCTACCGGTGGCGATAATTCCCACCACCGGCCTTCTATACACCGGCACCGCGGCACAACCGGCGGCGGCCAGAACCGCGATCTCCGCGGCGGTAATTAAAGTTCCGCGGCGCAGGATCACCTCCCCCGCCTTGATATCCTCCGCCCGGAAACAAATGTTACGCCTCTCGCATTTCTTGGTTATCAACACCTTCCCGTTCTTTATTTCCGTGTCCTCGACCTTTACCACGAAATCCGCGCCGGGGGGAACCATCCCTCCCGTCATGATCCGGGCGCATTCCCCCTCCCGGACCGCTTGCCGGGGCTGGTACCCGGCCGGGATCGTTTCTATGACGCGCAGGCCCTGGGCCCTATCCGCGTAGCGGCAGGCA
>JAFGPI010000211.1 GCA_016926065.1 Candidatus Krumholzibacteriota bacterium
GACGGAGGTGCTGGAGAAGTTCCCGGGAAAGGATCTGGTGGGCAAAAGGTATGAGCCCTGCTTTCCCTATTATCAGGATAAGGAAGGAGCGTTCCGGGTGATTGAGGGGGACTTCGTCACCCTGACCGATGGAACCGGAATCGTGCATACCGCGCCGGCTTTCGGGGAGGATGATTACCGCGTGGGGGAGGCGGAGGGCCTGCCCTTCGTCCAGCCGGTCGACGACGAGGGAAAATTTACCGCCGAGATTACCCGCTGGGCGGGCCGGTTCATCAAAGATTGCGACGCTGAAATTATCGAGGATCTGCGGGAGAGGAACATCCTCTACCAGAGCGCGGAGATCACCCACTCCTATCCTTTTTGCTGGCGGTGTGACTCCCCGCTCATCTATTACGCCCGCCGCTCCTGGTATATCCGGACCACCGCCTTCAAGGATCTCCTCATGGAGTCCAACCGCGCGGTTGACTGGTTTCCGCCGGAGATCGGGGAAAACCGCTTTGCCAAGTGGCTGGAGGGAAATGTGGACTGGGCGCTGAGCCGGGAACGCTACTGGGGCACGCCGCTCAATATCTGGACCTGCGATTCGTGCCGGGAAAAGTACTGTATCGGAGACCTGACGGAGCTGCGCTCGCTGAGTGAACGGTTTCCCGACGATTACGATCTCCACAAGCCCTTTATAGATGAGTTGGACTTGGGATGTCCCGAATGCGGGGGGAAGATGACCCGGGTCCCGGAAGTGATCGATTGCTGGTTCGATTCCGGCGCCATGCCCTTCGCGCAGTATCATTATCCGATGGAGAATATGGATACATTCAAGGAACAGTATCCCGCCGAGTTTATCAGCGAGGGCGTCGACCAATCCCGGGGATGGTTCTATTCCCTGCTGGTTATCGGGGCCTTTCTGACCAAGCGCAGTCCCTACAAGAGATGCCTGCCCCACGGGATGGTGCTGGACAAGGAAGGTCAGAAAATGAGTAAAAGCCGGGGTAACGCCGTCTTTGCCAGCGATGTTCTGGATAGTGACGGGGCCGATTCATTGCGCTGGTACCTTATGACCAGCGGCGCTCCCTATCTCCCCAAGCGGTTCGATCTTGAAGCCATGCGGGAAGGAGCGAATAAATTCATGGGTACGCTCCGCAACCTCTATAACTTCTTCGCCATGTACGCCCAGATCGACGGTTTCGAGCCTTCCGGAAAGATCGATTTGACCAACCTCATCGACCGCTGGTTGATCTCCCGTTTCAACACCGCGGTGAAAAAGGTGACCGAGGCGCTGGAGCACTATGAATTGACCCGGGCGGCCCGGTCGATTCAGTCGTTTGTCATTGACGAGCTTAGCAACTGGTACCTGAGAAGGTGCCGCCGCCGTTTCTGGAAAAATGAGATGAGTGACGACAAATTGGCCGCCTACGAGACCTTCTACCAGGTATTGAGCGGAGTGACCCGCCTGGCCGCGCCTTTCATCCCCTTCCTGAGCGAGGCCATCTATTTAAAGCTGCGGGGGGTGGAGATGGATCAAAAAGGCGGGTTGAGCGTTCACCTGGAGGATTTTCCACAGGTCGAGGAAGGATCGATCGATACCCGTTTGGAGAGGGATATGGAGGGAGTGCGCCAGGCCGTGACCACCGGCAGGGCGGTAAGGAACAAGGCCGGGATCAAGGTAAGAACTCCCCTCTCCCGCATGCTGGTCCATAACCGGTATCAACATGACACCCGGTGGATCGAAGATCCGGAACTGGTCGCCCTGGTTCTGGATGAACTGAACCTAAAATCTGTTTCAGTAATTGAAAACACCGACGATTTAATAAAGTTGAAAGTCAAGCCGGAGTATTCCCAGCTGGGCAAGAGGTTCGGGAAGAAGATGCGGCTGGTGGCGGCCGCTCTGGAAAATCTGGAGGCCGGGTTTGTAAAGGAACTTATTGCGGAAAATGAAATTACGTTAAACATAGAAGGAAAGAAAGAAGCTTTGACCAGCGCCGAGGTACAGATCATGCAAGAGACGGCGGAAGGTTATGCTTCCGAAGTGGAGGGTGATCTTACCGTTCTGCTGGATACCCGGCTTACCCCGGAGCTTATCCAGGAAGGAATTGCAAGGGATCTGGTCAACCGTATCCAGAATCTAAGGAAAGATTCCGGTTTCGAGGTGAGCGATCGTATCGAATTAGCCTACAAAACAACGCCCGAGGTGGAGGAGGTTATCAACGGATTCAGGGAGCATATCTGTAGTGAAACCCTGGCCGAATCCCTGGATAAGGGAGAAAAAGACTGGCAGTTCAATGCTGCCTTTAAACTTAACGATCATGAGGTTGAGCTTTGGGTGAAGGTGATTTAGCCACCCGGAGTAACAGGGAGAAAAAGCCATGCCGGCCAAGAAAAAGAAGAAGCTGAACAAAAAGGAACTTGCCGCTTACAAAAAGAAGGTGCTGGCGGAACGGGAGAGGATCATCCGGGAGCTTTCGCGGATCGAGGAATCGATCAACAGCTCCTCGGAGATCCAGGAAGCTTCCAAAAAGGCCTATTCCAACCACTTAGCGGATCTAGGCACCGATTATATGGAAAAGGAGAAGAATTTTTATTACGCCAGCGTTGAAGGTCAATATCTCAGATCTCTGGATGAAGCCCTGAAAAGAATTGAGCGCGGGGATTACGGAAAATGTGAGATCTGCGATGAGTTGATCTCATTCAAAAGGCTGGATGTCGTTCCCAGCGCCAGAATGTGCATTAAGTGTAAAAGCGAATCGGAAAAGAATCAGAGAGGGCGATAACGGGTGCTCTATTTTACCGTGGCGGCCCTGGTTATCATCCTCGATCAGGCCTCCAAGCGGATCATCTGGGAAGTATACAGGAATGGCGGGGGACGGGACTTGATTGATGGATTCCTGCGTTTTACCCTGAGCAAGAATTCGGGGGCGGTCATGGGAATTCTCTCCGGTTCCAGGCTGCTCCTGCTCTCCGTTACCAGCATCTCCATAATTGCCCTGATAATATTTGCCTACCGCATGCGGTACGCCCCTCTCCTAAAGCGGATTTGCCTCGGCCTCATCCTGGGAGGCGCCTTCGGAAACCTGATCGACAGGATTGCGACCGGCGAGGTGATCGATTTTATCGATATGGGGATCGGGGTATACCGGTGGCCCACCTACAATGTCGCCGATATCGCGGTCACGGTGGGAGCGGTAATCCTGATCGCCGGTTTCGTAAAGGGTTCCGATTCCCTGAAGGATTCCGGTCCCGGTTCGGCCGAACCGGCCTAACCTATTTATTACCATTCTGATAAGAGGCAAAACCGGCCGCCGGACGACTCTCCCCGGAGCGAACAATTTTTTTTTACTTAAATATGATGTATAATGTCGCCTTACATTCATTACAGGGGGGCTGGATCCTTGGCCGATGAGAAGATATTTACCTTTATCGTGGACGAAGAGAACAGCGGGGAACGGCTGGATTCGTTTCTCAGCGAACAACTGCGGGAACTTTCCCGGTCCAGGATTCAGAAGGTCATCCGGGAGGGCGGGGTGACGGTGGAAGGGGAGGTATTATTGAAAAGCTCCCGGAAGGTGCGGGAGAATGAATGCGTGAAACTGCGTTTTAGTCCCCCCCGCCCCCTGGCGGTAGCACCGGAAGCGATCGATCTGGATATCGTGTACGAGGATAACCAGCTGTTGGTCGTAAACAAGCGGGCGGGGATGGTCGTTCATCCGGCCCCGGGGAATGAAACGGGCACCCTGGTGAACGCCTTGCTGTACCATTGCCGCGACCTCTCCGGTATCGGCGGAGTGTTGAGACCGGGCATCGTCCATCGGCTGGATTCCCTCACCAGCGGCTTGCTGGTGGTGGCGAAAAATGACGCCGTTCATATATCCCTCAGCCGTCAATTGATGGATAGGCGGGTTAAAAGGATCTATTACGCCCTGGTCTGGGGAGAGATGCCCCAATCCGAAGGGGTGATCAACCAGCCGGTGGGAAGGTCTCCCGGGGACCGGAAAAAAATGGCAGTGGTCGCCGGCGGGGGCCGGGAAGCGGTGACCGCCTACTATACTCTAGACACGTTCAGGCCATTCCAGTATATTAAACTCAAGCTTGGTACGGGGCGGACGCACCAGATTCGCGTCCATCTCTCCTTTACCGGGCATCCGGTGCTGGGTGACCCGGTTTACGGAGGAAGGAAGATCAAACGCGCGGGCCTGGTGAAGAGTGAAATAGAGATAGCCCGCAAGGCTCTCTCCCTGATGAAAAGGCAAGCTCTCCACGCCGGGGAACTTACTTTTTTTCACCCGGTCGAGAAAAAGGAAATGACGTTCACCGCGCCTCTGCCGCCCGATTTTCAATCGGTGATGTCATTCCTCCGGGAGGTATAAGTGAAGTTCAAGATGAGGCAGTCGAGCGGAGTCACCATCTTGGACATATCCGGAAAGCTTATGGGGGGAGCGGATGCCGATCATTTCCGGGATATGATCCACTGCCTGATCGAGGATGGCGAGACCAAGGTGATCGTCAATCTGGCGGACGTAAAATGGGTCAACAGTACCGGTGTGGGGATACTGATTACCGGCTACACGACCCTGAGAAAGAACAAAGGCGACTTGAAACTTCTGAATGTTTCCAATAAAATCCGTAGTGTTCTTTATGTGACAAAGCTAAATTTAATCTTCGAGTGTTACGATAACGAGAATGAGGCGGTAAACAGTTTCAGTTGAGAGAGGGATCGAGCCTGTAAAGGGAGGAGGGAGCTGGAGCCATCATGGCCGACAACATCGTCATCGAGTTTCCCAGTAGCTACCGTTGGTTGAACGTGATCGATCTGATTTGCGGTGAGATAGCCGAGGAGATGGGTTTTAGCCGGCAGGCCTTGAACGAAATATCGATTTCCGTCATAGAAGCCTGTACCAATGCCCTGGAACATGGAAATAAGTGCTGTCCCGAAAGCAATGTGAAGGCGGTTTTTCATAGCCTCCCCGAAAGGCTTTCTGTAGAGGTCTTTGATTTCGGAGAAGGATTTGATTTTGAAGATTATCTGAGGCATATTCCGGATCCTTCGAATATCGATCAAAAAAGGGGCAGGGGAATCTACATCATGCAGGAGATGATGGATAGTCTTTCCTTCGAGAAACAGCCCGATCGGGGCATGAAGGTCACCCTGGAAAAAAGACTGAACGGTAAAGCCAAAACGACCGACGATTGATGTTCGCTTTCCAACTCTGATCCGCCGCGGGAACCAATCACCGGTCGTGATCGTATTACTATTGGCGGCGGGGCAGTTATTCTCTTGGTCCAAGATGATTTATATGGAGTGACCGTATGGCCACCTCGTCATTTCTAGCTTCGTTTTACTTTATCTGCGGCGCGATAATATTTTTCTTCGGAATAATGATCCTTCGCTACTCCACCCGGGATATTGTGGGCTGGGCCACCGCCCTGGTTCTTTTTTTCGCCGGCATCGGGCCGCTCCTGGGCGGCATGGGCGTGCTGCTGGAGAGCAATCTGCAACAGAACACCTATCTATTCGAGAACCTGGTGGCCAGCTTCGATTACATATGGGAATTCTTTTTCCCCTCCCTTTTTCTTTTTGCCCTGGTCTACCCGAAAAGGCACCGCATCTGGAAGTATTTCCGGCGCTGGGCGGGGATACTTTTCTTTCCCCACCTCTTTCACCTGATCCTGCTCCTGGTCCTGATCGACCGGGTGAATCCGGAGCGTATGTTCAATTTCCTCAACGATTTGCCTGGCTCATCCGGCACCTTTTCCTCCTTTTTCGCCACCCTGGCCAAATATTTGAACGTCTGGATGGGCCTGCTTTTCAAGGCGCATACCGGACTCTTCTCCCTGGTCAACGTGGCCTTTGCCGGATTCTCCCTTCTGTTTCTCAGGCACTCGCTGAGCTTTGAGCTGCCCCCCCGCGTGCGCCGGCAGATGCGGGTGGTGGTGGCCGGGCTGGGGCTGTGCATCCTTACCTATTCCCTGGGCCGCGCCCTCTCCTTTTTCCGGAGGGACATGTTCGATCAGGACATGGTGATCGCCTTTATCAACGCCTCCTTGATAATCGGCGGCGGCTCGATCGCTTTCGCCATTATCCGTTACCAGTTCCTGGACATACGGCTGATAGCCCGCAAGGGTATTTTCTACGGCGCCACGGTGGCCCTCTTCGCCACCATATATCTGCTTACCATCAAGCAGATCACGGGGGTTTTCTACCGCTTTTCCGGAGCCCGGGTGGAATTTCTGGAAACCGGCTTGATCGTCCTCTTTATCATAGTATTCCAGCCCGTGCTGGGCCGCCTGGAGGAATGGACGGAGAAGGTACTGGTCAGGGAGGAAACCAGTCCCCGGATCAGGATGCGCGATCTGAGCGCGGAGCTGCTCTCGGTGATCGAAATCGAAACCATGAAGGAGAAAATACAGCTGGCGCTCTCCCAGATGTTCGGTACAGATAAGGTGGAGACCGTTTTTGCCGAGGAAATAATGGCGGTGGGGAATGACGACCCCTACGCCGAGAAGGTGGTGGAACTGCTCAGCCTGGTGGATGAGCCGATGGTCAGGCTCGATTTCATGGAGGCTATGGATTTCCTCAACCTGAGGGGGAGGAATTTCTTCCGTCCCTCCCGCAAGGTGGTGCTGGAGGCGGTGGAGACCTTGCCGGGGATAGTGAGGAGATTCGCCCGCTACGAGCTAATCGTCCCGGTGGTGCATGAGCAGAAATGCGTGGCGGCGCTGTTGCTGGGGGCAAGGCATGAGCATAACCGCTATACGGTCCAGGAGCAGGCTATGTTGGCGATGCTGGCCAGACAGATCGCCGCCTCCCTGTCCCGCATCGAGCTGCTCAAGGAAGTGGTGGAGAAGAAGGTGATGGAGGAGGAGTTGAACCTGGCCCGGACGATTCAAATCAATCTGCTTCCCTCCGCCCCTCCTCAGTTGGAAAATTACGAAGCCGCCGCCCTGAGCGTGTCGAGCAAGCAGGTGGGTGGCGATTACTACGATTTCATAAAGAACGATACCCATTTAGCTTTTACGGTGGCGGACGTTTCGGGAAAGGGAGTTCCCGCGTCCCTGCTGATGGCCTCCCTGCAGGCCAGCCTGCGCGCCATCATGGATCGCATGGATGATCCGGTGGCGGTGATCAGTAGGCTCAACGACGTGATGTGCGACATCACCGCCACCGATAAATTCGCCACTATGTTCTACGGATGCATTAACTTACGGAAGAACGAGGTGGTTTATACAAACGCGGGGCATTTTTTCCCGGTGGTGGTGAGGGAGAACGGTGAGGTGGAGGAACTGGATTACAGCGGTTTGATCCTGGGCGTCACCCCCGGATTTGAATACTGTAAAAGAAAGATCAAGATGGGATCCGGTGATATCATCGTGGTTACCACCGACGGGGTGACCGAAGCCGAAAATACCCAGGGAGAGCTCTACGGCGAGGAAAGGCTGCATCCTTTCCTTTCCAGCATCCGGCATAATAGTGCCGATAAGATAAAAGAGCTTATCGTGGAAGAAGTAAACCGGTTCTCCTATCCCCAAGGGGCCAATGACGACTTGACCATCATGGTCATAAAGCGATTGGGGTGAACGGCTTAAGGTGGTGGAGGGTTCGGAAAAAGGCTACTAAAATCCTAGAACTTTAGAAGTGAGTAGCTTAAGGTGCCCGAGGATTCGGAAAATGTCGGCTAAAATCATAAAACTTTAGAAATGAGCGGCTTAAGGTGGTTTTAGATTCGGAAAAAGGCGGCCGGGTGCTGGGTATAGATCCGGGCGAGAAGCGGTTCGGTTTGGCCCTAAGCGATCCATTGGGAATCACCGCCCAGGGATTGGAAACCCTGGAAATAACCAAAAAATCGGACTGGATCGATCGGGTACATGATATAATAGAAGAGTACCGGGTGCGCTTGGTGGTGCTCGGTCTCCCCCTTGCCATGAGTGGAGGGGAGATAGAGGGTACCGGGCGTTCGCGGGAGCTGGCCCGGGAGATAAAGGAGCACTGCGGGGTGGAGGTGATTCTCCGGGACGAGAGGATGACCAGCAAGGAGGCGGAACGGGTAATGCGCGGGGAAGGGCGGATACGCGACGCCGGCGATATCGATAAACTTTCGGCGGTGCTGCTGTTGCAGGGTTATCTGGATGAGAGGAACGCTTGATGCATAGGGTATCGGCCGCCGTTTCCATTATCATCACCTTTTTGCTGATATTTTCGGTCTATTTCAGCCGGCTCTACTACAGTCAGAGCGGGGATGAGGCTTCCCGCCGGATATCTGTTCTGGTTCCGCCCGGAGCCACCTTCAAGGAAGTGCAGAACGAGTTGGTCGCCAAGGGAATACTGACCCGGCCGGGAGTCTTCCGTTGGGCCGCCTTCTTGAGTGGCAGGGAGAAGAAGATCAAATCGGGTAGATATATATTCCGCAGGGGAGAAAGCGTAGCTTCCGTTCTCAACAAGCTGGTGGGGGGCGAGGTGGATCTGTCCCGCATAGTGATTCCAGAGGGCTTGATGCTTAGCGAGATCGCCTCCATTCTGTACCGGGAAGCCGAGGTCGATTCCGTGGCCTTCTTGGAGCTGTGCGGCGATTCCGCCTTCCTGGCGGAGATGGGGATCGAAGCCCCCTCGCTGGAAGGCTATATCTTTCCCGATACCTATCTTTTCGATTGGCCGCTCAATCCCCGCAAGGCGGCGGTGCGGATGGTTTACCGGTTCTGGGAAATATTTGAAACCAAGGTGAGAACCGAGGTGGACAGCCTCGAATTCAACCTCAACGAGATCGTTACCCTGGCCTCCATCATCCAGGCCGAGGCGGTCTATCGTTCCGAGATGCCCCGTATATCGGCCGTCTATCACAACCGTCTGCGGGCGGGGTGGAAGCTGGAGGCCGATCCCACGGTCGCCTACGCCCTGGGCGGGGTGCGCCGCAAATTGTGGTACAAGGACCTGCGGATCGATTCGCCTTACAACACTTACCGGGTGACAGGACTCCCCCCGGGAGCGATCTGCAATCCCGGCCGCAGCGCCCTGGTCGCCGCCATCCGTCCCCATCCCCAGAGTAAGGATTACTATTTCGTGGCCGATGGCTCCGGCAAGCACAAATTCAGTAGAACCTACGGTGAGCACCTGAAGGCTAAGCACCTGATAAAATACGGTCCCGTTCCTCCCCATATCAAACGCAAGCCGGATCCGGAAACCAGCGCGCCCCTGAACGCCGGTTCCAGCCCGTCCGCCCGGGAAGAGGAACCGCAGTCCGCGGGTAAACCGTGAACCTCCGGTCCGAAGGATAGCCATGACCTCCAGGAATATCCAGTTCCCCCTCGATAAAAAGCTCGCTGCCCTGGAAGAGATAATCCGGGGCTATGGCCGGGTGGTGCTGGCCCTCTCGGGGGGAGTCGATTCGACCTACCTGCTGGTGGTCGCCCGGGAATTGCTCGGAGGGAACCTGCTGGCGGTGACGGTCGAGGCCTCTTTCATGCCCGCCCGGGAGATAGAGGAGGCAAAGGGACTGGCCGGGCGATACCGGGTGGAGCACCAGGTGGTGGCGGTAGACGAGAGCGAAATAGAGGGCTTTACCGCCAATCCGCCCGATCGCTGCTATATCTGCAAGAAATTCATTTTTACCCGGCTGCTGGAAATCGCCCGGGAGAGGGGATACCACTGGGTGATGGACGCCACCAATCGGGATGATGTCGCCAACGATTACCGTCCGGGGATTAGGGCCCTGCGGGAGCTGAAAATAGTCAGTCCCCTGCGCGAAGCGGGCCTGGGCAAGGAGGAGATCCGGGCCCTCTCCCGGGAGCGGGGCCTGGAAGGCTGGGACAGGGCGGCCTCCGCCTGCCTGGCCTCCCGGATTCCCTACGGCCAGGTCATCAACCGGGAAAAGCTGGAGCAGGTGCAGGAAGGAGAACTTTTTCTGAGCGGGGCCGGTTTTACAGGGTGCCGGGTCCGCCATCACGGCGAGGTGGCCCGCATCGAGGTGCCACCCGGCCGTATCCGGGATCTGGTGGAGGATCGGTTTCGATCGAAGCTGGTGGAACGTTTCAAATCGTTGGGGTTTAGATATGTGTGCGTCGATGCGGAGGGCTACCGCACCGGCAGCCTTAACGAATCGCTTGACTTATGAGGCGGGACGCATATTATTGATTTATCGACAAGATATAACGCTCCGGGAAGACGGCGGCGGAGTCAGGCGGTAATGATTGACGAGCTTTAGAGGGCGGTGAAGGAGGTTAAGGGGGGATCGACGTATTACCGCGCGGGATCCGATCACCGGCCGGCCCCTCAGACGGCGGAAAGGTTTCATATGGAGTTTATACGTAGGTTCAGAAAGTGGATACTGATAGCGGGACTGATATCCATCGTGCTGGGGTACGTTTTCCTCTCCCAGAATTCGATCTCCCTCGCTCCCGCCCTGCTGGTGCTGGGTTATTGCATCTTGATCCCGGTGGCCTTGATATAGATACACCGCGCGGGGGACACTTCGCGCGAGACGCACTTCGGGTGGGCGAATAGCTCAGTTTGGTCAGAGCACCTGCCTTACAAGCAGGGGGTCGGAGGTTCAAGTCCTCTTTCGCCCACCAATTTTCTTTAAATTAATCAAAGAGATAGGGGATTAGGTAGTAGGGACTGGTGGCCTTATTATGTCTTTAAAGCCTGCCAGGGCACCGGGGGGGCACCAGTTTGTGAGGGGGCCGGATCGTGGTGGAGATATTGGAATAATGAATAGAATTCATTTAAACCGTGGGAAGTCCATCATCAAGGTAATGCCGTATGTGCTTTCGAGGAAGGACATATAGCGTTGGCCGAGTTCTGGGTTTGGGTCCGGCCCGCTGAGGGCGGGGGTGTGAAAGGTGTGGCTTTCTCCATTGATTATCCGGCAAACGTTATTCCAGAATATTCAGTAATGAATGAAGAAATAATAGTAGTCTATATGGGGGATTTGGTTAATGGAATTGAAGTGGCATTTTCCTGTTTGAATGATTGGGGTTGGTTGTTCAAGCAGACATTTTGGATAACATCCGGTTTGGAGACAGCTATAAGAATACAGCCGATTTGGGAGTCTTATGATAAGGTGCTATATTTGGGATGTCGGAATGTGTCAACAACTTTGAGACAGATTTTTTTCGAATTTAGTGTCTAATTCATTCCTCCTTTCCCTATTCTCCGGTGGATTGA
>JAFGPI010000212.1 GCA_016926065.1 Candidatus Krumholzibacteriota bacterium
ATGGATCAGTGAAATCCTGGAATTCTACGCGGAAAAGCTGTCAAGGAAAAAAACGAAAAAAACCGAAAATAGGTTAATATTTTGGATTTTTTAGAACTGTCCAATTATATATATATCCCGCTTGCTCTATTTGCCCCGCCTGTGCTACAATAATTATGTAAGAAGAGTTTTTCAAGCGATGCTGTCCCCCATTATCCAGGCAGCGGACATCTTGGAAAGGAAAAAGTAGGAGGGGGAGAGCGAATCAATCTCATATCTCATTTTTTCATAATATAATCCACGGAAGAATATATACAGATCCAAGGACGGTTACGGGGAGTTGACATGTCGCACCCTAACCGTATTTTTTTTAATAGACCGATATTTATTCTATTTTTAGTTGCCGCTGCCTGTTTTGCAGTTATCTGTCCAATCTTTTCTCCAGCCTCTGCCGGTGGGGATCCCGGGCCTCCGGAGAGGGAGCGAACCAAGAAATTCACTCCGGCCTCCCCCGGCAGGGAATCTGGGGAGGGGGGACGGGAAGAGACCGTCACCGAGAGGAGTTACATGGTAGAAGGCCGGATTATTGATTGCGCCACCGGTAAACCGGTCGAACTGGCTGTGATCGATCTTTTTGAAACCGGCGCCATGACCCTGAGCGGGGCGGATGGATCCTTCCGGCTACCGCTTCCGGGCCCCGCCGCGCGGGCCCATATCAGCATCATCCACATATCATATCACCAGATTCCGTTTATGGAGATCGATCCGGCCGCTGGCCGGACCCCGGATATATGCCTACGCATGCAGATCTATCAAACCGGCGCCATTGAGGTAGTCGCGGCCAGCCCGCCATCTCCTCCGGTATTCCTGGAACGGGCCGAACTGGATGTGAAGCTACTCTCCCGGGGGGCGCTGTCGCAGACCGATCCCCTTTATGCCCTCAAGGACCAGGCCTCCGTGACCTCCGGAAACGATTTTGACGGAAGATTCAGCATCCATGGTTCTTCCCCCGACGCGAACGCGTTTTTTCTAGACGGCCTGCTTTTTCCCTCACCCTATCATTTCGGCGGTCTGTGCAGTATCTACGACGGTTCCAATATCGGAAAGTTCTACTTTTCTCCGGTTCCCCTGTCCGCCGCCGCGCACGGGGCCACTGGTGCCGTAATCGAAGTGGAGACTAAGGACGGAATAGGGGAGGGGGTGGAGAATGATTTTTCCCTGGGGCTGCTCAGCTCTTCCATATCCTCCCGGCGGTCGGTGGTGGAGGGGACGGTTTTTATCTCCCTGCTGGCCCGGCGCAGTTATCTCGATCTGCTGTACGGAACATTTAGCGATCAGAAAGATATGCAGATGCCGAACTTCCACGATATCCAGGCGAATCTGGTCAAGCACCTGGATCACCGGCAGTCGCTTAGACTGGGATTGCTCCTTTCCG
The DNA here is from genome assembly GCA_016926065.1 of Candidatus Krumholzibacteriota bacterium. GTDB lineage: Bacteria > Krumholzibacteriota > Krumholzibacteriia > Krumholzibacteriales > Krumholzibacteriaceae > JAFGPI01. The sequence goes on from JAFGPI010000212.1 coordinate 1,415, forward strand.
GGGATGAAACCCTCCTAAGCACCGAAACCATGGGGATGGAGGGCGATGGGACCGGCACCGAACTCTCCTGGCACCGGAGGCTGGGGGCTCTTTCCCTCTCCTACTCCTGCCGTGAAGTCGATTCCTCCCCCTGGTGGGGCCGGGCCACCCTGGCCTGGCAACCCTATCGATCCACCTTTTTCATGTCCGGCAACGATATCGAGAGCATGGGTTGGTACGGGGGGAGGGGGACCTTGCGGCTGGACCTGGGCTGTCGTTACAGGCAGGGTATGATCACGGCCGGTCTCTTTTCTTCCCTTTCCACTATCGAATACGAGTTGAATTTTGGAAGGAGTTTCTGGTTGGCCAGCCGGAATGAAAATTCCGCGGTGAGACTGGATAACGATGGCTACGCCTTTCAGGCCGACGGGATGAACCGGTGGCAATACACCGGCGGCTATGGTGAGATCACCTGGGCCGGGGAGAAAACGGGGGCACGGGTGGGCCTCCGGTTCGAGAACTTCGGCAGGAGTGAAGAAGTGTTGGCCAGTCCCCGTTTTTCCTTGCATAGAATGCTGGATACTAAGACCACCGTGCTTTTCTCCGGGGGGATCTTTGCCCGGGATCCGGCGGAGGATTTCGGAAATCCGGCCGCCGTGGGGCAGAACCTGCTCGTCGAGAAGGCCGGTCAACTGAACCTGGGACTGAGCCGGGAGCTTCCCGCCCGGGTGAGGCTGCAGGCCGGTTTATTCATCCGCCGGGACCGGGATCTGGCGGTGGAGACCGAACCGGTGGTTTACACCAGCGGGGGAAGGGGGAGGAGCAAGGGATTGGAACTGGGACTGGAAAAAAGGTTCGGCTCCTGGTCGGCGGTGGGCAGTTACGCCTGGATGCACGCCCAGAGGATCGATAGGCCGCACACCCTGACCTTCCGGCCGGAAATCTCCGGGCAGGGCGTTCAAAATCTCGAAGCTGCCTACGAGGCGCCTTACTGGTACAGCTCTCCCTGCGAGTACCGCCACTCTTTTTCCCTGGAAGGGTCCCGGCAGGTAGGCGAACATTTCAAGCTTTCCTTTACATGGAAGGTGAACAGCGGCCGGCCCTATACGCCGATAGGAACCGTCTACCAGAGAACCTCGGGCGGGTATGTCGCCTCCGAGGGAAGGAGGATGTCCGCCCGGCTACCCGCGTATTCCCGGATCGATATCCATGCCGAATGGAGCTATGACCGGGCCGCTTTCTTCGTTGAAGTACTGAATATCACCAACCGGCGCAACGTTTTCAACCTGCGCTACAACGAGAACTATTCGGATCGCGCCTATTACCGTATGCTTCCCCTACTGCTGGGATTCGGCGTAAAGGTGACTTTTTAGGGGAAATACCCGGCCTGGTTCCATTTTTCTATGCGAAGGAATTATTGTATACTGCTCCTACTGCCGGGATTCGGCGTAAAGGCGGCTTTTTAGAGGAAATAACCGGCCTGTTTCCACCTTCCCGGGAGAATTGCGTCGATCCGGGAAAATCCTTGCAATTTTCATCGGCCTGTATTACTTTAATGCCGTTTTACGACCGCTTTAACGTAACCCGGAGTAGCACCCGGTGTTTTTCCGGACCCCATGAAAGGGGAATATGCCGAAGTTACTTCTGATCATAATCAGCGCGGTTCTGGTAAATAATTTTGTCTTACAGAGATTTCTCGGAATCTGCCCCTTTCTGGGAGTTTCCAAAAGGGTTTCCACCGCTCTCGGTATGAGCGGAGCGGTGCTCTTCGTGATGACCATGGCATCGGTGGTAACCTGGCTCATCTACAATTATATACTGGTAAGGTTCAACCTCACCTATCTGCAAACTATTTCCTTCATCCTGGTAATCGCCAGCCTGGTTCAACTGGTCGAACTGGCGCTGCAAAAATTCAGCCCGGCTCTGTACAAGGCCTTGGGGATATTTCTTCCCCTGATAACCACTAATTGCGCCGTGCTGGGAGTGGCGGTGCTGAATATACAGAAAGAGTACAGCCTGATCGAGACCACGGTATTCGGAGTAGGCGCGGCCCTGGGATTCGGCCTGGCGATGATCCTTTTCTCGTCGCTCAGAGAACGCATCGAGCTTTGTGATACGCCCGTGCCTTTCCGGGGAACAGCGATAGGATTGATTACCGCCGGCCTGCTTTCGCTGGCTTTCATGGGCTTTACCGGCCTGGTTAAATTATAGCCTTTCCGGTAATGGCGACCGCCCGGGAGGTTTACCGGCCGGTGGCGCCGCCGCTTTGGCAAAGGAATGGAGATTATGCTGACTGCTGTTATCATCCTGGCCGCCCTGGGATTGGCGGCCAGTTTCGGACTGGCCATGGCGGCCCGTCTGTTCGCGGTGGCGGTTGATCCCCGGGTGGAGGAGGTCGAGGAAGCGCTTCCCGGGGTCAACTGCGGAGCATGCGGGTATCCGGGCTGCTCGGAGCTGGCAAAACATATCGTCTCCGGAGAGGCCGATATAACCGCTTGCCCCGTGGGAGGGGAAACGACCGCTCATGCCGTAGCCGCCATCATGGGGATGGAGTATGCCGGGGGAGGCACCCGCATGGTGGCCCTGGTCAACTGCAACGGTGACGATCAGGTGGCGGGGAAACGTTTTTTTTACAATGGAATCTACGATTGCGAATCGGCGGCGATGATATTCGGAGGGGACAAGATTTGCGTTTATGGATGCCTGGGACTGGGGACCTGCGCCGGGGTATGTCCCTTCGACGCCATCGAGATGCTACCCAGCGGTTTGGCCCGGGTCATCCCCGAAAAGTGCACCGGGTGTACAAAGTGCGTGGCCGCCTGCCCCAAGGGAATAATCAAAATGGTTCCCTCTGGACGTTCCCTGCACATACTCTGTTCCTCGCACGCCAAGGGGGCGGCCGCTAAAAAAGCCTGCTCGGTGGCCTGCATCGCCTGTCAAAAATGTGTCAAGGCGGCTCCGGAGGGAACAATCTATATCGATAATTTCCTGGCGGTGGTTAATTACGACCGGGAAATCCCCCCCGAGGTGGCCGAATCCTGCCCCATGCATACCATAGTGGTGAGAACAGTACCGGAAGAGGATAAGCAGCCGGACCACCTCCAGGTGGCCGCGGGGGGTGAGACCGGATGAAGCGCGGCGGTTTTTTTGGAGGCATTCATCCCCGTTACAATAAGGAATTGGCCAACCGGAAGGCCATCG
>JAFGPI010000213.1 GCA_016926065.1 Candidatus Krumholzibacteriota bacterium
GTGCGGTTACTCCCCGGGCATCGACGAGATTCTCAAGGAATGCGGTATCAATTATTTTTTCACCGACACCCACGGCATCCTCTTTGGGACCCCCCGCCCCCGGTACGGCATCTTCGCGCCGGTTTACTGCCCTTCGGCGGTGGCGGTGTTCGGCCGGGACAAGGAGTCCTCCAAGCAGGTATGGAGCGCCCGCGAAGGTTATCCCGGCGACTACCAGTACCGGGATTTTTATCGCGATATCGGATTCGACCTGGATTACGACTATATAAGACCCTACCTGCATCCCGACGGCAATAGGATCCACCTGGGAATCAAGTATCACCGGATCACCGGCCGCACCGACCAGAAAGAACCTTACCGGCCCTCCCTGGCCCGGGAAATGGCCGCCGTGCACGCGGGCAACTTCATGTTCAACCGGCAAAAGCAGGTTGAATACCTGAATGATTTTCTAGGCATCAAACCGATAATCGTCTCTCCCTACGACGCGGAGCTGTTCGGGCACTGGTGGTACGAAGGTCCGGACTGGATCGAGTTTCTGCTGCGCAAGCTTCACTTCGACCAGGACACCATCGCCACCATCACTCCCAGCGAGTACCTGGAAAAGAATCCCCGGCTGCAGGTGATAAAGCCTACCATGTCCTCCTGGGGTTTCAAGGGATACAACGAGGTCTGGCTGGAGGGCAGCAATGACTGGATCTATCCCCATCTGCACATCATGGCGGACCGGATGGTGGAACTGGCCGGCCGGTTTCCCCAGGCCGAAGGAATCCTGCGCCGGGCGCTCAACCAGGCCGCCCGGGAACTGCTGCTGGCGCAGAGCAGCGACTGGGCCTTTATCATGAAAACCGGAACCATGATCGAATACGCCCACAAGCGGACCAAGGATCATATCAGCCGGTTTGACAGGATTTACCGGGATATAAGCACCTCCCGTATAAACGATTCGTGGTTGAAAGAGGTGGAAAGCAGGGACAATATCTTTCCCGATATAGATTATCGCGTTTATACATAATTTCCGGGGCGTCGATGACGGACAAGGACCACAAACGTTATTTGATCATCCATGGGCATTTTTACCAGCCGCCCCGCGAGAATCCGTGGACCGAGCGGATCGACCGTCAGAACAGCGCTTCCCCCTACCACGACTGGAACCACCGCATAACGGACGAATGCTATCTTCCCAATGCCGTCTCCCGCCGCCTGGATGGATACGGCCGCATTCTCAAGTTGGTAAATAACTACCGCCATATCAGCTTCAACCTGGGACCCACGCTACTCTCCTGGATAGAGGGTAATTACCCCTCCCTGCACCGGATGATAGTGGAGGCAGACCGCCTGAGCGTAAAGGAACGGGGCGGTCACGGAAATGCCCTGGCCCAGGTATATAATCATATAATCATGCCCCTGGCCAACCGGCGCGATCAGGAGACCCAGATCCTCTGGGGAGTGAGGGATTTCCAGCACCGTTTCGGCAGGGATCCGGAAGGTATCTGGCTGGCCGAAACGGCCATCAACGAAGTAACCCTGGAGATCCTACTCGATTTCGGATTCCGTTTCCTGATCCTTTCCCCCCACCAGGCGGACCGGTACCGGAGTCTCGATGCGGGCTCATCCTGGAACAATTCCGCCGACGGTTCCATCCCGACCGGCTTTCCCTACCTCTGCTACGGGGCCCGGCGCAAAGGCGGCCGGACCAAAAACAGATCCATCAACATATTCTTCTACGACGCCCGCCTCTCCACCGACGTCAGTTTCAACCACCTGCTCACCAACGGCGATCAATGGGCCGAGGCCATATCCTCCTCTTTCGAACGCTGCGGCAACGACCTGGTCACCATCGCCACCGATGGAGAAATTTACGGACACCACGAGCCTTTCGCCGACATGGCCCTCTCCTATCTGGTCGACACGGCGGCCCCCTCCCGCCGGATAGAGATGACCAATTTCGGCGCTTACCTGGACACCCATCCGGCCCGGCGCGAGGTCCAGATCAAGCAGGGTATAAACGGCGAGGGGACGGCCTGGTCCTGCTCCCACGGCCTGGGCCGCTGGAAGGAAGATTGCGGCTGCCATACCGGGGGGCCTCCGGGCTGGAACCAGCGCTGGAGGGCGCCCCTGAGGGAATCCCTGGATAATTTGCGGGACTCCCTGGCGTCGATCTTCGACAAGGAGGGAAAGGATCTTTTGGACGACCCCTGGAAGGCGCGGAACGACTACCTGGAAGTCATCCGCAACCGCAGTGTCGCCGGGGCCGAAAAATTTCTTTCCTCCCGGGTGAGGGGGAATCCTTCCGGCGCGCGCTCGTCCCGGGCCCTCTCCCTCCTGGAATCACAGCGGAACGCCCTGTTGATGTTCACCTCCTGCGGCTGGTTCTTTAACGACATCTCCGGCATAGAAACGCTCCAGCTGTTGAAATACGCGGGACGGGCGATAGAGCTGGCGGGTGAAACCCAAGCCGCCAAATTGGAAAAACAGCTTTTACGCGGACTCCGCCGGGCCCGGAGCAATCTGGCCGAATTCGGTTCGGGCGAAGACCTCTACCGCGGCGCGAAGAAATACTCCTCGGTGTCGCCGATCTTCCTGGCGGGCCAGTTTGTTATAACCTCCCGCCTTGATTGCCCCGAGGCTTCGCCGGAAGCTTTCGGATATCAATTCAAAGTGACGGATAGACATTCCCAAACCCGGGACGACACCTCCCTGGAAATCGGGGCGCTGGAAATGGATTCCCCCTATACCCTGCGGCGGGATTGGTTTCATTACCTGCTTATTTTAAGCCCTCCCCCCCAGATCACCTGCCTCCTGAAGCCGGCGCGCAGCGGGGAAATCCGGGCGGACGCCAAGGAGGATTTCGAGAAATTCACCTCCGGGGGAGACCGCTCCCGGATCATTCAATCGGCCGTGGAGCATTTCGGCGGACAGGTCTTCGCCCTTCGCGACCTCTTTCCCGAGGACAAGGAAAAAGTGCTCTCCCGCCTGATCCGCCGGCAGCATAAATCGATCCTCCGGGAATTCAAGGAACTCTACCTGAATAACCGGGACATACTCCGGCTGTACAGCGAAACCTCCCTGGAGGCCCCGCCCAGCCTCCTCCTTCCGGCCCAGATCTATCTTTCCGGCCGCATCGGGGAGGAAATGGAAAAATGGGATAAATCGCTGCTCCCCGACGGCCTGAAAGGCCTGGAGACCGTAATCTCGGAGGCCCGCTACTACGGGGTGCCCCTGGACAAGAAGAACAATTCCGCCGTATTCGGCGATTTTCTGCTGGAGAAGATCCGCCAGCTCGTTCCGGATCTGGAGGCCCGGGCCTCCGGCGAATTGTACGATTTCATCGAATACTGCTCCTCCATTGGCATGGAAATCCCCCTGCCTCATATCCAGAACGCGATTTTTGAAATCCTCGACACCAAGGTGGAAGAGCTTCTCGCCGCCGTGAACAAGGATCCGGGGCGCTCCCGGGAGGCGAGGGAGAACATAAAAAGTTTCCTCAACCTGGCCCGCCGGTGCAATTTCAACACCGATTTCTGGGAGGAACGGCTTCTCCTGAACCCGGACATCGTAGTATAATGGGGAATTATCCACCCGCCCCCGCCGGGCGGAGAGGGTTGGCCGGGCGGGCGGGAGAAATTGTTACGCCCAGGGTGAAAGGCCCCAGACATGAATCTCCTAGAGGCGGCCCGCCGCGTCAAAGAACTCCAGCAGGAAATCAATCATCATGACTTCCTCTACTACGTGCGGAACAGTCCCCGCATCTCCGACGCCGCTTACGACAGGCTCCGCCGGGAGCTGGAGGATCTGGAAGAAAAATATCCTTCCCTCCGCTCGCCCCATTCGCCCACCCAGCGGGTGGGCGCGGAACCGAGGAGTTCCCTCCCCCCGGTTCTCCACCTGCGTCCCATGCTCAGCCTCGACTCCACCACCAGCGCCGACGAGGCCCGGGAATTCGACACCCGCCTGAAAAAGCTCCTGGAGAGGGAGACGATATACTACACCATCGAGCCCAAGTTTGACGGGCTCTCTGTGGAGCTGGTGTACGAATCAGGCGATCTGATCCGGGGATCCACCCGGGGGAACGGCCTGATCGGGGAGGACATCACTCCCAATATCAAAACGGTGGGAGCGGTTCCCCTCCAGCTCCGCGGCGGAAGTCCTCCGGCCCGGCTCTGCGTGCGGGGGGAGGCCCTGATGCCCCTGGAGGGATTTCAAAAGCTCAATCAGCGCATGATCGAAGGGGACGAGAGTCCCTTTGCCAATCCCCGCAACGCGGCCGCCGGCTCGCTGCGCCAGCTTGATTCCCGCATTACCGCCTCCCGGCCGCTGACCTTTTTCGCTTATGAAATAATGGTGGTGGAGGAAGGGCCTCCGGTTCCCTCCCATACGCGGGAAATGGAGTTGCTCGGGGAATGGGGATTCCGGGTGGATGACCATATTAAGCTCTGCTCCCATATCGAGGAAGCGATAGACTTTCACGCCAAGCTGGCCCGCAGCCGCGACGATCTCCCCTTCGAGATCGACGGGGTGGTAATCCAGGTCGATTCCAAGGGGGAAAGGGAGCTGGCCGGCGCCCGCTCCCGTTCCCCCCGCTGGGCCATCGCCTTGAAATTCGAGCCCCGGCGCGAGATAACCGTCATCGAGGATATCATCGTGCAGGTGGGGCGGACCGGCAAGCTCACCCCGGTGGCGCTGCTCCGACCGGTCGACGTGAGCGGGGTGACGGTAAGCCGGGCCACCCTCCACAACGCCGGGGAAGTGGCCAAGAAAGACGTCCGCAGGGGGGACAAGGTCCGCATCGAGCGGGCCGGCGACGTGATCCCCGCCGTGGTGGAAAGGATAGAGGAGGGGGAAAAGAGCAGGGGAGAACCTTTCGTGATGCCCGACCGCTGCCCGGTCTGCGGGTCCGCGGTCACCGCCGAGGGGGCCTACCACTACTGTGGCGGGGGCAATTCCTGCCCTTCCCAGCTAAAACGAGGGATCGAGCATTTTGCTTCCCGGGGGGCCATGGATATAGAGGGCCTGGGCAAACGCACCGTGGACCTGCTGGTGGAGCGCCGGCTGGTAAAAAGCCTGGTCGACCTCTACCGACTCACCCCGGAGGTTTTGTCCGAACTGGATGGATTCGCCGAAAAATCGGCCCAGAACCTGATGGAAGCCATCTTCTCCTCCCGGAAGGTTTCCCTGGCCCGCTTCATCTACGCCCTGGGCATCAGGAACGTGGGCGAGCACGTGGCCCGCCTGCTGGCCGATCATTTCGGATCCAGCGAAAAACTCGCCCAGGCCTCCCCGGAGGAACTCGCCGCCATTCACGAGGTGGGCCCGGAGGTGGCCCGCAGCGTGTTCAATTATTTCCGGGATTCCCGGAACCTGAGCACCATTGCCCTGTTGAGGGCCCTGGGAGTCGAGATACAATCCCCGGAGAAAGCCGGAGGCCCGGGGTCTCTGGAAGGGAAGAGTTTCGTTTTCACCGGCTCGCTGGACAGCCTGACCCGCGACCAGGCCAAAGTGCTGATTACCTCCCGCGGAGGAAAAGTGGGCTCGGGCGTAAGCAAGAAAACAGACTACCTGGTCGCCGGGGCCGATCCCGGCTCCAAGCACGCCCAGGCCGTCAAGCTGGGCATCCCCATCCTCTCGGAGGAGGATTTTCTGAAGATGCTAGAAACCGGTCTTTGATAGGCTCGCCTCCGCCCCTCACTCCTCCCCCTGCGGAGCCGTCCCCAGCGCCGTTCCCCGTCCGGATTCCCCGCCGATCATTCCCCCCCGGTAGCGGGACCGGTCCTTCAACGCGGATTCTTGAGCGCTCCCCAACTGGTGGTTTTGGCCGGGGAGGGAAATCCATCCCAGCCCTCCAGCCGGGCCGCCAGTAGTCGTCCGGGGTGATATAGGTGGCGCTGGTCTGCCCGTTGAATAGGCAGTAGGCGCCCGGCACGTCCGGCAGGGTGCAGTTCTCGTAGGCGTGATCGAATTGCGGGAACTGATTCTCGATCAGATCCACCCCGGTTGAAATCTGCCCTCCATGGGAGGTGTGGGCGAAATGGCATTTCCGGCCGTCCTTGACCGATTCCAGATAGACCTCGGGGATTATGCCGATGTCCTTGCGGGTGTGATCGATAAGGAGCGCCGCCGACCGCTCCCCGGCCCCCGCCGGCAGGCTGAGCAGGACCAGCGGGAGTATCAATCCGGTAGGCGGGCAGGATATTTATTCTTCCGTTCTCTTCTCATTCTTCCAGGATCTCCACTATCCTCTCGCAGAACAACGGGGCCGCCCGGCGGGCGAACTCTTCGCCGGGGTGGGAATTGGTGGGGCCGCGGGCGTATTCATCGCGGAGATAAATACCACCCTCCGCCTCCAGGGAGTAAAAATCCCACACGAAAATATTATCCCCCGACTCGTCCCACTCGTTTTTCACCCAGGAGAAGAATTTCTCCGTCCTCCGGGCCCGATCCTCGCCGGTCGCCCCCTTCACCTGGGCGGCCCCGGTCCAGACCAGGAATTTCGTTCCCGGAAACTCCCGCATCTTCGCCTTCAGCGCTTCATACTGGAGAATGTAATTCTCGATACTCTTGCGGTCCGAACCGATATCCGGATGGCCGCTGTCTTCCTCGATATCGCTCACCGGGAAGCAGTGCTTGAATATTACGACATCATACTTGGCGGTCAATATCTCCAGGGTGGGCTCGTTTTTGTATTTTTCCCCGCCGGCGTTTTTCACCCAGATATTCCAGTAATCGAAGGGATAGTTGTTCCACCCGTAGGGTGATTCGGCGGGAAAGGCCCGTTCCTCTATCTTGTGCCCGGTGCCGTTTTCCCGGTTGTAGCGCTTGAACCACTTTTTTACTCCCCCGTCCCAGATAACCTTCCCGGTGCTGTGATGCAGGAAAATAATCTTCATTGTTCCCTCCGCGGAATTGGTTCCCCCTTTTTCCCCGCAACCGGCGCCCGCCAGCAACCAAACCGCCAGCAGCACCCCTATGAGTTTCAGGTATAATCTCATCGTTTTTCCCTTTCCTGAATGTACCAGGGCCGCCCGGCGCGCACAAGGGAAACCCTCCCTCCGGCCCCGCGCCGGAGGAGCGGCAACCCGGCCCGCCCCGGCGCAATCAGCTCCCGCATCTCCGGCCCCGCGCGCGGGAACGGCGCCATTTACCCGCCGGTTCCCCGGTTCCCTCACCCGGATCAGGCTTGACTCTGCTTTCTTATCACCCGGCGCAGCACCTGGTAAGAGATGATCCCCGATACCAGGTAAGCGGCCGCCAGGCCCCCGAACACTCCGGGCAGCTCGAAGAAACGCGCCCCCAGCCAGGCCAGCGGGATGCAGAGGGCGAAAATCTGCAGCAGGGAAAGCGCCGCCGCGTGAAAGGGCTTGTGCAGCACGTTCAACACCGAGGAGGAAATTATAAAAAGCCCCTGGACGCAGTAAACCAGGGGCACGATCCTAAGAAACAGCACGATACCGGAAATCACCTCCGGGTCCCGGCTGAACAGACCGGCTATCTTTTCCGCCCCCAGCCCCAGCAGCACGAAGATCAATATCCCCCAGAAGACGGAGAATCGGTTACCCAGGCCGATTCCCGCTTTTACCCGGTCCAGCCGCCCCGCTCCCTGATTCTGGCCCACGAAGGGATTGAGCACGGAAGAAAGGGCCATGATGACGGCCAGGGCGAAAAATTCCAGCCGTGTGGCCACCCCGAAAGCGGCCACCGGCTCCTTGCCCAGGGTGGAAATGATACCGGTGACCACACCCACTCCCAGGGGCACGATGACCTTGGTGAGGGCGGCGGGAATCCCGATATAGAGTATCCTCCTCCAGGATTCGAATATCGCCCCCAGCCCGGGGAAGGCCAGGGTGAGCATTTTTTTACGATAGCAGACCACGTAGAACGATACCACCAAGGTTACCGCCCGGGCGATAACGGTGGCCGCCGCCGCCCCCGCCAATTCCATCCGGGGAAAGGGCCCCAGGCCGAAGATGAGGAGGGGATCCATGACCACGTTGATGGCAACCGCCACCATCATTATCAGGGCCGGGGTCCTGGTATCTCCCTTGGCCCGGATGGCGTTGTTGCTCACCATGGGAAAAACCACGAAGATCAATCCGAAGTACCATATCTTCATATACTGTTTGACCAGGGGCAGTAGGTCGGCGGAAGCGCCCAGGGCGGAAAAAACCGGTTCGATGGTCAGCAACCCGGTGACCACGAACACGAATACCAGCAGAATCGCCAGGCTCAGGCTGTCCGTGGTGAGGCGGCGCACCGCCCGCGGATCTCCTTCGCCCTCGGCCCGGGAGATCACCGCGGAGGCCCCTATCCCCAACCCCAGGGAAAAGCGGGAGAGCATGAGAACCACCGGAAAGGTGAAGCTGAGGGCCGCCAGCTCCCTGGTCCCCAGCCGGCCCACGAAGAAGGTGTCGGTGAGATTGAAGGCCACCATGGCCATGATTCCGGCCACCATGGGAACGGTCAGCCGGAAGAGCGTTCCCCCGATAGCCCCTTCCGTCAACAGGGCCTTTTTATCCTTGGTTTTTTCTTTCAAGCGCGCTGCAACTTACCTTCTGAGCAGTTCGACCATCTCCCGTACCGCCCTCTCGATCCCCACGAAAACCGCCCGGGAAATGATGCTGTGCCCGATGTTGAATTCCTCGATTTCGGGGATCCGCACTACCGGATGAATGTTATGATAGGTCAATCCATGTCCGGCGTGAACCCGCAGACCGTATTTGACCGCGGAGGTGGCGGCATCCTTGATGGCCCGCAGGGTGCTTTCCGCCTCCGCACCGGAGGCGTTGGCGTATTCTCCGGTATGTATCTCGATGGCGTCGAAACCCAGTTTGGCCGATTCCTTTATCTGGGAAAGATCGGGATTGATGAAGGCCGCCACCTTTATCCCGCCTTCCCGCAGCGCCTTCACCACCCCGGCGAAGCGCTCGGCGCCGCGCAGCAGGTTCAATCCTCCTTCGGTGGTGACCTCCTCCCGCCTTTCCGGCACCAGGGTCACCGAATCGGGATGGAGGGCCAGGGCGATCTCCTGCATCTCGGCCGAGGCCGCCATTTCCAGGTTCACCCGGGTCTGGGCCATTTCACTGATCAGCCTGGCGTCCCGGTTCTGGATATGCCGCCGGTCCTCCCGCAGGTGAAAGGTGATCTGATCCGCTCCCCCCATCTCGGCCAGCATGGCTGCGGTCACCGGATCGGGTTCCGTGGTTTTCCGGGCCTCCCGGATGGTGGCCACATGGTCGATATTCACTCCCAGCCTGATTCGCTTCAAGATTATCCTCCCTTTGCTAACTCGAGTCATTTCCCCTCGCGATCATCTCCGATATGGTTATGAGGGTTACTCCCTGCTCCCGCGCTTCCCTGATCAGCCACCGGAGGTGCTCGAGGCTGTCCTGCTTCACGTGCATTATACCGGTCACCCGTCCCCGGCGCACGGCTATGGAAAGAAGTTTTTTCATGTTCTCCCGGGTATCCTCGCCCCGGTTATCCAGAAAGAGATCGTTTCCGACACTGGGGACACCCAGCGAGAGGGCGGTCTCCACCACCACCGAGCGGGGGGTGGTTTTGCTGTCCACAAAGAAAAGCTTCCTTTTCCGGCAGACCCGGAGCACCGCCTCCATTACGCGCCTGTCGGTGGTGGCCAGGGAGCCCTGGTGATTGTTCATCCCCACCACTCCGGGAGTGGATCGCAGGGCCTTGTTCACGATATCTTCTATCGTCTTATCTTTCATTGCTACCCTTACCAGCGGGATATCCCCCACCTCTTTCCCTCCTCCCTCCGGTTCCATGGGAAGGTGGCAGAGTATCTCTTTCCCGGCGTCCCGGGCCTGCCGGCAGATCTTCCCGGAATATTTCAGCCCCGGAATCACCGAAATGGTGAGGGAAGCCTCCAGGGCCAGAAAATCCTTAACCAGGCGGTTGTTAAAGCTGCCGAAATCATCCACCAGGATGGCCATCACCGGCCCTACCGCGCTCCGTTTTTCCTCCGCTCTCTTCCCTCCACCCCGGCGGAAATAGCAGCGGTGGGTTACCGTCCGCCGGGTGCCGATCTCCATCTCCAGCGATCGTCCGCCGCTCTTTTCCACCCCGGCCCTCACCCGGGCCCCCATCGATTCCACCTCTTTGGTGATGGCGGCATTTACCTGGATCAAGCTCCGCGCGGCGGGAACGCGCGCCCGGATCACGGA
>JAFGPI010000214.1 GCA_016926065.1 Candidatus Krumholzibacteriota bacterium
TTCTTTCTCGAACCTTTCCTCAGTCATTATCTACCCCCCCGGAGCGGGCCTCCGGGAGCGGAGGGGCGGAGTCCGGTTCTCCGTTCCGGGGCTCCTTTTCCTGGTGCAAACGGTCGATCAGATCCTCCAGTTCCATCGCTTTATCCAGTGAAGAATCATAGATAAAAACCAGCTCCGGGATCACCCGCAGGCGAATGGCCTTTTTTACCTGGCTCCGGATGAATCCCCGGGAACTCGACAATCCCCGGGCCACCTCCTCCAGATTCTCGCTCCCTCCGATGATATTATAAAATATCTTAGCTATGGAATAGTCTTTGGCCGCTTCCACCCGGATGATCGAAACGTTGGTGACCCGCGGATCCTTGACTTTCCTGACCAGAAGTTGCGCCACCAGTTGATGAATGGTCTCTTCCACCCGGGCTTTATGTTTCCCGTTCATACCTCCACTCTCCGGCTATCAGTAGAATTCCTTCTCGCACTCCATCAGCACCACCCGGTGTTCCCGTTCCAGAAAAGACATCAGCGACTGCATGGTCTTGTCCATTCCCCGCCGGGTGCCCGTTATGGTTACCAATCCTATCTCGCTGCGCCTCCAATTATCCTGGTAACCGGTTTCGCAGAGGGCGACGTTAAACCGGTTACGCAACCTGTCCTTCAAGCTATTCAGCAGATACCTTTTTTCCTTGAGGGAATTACAATCCGGTAAATGAAATTGGAATTTAAGACGAGCTACGATCATGGGAAGATCCCCGGTCTAATCGAGCGTCCGGCTATGCACTTCCTCAAGATAAATTTCCAGGATATCCCCCGCGACCAGATCTTCAAATCCGCCGATGCCGATACCGCACTCGAAACCGGTCTGTACCTCTTTGACGTCTTCTTTGAAACGCCTGAGCGAATTGATGGTTCCCCGGTAGATGATCTCGCCTTCCCGTTTGACCCTTACCAAAGCGTTGCGCCTGGCCACGCCGTTTTTAATATAGGAACCGCCCACCGCGCCCACTTTCGAAACCCTGAATACCTGGCGAACCTCCGCTTCTCCCAGATCTTTCTCCACCACATCGGGTTCCAGCAATCCCCCCATGGCGGCCTTGATGTCATCAATGGCCTTGTAAATCACTTCGTAGAACCTTACATCCACTTTTTCGATCTTGGCGAAACGGGCCGCCTTGGGCGCCATGCTGACATGAAATCCTATCACCACGGCGTTGGAGGCGGAAGCCAGCAGGATATCGCTTTCATTGATCACTCCCACCGCCTTGTGGATGATATTTATGCGCACCTCGCTGGTATCCAGGGCGGATAGACTGTCCGCCAGCACCTCAATCGATCCATCGGTGTCGGCCCGCAGGATGATATTTAATTCCTTGGCGGTACCTTCCTGTATCTGACGGTATAGATCTTCCAGCGTCATCCGTTGGGCGGTGCGGCGTTCCCTCTCCCGTGAATACTGCTGCCTTTTATTGGCGATTTCCCTGGCTACCCGGTCGTCCTCCACCTTGTTGAACGCGTCCCCGGCTTGGGGAACTCCGGTGGAACCCAGTATCACCACCGGGGTGCCGGGCGTAGCGCTCTCCAGCTTCTGCCCCCGTTCGTTATGCAGCGCCCTCACCCGGCCGGAATAATTGCCGGTCAGAAAAACATCGCTGATGGTTAACGTTCCCTGTTGAACCAGAACCGTGCATGCGATCCCCCGCCCTTCTTCCTTGCACGCCTCCAGAACGATACCCCGGCATTGGGCCTCCGGATCGGCTTTCAGCTCCATCATCTCGGCCTGCAACAGGATCATTTCCAGGAGGTGATCGATGCCGATGTTGTTCTTGGCGGAGATCTCGGCCATCATCACGTTTCCCCCGTACTCCTCCAGCACCAGATTCTGCTGCAGCAGGTCCCGTTTGACCTTTTCCACGTCGGCATTGGGCAGATCGATTTTATTGATGGCGATGATGATCGGCACGTCCGCCGCCCGGGCATGGTTGATCGCCTCCACCGTCTGGGGCATCACCCCGTCATCGGCTGCCACTATGAGGATCACTATATCGGTGGATTGAGCCCCCCGGGCCCGCATGGCGGTGAAGGCCTCGTGACCGGGAGTATCGATAAAGGTTATGTCCTTACCCCGCACATTGACCACGTAAGCCCCTATGTGCTGGGTAATCCCGCCTTTCTCGCCGGCGATGATGTTGCTCCGCCGGATATTATCCAGCAGGGAGGTCTTCCCGTGATCGACGTGCCCCATGATGGTTACCACCGGAGGACGCTCGACCAGGCGCTCGGGCTTGACCTGCTTCTTCTCCACCAGCAGATCCTGCCCGTAAGAGGACACGAATTTGACCTTATAGCCGTATTCATCGGCCACCATTTCCAGGGTATCGGAATCCAACCTTTGGTTAATCGATACCATCAATCCCAATCCCAGGCATTTCTGTATTATTTCGGCGGGATCCACTTCCATCTCTTCGGCCAGATCGGCCACGGTGGAATACTCCGGGAGCTTAATTATATTTTCCTCTTCTTCAACCAGAGGTGCTTCTTCTTTGCGCTTGCGCCTTTTGGATTTCCGGGTCACTTCCAGCTTGGCCAGGGTTCTCTTCACACTTTCCTTGACCGCTTTTTGATCGGTTTCCAGGCGTTTGGCCGCTTTTTTCGCTCTTTTTCCCCTGCCTTTCTTGGCAGCTTTATCCTCTTTTTCCGGGGGAGAGGGTTTTTCCGCTTTTTTGGGTACAGCGGTCTTTTGCGTTTTGGCGGTTTTTTTCTTTGCCTTCTTCTGAACCTGCTTGGAAGTGGCTCTTTTAACCCTATCCAGATGCTGCTCTATGAGAACCTCCGCCCGGTCTTCCACCGTACTCATATGACTCTTGGCCATTATCCCTTCCTTGACCAGAATCTTTATCAGAGCATCACTGGATATCTCGTATTTCCTAGCAAGTTGATAAATACGAACCTTCGCCAAAAGCACTCAACTCCCTTCAATATTATTGATCTTTTTCATCCCCCGCGGGATCATCCGCGGAGGGATCCTCCGCTCCCAACTCATCTCCCTCCGCTTCTTCCTCGATCACCGGGCCCGCTTGATTCCCGGCGGCGTTATTTTCTTCTTCGCTTTCCGCGGTGGTTTCCGGTTCACCGTCATCCGGGATTTCCTCATCCGCACCCGCTTCCTCTCCGCTCTCCGGACCGTCCGCCGCGGTATCGGCCTCTCCCCCGGCGGGGGGAACTTCCTCGCCACCGGAGGTTTCCCCGGCGGATTCCTGATCCGCTCCCTCCGGCGGCCGTTTTTCATCGCCCCCACCGGTTCCCGAGGTCAGTTCGCCGAACAGGGCTTCCTCGGTGAGTTCCACCTCTTCCTTCTTCTTCTTGGCTTCCGGTGCCAGGGCGCCTTCATCAAAGAGGGCCTTGTCGCTTACTTCTTCTTCCTTCTTGATCTCTTTTTCCAGTAATTCTTCCAGCGCGTTATTGAGTTCCTCCATAGTTTCGGCCGCCATGGTCTTGAGCCTCTCCGCGGTCTTCTGGCCTACCCCTTCGACCTCCAATAACTCCTCAATGGTGGTTTTGTAAAGTTTCTGTACCGTCAGAATTCCGATCGACTTAAGCTTCTGGGCCATCTTCTTGGATACTCCGTACATCTCTGAGATATCCATCTGTAACTTCTGTTCCAGCTTGTCCCTGCGTTCCACTTCCCGCACCGTGGTAAGATTTATCTTCCACCCGCTCAGCTTGGAGGCCAGGCGCACGTTCTGCCCCTCCCGGCCGATGGCCAGGGAAAGCTGGTCGTCTTCCACGATGGCCAGCACTTCTCCCTCCGCCTCATTGAATCTTAAAGCGGACACCTTGGAGGGAGCGAGGGCTCGGGAAACAAATTCCGAGGCCGACTCGTTCCAGTTGACGATATCGATCTTCTCCCCATGCAGCTCATTCACCACCGCCTGCACGCGCGATCCTTTCATGCCCACGCAGGATCCCACCGCGTCCACCTTGTCGCTGCGCGAATGCACGGCTATCTTAGAACGGTCACCCGGTTCCCGGGCGATGCTCTTGATCTCCACGTCGCCGTCAAAGATCTCCGGCACCTCCTGTTCGAAGAGCTTTTGCAAAAACAGGTTGCTGGTACGGGAAAGGATGATCTGCGGTCCCTTGGCGTCCTTATCCACTTCAATGACGCAGGCCCGGATCGTTTCCCCCTGGTTGTAACGTTCCTTGCGAATCTGCTCACGCAGCGGCAGGTAAGCCTCCGCCCGGCCCAGGTTTACCAGGATATTACCCCGGTCCACCTGACGCACCGTTCCCGAAACGATTATTCCCAGTTTGTCCTTGTAGTCGTTGAAAATACGTTCCCGTTCCGCTTCCCGGACCTTCTGTATCAAAACCTGTTTGGCGGTCTGCACGGCGTTTCTGCCGAACTCCTCCAGGGAAAGTTCCTGCCGGACCTCCTGGCCCACCTTGGCCTTTTCATCTACTTCCTTGGCTTTCTCCAGGGTCAGCTCCAGTGCTTCATTTTCCACTTCTTTTACTACCTGGTAGACGCGGAATATTTCGATCGATCCCTTAGCTTCATCCAGATGCACCTGGATCTCCGCTTCCTGCCCCAGTTTCCGTCGGGCGGCGGATATCAGGCTGGTCTTTATCGTATCCACCAGGATATTCTTATCCACCCGCTTGACGCGGATTATCTGTGAGAAAGCCTCGATAAAACCGGTGTTCATACTTTTATACTCCCCTCATTCTATTATATACAGGATTCTAATCCAGCGAATCCTAAGTGTCAAAAGCTTTTCCTTTCAAAGAGCGGGATTATCGGAGCGGCGTTTACCGACCCGGTGCTTTTTAATCTCCCATTTCTCACCGTAAAGATGAGCTTTCAATATACGGGCAAAGTCGATTTGCCTCTCCTCCATTCCCACCCGGAAGGTGACCGAATCTACTCCGGTGGCTACGATCCGGCCGATAAACGATTCCTTCTCTCCGCCGGGGGAGAGGTGCTCGACCTTAACGTCCTTATCCCGGAACCGCTCGAAGTGTTTAAGTTTTACCAACGGGCGATTGATTCCCGGAGAGGATACCTCCAGGTTGTACGGACCCGGCATCAGACCTTCCCGGTCCAGAGCCAGCCCGATGGTCCGGGTCACCTGGACACAATCATCCAGGGTCACGCCCCGCTGCGGCTCATCGATAAAGATCCTCAGGATCCGCTTGCGCCCCCGCGCGTAGGAATCCAATTTGAGAAATTCAAATCCCAAATTTTCAACCTCGCCCTCCAGGAGCCGGATGAGGCGTCCTTCCTTATCCATCACCGCATCCTCCGGATAAGATAAAATAATGGGGCGACCCCGCCCCATTCATCCACTAATACCTAGTCCAAATCGAAGCGAAAAGCAAGCAAAAACTTACCCTTCTCCCTAAATATAATAGGGATCGACGGGAAACCATCATCATTACCCTTTACGCCCCTTCCTCCGCCGGGCAAGTAAATAAGAGAATGACTTGCCCGGCGGAGGAAGGGGCGTAAACCATGGCCCGAACTATCAAAGGACAAAGCACAAATCGTTGGCTTGCCCATAATAGGACAGGACATAAATTGCCAGCCCCCCAATCAGCAATCAGGGTATAAATTGTCGATCGGCCGATCAGGAAAGAGGGCATAGATTTTTGACTTGCCTATCCGCTGGAAGGATCAAAACGGACGCGGAATTCTCCTGGAAATACTTGCCCCCGGCGGGCAATCCCCGAATCACTCGGGAAATCATTCACCTCGTCCTTCAGGAGCCCTGCTGCCATATATACTCCAGCAACACCCGGCCCACCGCCTCCAGGCTGCGGGGCGAACATTTGTCGGGGGTGTCCTGGATCGTATGCCAGTACCGGTAGTCAAAATCGATCAGGTCCACGGAGGGAATGCCAGCCCGGATAAAGGGAAGATGATCGTCTATAATCGACGGCCCGACTTCATCCCGGAATTCACTGATTCCCATGCGGTGAGCGACAGAGAAAATTTCCTCCAGCAGGTCGCTGGAATAGGCGTCCGAATAGGCTTCCTTTTTCAGGACCAGATCTTTTTTCCCCACCATATCTACGATAATTACCGAAGCCGGCCAGTAACCTTTCAGATGCCGAGCGAAATAGCTGGATCCCAGGCAAAAGTCCTCCGCCTTATCGGCTTCCCCGTAGTCCTCTCCGTCAAAGAGTATGATATCCACTCCCACCGGCGGCTTGTGCTCTCCCAGCAATCTGGCAATTTCCAGCAGGACCGCCACGCCGCTCGCTCCGTCGTTGGCTCCGGGAATCGGTTTCAGCCGGTTGGCCGGATCGGGATCCCTATCCGCCACCGGCCGGGTGTCGTAGTGAGCTCCGAGCAGAATCCTTTTTTTCGCTTCCCGGTTGTAGTTGGAGATTATATTGATCAGATGCAGGGTGTCTCCGGTACTGAGCACTCCCTCGAACGGTTGCAGGGAAACGTTGGCTCTGAAATCCTTCAATTTATCGGCCAGGTATCTTTGCAGCAACCGGTGTTCCCGCGATCCGGGATATCTTAATCCGATGCGGCACTGCTCTTCCAGAAAATCAAACGCCGCTTCCCCGTCAAATACCGGGGGCCCGGAAGGACCGCACCCCCCCCCCGGGGAGCAGATCAAAAGCCAGCCGGCCAGCAGGAGAGGGAGAATTTTTATCCCCGGACGGACGGTCCTTCCCACCCTAGAATTCAAATTTGGCCGTCGCATGCAGGCCCACCTCGTTATTCACTATATTGGTTATTCCCCCGGCGCTGCGGCTGTATCTGATATTGAGATTCCCCGTAACGCTCCGGCTGAACTGGTAACTCAGGGAGGGAGCAACCGAGAGCGAATTGATGGGAGGAATATCGTAGCTCTCCACCACCGAATAACTGATATCCATTACCATCCTCAACTCACTTTTGAACCTTATCCTTTTCTTGTTCAACAGTGGAAGGGGAACTCCGAATCCCCTGGTGGTCTTGATATTATACTTGAAGTTCAGGTTCGTGCTCCAGGATTTATTCCAGATCTCCTGCAGTTTGTTGATGGTCGTCTCCCGTTTGTAGGTGAAGAGCAGGGAAACCGACAGGCCGTTATGCCAGGTGACACTCCAACTGGGAGTTAGCTGGGTACTGTTCCGCTCCCGCATGGCTCCCAGCATGGTCATCTTTTTATATCCGATGGTGAGGCTGCTGGTTTTTAAATACTTTCCAAACAGACGCCATTTCTCCACTCCCCCCACGCTCAGAGTGACATCGGGCCAGGTAATATTATCCGATTCGTTGGTGGTGCCACCCCTGATCTCGGTGGACCGGCTCAAACTGTACCTTACCACGGCATCGATATTGGAAGTGAGATCCATGCCGGTATTCAGCATAAACCTGAGATCCCTCTTCCAGTAATAGGGAGTGTCTTCCACCTCACCGGAAGGACCCACCGCTCCGCTCGCCTTATTTATTCCCAGCCGGTAAGCGATATCTGCCCGGTCGTGCAGACGCTTATAGTTGTTATTTTCATTGATCTTGATGGTGCTGTGCAGGGGGTCGATACGACCCACGAAGCGGAGCAGATTCCTGACCAGCAGCAGGGGGTCGCCTGTCTTGACCTTCACCGAATCGGCCGCGGCGGATTTCTTCGCGTCCGGCTTTTCCTCTTCGCCCGGTTTCAGTTTACCGTCCAACGGCCCGCGGGGCCGCTTCTTCCCCAGGTCGGCGAAAGCTCCTTCCTCTTCACCGCTGGTGGCCGGAGTAGCTGTATCCTTATCTCCGGTCTCGGCGGCAGTGGATGGCTCCTGCGGAGTTTCCGGTTGAATAAATCTTTTATCCAGGTCCGGGATGGGTACTATTTCGACCGGACCATCGCTGGTCCGGGGAGGTTGATACTTTTTGTCAAAAGGGATCGGCCGGTCGGCCAAGCTGCGCCGGCTCCCGGCCCCGGAGCCGCGGCCGATACTTTCGCTCTTCTTGAATATCCTGGCGAATTTTCCGAACTTGATGGCGTAATCCCCCACATCCACGTCAAAGGTGATGTTTATACTGCGGCTGGCGTCGATGTCCCTGGTTCCCACCGGATCATCTCCCTGCCGTATGCCGGGTTTTATGTTTTCATGGTAACGGGCGGTATAGTCAAAGGTGGGCCGGAACTGGGAAAGGAAGAAAAAATTGTTCCCGGGGGTGAAATCGATCCTGGTCTCCTCCCGAAAATCAAACAGGTTGCCTACCGGGAGCCCGTGGAATTCCCGGTATTCCATCAAATCTCGATTTTCCTTCCGGTTGTAGGTGATCTTTTTTATAAAATCAAAAGGCTGGTAGGTAAGCTGCATGCTGTTGTTCCAACCGTGCGAGCGTCCCGGAGTTTTCTTGATTTTCCGCCCCCCGGAATAACTATAGGTATCGCGCAGTGACCGGCTCCCGTTGGCTCCGTAAGAGAAGTTGGTCAGCCAGTACCGCCATTTTAGGCCGAAGGGAAGCATCAGCACGCGGTCCCGGTCGAAATTCAAATTGTACTTGCTGTCCCATTGCATGGTGTACGAAGTGTCGGCCGAATAGGCGGAATAGCTCTTTTTCCAGGAGACGTTCCCCCCCAAGGTGAGGTTGTCGAACAGATTCTTCATGATGAAATTGCTGGAACCGCTGCGCCTCATGGATAGGCTATAGCGGTAACTCTTCGATACCGATTTCATGCTGTCGCGAACCGCCTCGCTGTTGATCTCGACATCGCTGTTGGGCATGTACTTCGGTTTAGAGGTAGACACGCTGTAGCCGAATGTCACCGGCAACCTGAATCGGGCGGTGGGCACGAAATGACTGATATCGGTTTTTCCCCCGAAAGAGTAATTATCCGTGCTCAAGCCGCTTCCCGTACTCTGATTGAGCTTGTGGAAATCCGGACCGCTGTGGTTCCAGCTGGCGTTCCAGTTCATTATGTTGGAGAAGGCTCCCGACACGCTTATCCTTTCGGCGTGATCTATATTCTTGCGGACGTTCCCCAGGGCCAGATCGTTTAACCACAGTTGACCCCGTCCGATCATCATCCCGGTCCGGTTCCTAACTCCCGAGTAGAGAACCTGCACGTTGTCCAGGGTGGGCTCTCCCAGCACCCGGGCGATGTACCGCCGGGAAGGATCCACCACGTCGGTAATATATTTTTCCACCAATTGGCTGGTATCGTTACCTATCTTCAGGTTGGTAAGATCGCTGAGCTGCACATTGACCCAGAGCCACTTGCCCCGGTCCTTACTAATCAGGGGCACCTCGATCTCGTAATAGTTACTGCTGTCCCGGGCGATCTGCAGATAGAAACAGGTGCTGTCGGCGCCCAGGGGAATCATCTCCTCATCTCCCCGGACAAAGAACTGCAGCTCCCGGTATTGCTGGAAGTTGCGCCCCCGGCCGTAGAACTGCTTCACTGTCCGGAAGGAGGTCTCTTCCGCGAAATTCTCCACCGTGAACAGCAGGGATTGCTCGCGGATCTCGAACTTACCCTCCTTCTCCACCTGGTATGGAGAATAATAGAGACTGGGATTGTCCTTGTTATTGATCGAACCGACCTTTACCACCATCTCGCCGGCCGATCCGGCACCCGGAACCGGAATCGGCTTTCCCTCCAGATCCCGGATATCGTCGAATTCCCATCGGTTACCCACGAACTTCATCCGGGTGATGGCCAGCACATGCTGCAACTGCAGGTCGCTGGGGTGGGTTTGGCCCTGCAGGGAGTCTACATTCTCTATCCAGACGCGCATGTGCTGCACGGCATCCAGCCGGGGAGTACCGTCTCCGTAGGCCAGGGCCTTGGAGAGATCGAGGCGGTACATCCTCCAGCGTTTCAGGCTGTGGATCTCCCCTTCGTCGGGATCGTTCCAGTAACTGGTGATGTTGCGAAAATCCTCCCACACATCGATCAGGGCCGAATCGGAGAGGTTCAGCGAAAGGGAATAATACTGATTTTTTGTGTCCAGCCTGCCGTTCCGGTTTAGATCCTCGGTATCATGAATGGAATTCATGATCCGGGAATTAACCCCCACGTATACCTTCTTGGTGGCATCGTAGCTTCCTTCAAAATTGTCGTAGGGATACCGGTAGGGGAACTTTTTCGCGCTCTCACCGGAAAATCCAAAATCGTCTTCAATTTGGTTCCAGTTGACTATTTCCTCGTCATCCAGATCGTCCTCCTGCGGCTGGAAGAAGTCCTCGTCGATGTTGCCGAAGTCGATATGCAGGGTGCCCCTGCGGCTGTCCGCGTCGACATTGAAATCGTTCACCCAGAGTTCCAGGTACTGGGCGTTGCGGATATCCAGCCCCCCCGGGAAACCGGTCATGACACCGCACCAGTCTTCCGTCTTCGGATTAAAGGCTTTGAGAAAAATGGCGGAGCTCAATACGCTCTCGTCTTTTTGCAGCCGAGGATTGAGATCCCTGGTCTCCACCACGATATCCTTGGTATGGCTTTTTTCGGAATTGTTGGGATTGAACCAGTAATACTCCACGGTATCCGGAGGAAGGGGAATATCGGGCGAAGCGGGATCGAGCGGGGGACTGGCCTCGTACCATTGGCTGCGCGCCAGGCTTATCTGATCGCTGTCCTCCACCCCCTCCATGTCGTCGACCAGGGCTTCCCCCTTGGTGTTGGGATTGGGAATACTTACGGCCGCCTCTCCCGATAGCTCCAGGCTGCTGGCTCCGTCGGTGTCTATGCGGGGTAACAGATTGATAAGCGAGGTCATCCAGCGCGGCCGGAAGACGAAAGATCCGTTTACGTCGGCCGCCATGGTCCGCGTCGGTTCTTCCCCCAGCCGGGGGGCATACTTCTGGGCTCCCACCGAATTATACAGAAAGGTCCCGCTGAGCCTGGTATTGGTGGAAAGATTGAGATCCGCTCCGATCCCCAGCAGAGAGGTCCTTCCGCCCCCGATCATAGGTTTGTGCTGGTATTCGATCTGTACGTCCGAATCGGCGGTGACACTGGCCGCGGCGTCTCCCTTGAGCCTGACCTCCCCCATGGCGTAATCTACTTCAAAATCCCTTCCTTCCGACAACCTGCGGCCGTCCAGGACCACCGTCACGCTGTTCTCGATGATATCAAAAGCGTTGATGCGGAAGGTATTACCCCCTGATTCCGAGCGGATGACGATATCGAAACTGTGGGGAACCTTGTCGGCGGACCAGGTATCCGCTTCGTTATATATCCGCCCGATGGCTTCCACCTTATTCTTGTTTTTGAAGTTTTCGAATAACGAATCGACCAGGGCGTTCTCCGTGCTATCGGAAAGGTCGGCGTTGAGGTTAAAAGCCAGTTCCTGTTTGGCCTCCCACTCCGAGAGGGAAAAATAAAAGGGGGTCTCATCCGGAAACTGGATATAACCGGCCCCCAGGTTGAGCACGTCGTCCTTGTTATCTATCAATCCGTCGGCTTCCAGGTTACCCTTGGAATTATTATACCGGTCCAGGCCGAACAGTCTCAGGAAGGGTACCCGGGTTTGGGGATGAAGGGTGGGATCGGTGGCTCCCACGATGGTTTTGTCCCGGATCTCCACCTCGATCCTGCTGACCCCGAATCCGGTGCCGATATAATAAACATTCCTCCACATCATGTTCCAGGTAGAGGTGTACGGCTTGGGTGGATTGTAATTGCCGGGCGGATAGCTTTCGCTGTTCATGGGGCAGATGAGCTCGGCCACCAGGTATTCTTTATTGGAGATGATTTCGTCTTTATCTCCCGGATCCTGGACGTCGATGGCGGGGAAGAATCCGTAGTTCCCGATGGTGTCCAGGGGAACGTAATTATAGCCTGCGCCCACCCTCACCGTGCTTACATATCTGACTGCCAGCAGCTTATCATTGGGAAGGGGCTGCACCAGGCGGATCCCGCAATACTTAGGCTCGGTTCCCCCGTCATTGACCTGGATCAGATCAAAATCCCGGCCTTCCTCCAGCAGCACGTACCACTGGGGCTCGCAGTTCTGCTCGATATCCGCCGGATTGATATCGTCCTCCAGCCCGTTGTTCAAAGAATCGGGATAGGCCAGCACGTAATACTTATTACCGGGGAGACTCCATTCGATCATCGGATTGATGGACCGGAAAACCTCCAGGCTGTCTCCGTAACCGATAGCGGGATAGTAGTGCTCCACGTTTTTCAGGTAACCGGGAATGGGATTTCGGATATCCCTTCCCGGAGTTTCCAGGTAAAAGAACTGACGCTTGGCGTATTGATAGTCGGCGATCATCTGTTCCTGACTCTGTCCCCCCCGTCCCAGATAAGATCCACTGGAGGACTCTCCCTCCTCCTTGGCCGCGATCACGGTTAGATCCAGGGGGCCCACCTGCCCCTTCACCTTGACACCGAACAGTCCCTGGGAGGAGGTGGATTTGACCAGCTGCGTTCCGGGAAGGGTCAGATCGGTATTTCCGATTTCGACGTATTTGATCACATCATCTTCGAAACCTTCATAGTGCACGTTGACCTTGTTGACCGAGCCCATCGCCCCCCGGTTGGAATGGTTTATCTTGACCTTTATCTTTTCCCCGACGGTACCATCGAGGGTTACGTTGAGCTTCTGCTCCATATCCAGATCGGGGAATTTCTGCTGCTGGGTGCGTCCTTCCGATTGAACGTAGTTAGATTTCCAGCGGGAAGTTCCGCCGATAGTTATCTCCTCGCTTCCCCGCACCGATAGGTGGGTTTCCTCTCCGTCGCCGATCAGCCATTCGATCTGCTTGGGCAGACTGATGGGTATATCGAAATCGAGCAATCCCCCGCGCCTGCGCTTTCCCCATTCCTTGCCCAGGTTGACGGCTATCTCTTCCCGCCATACCTGGCGGAACTTTTTCTTGCCCAGCGAATTCAGGCCCTCCACGGGAGAGAGGATATCGATATCCAAACCGGGCCGCGCCAGCTCCCTTTCGGTCATCCGGATATAGACCTCATCCTCCATCTGTTTGCGGACGAAGGAGTATTCCCGGGGGACCTTGAAGCGAAACACGTATCCGGTATGCGGATCGTATTCCACCACCTCCTTGCGCCGGTCGAATTCGGCCTGCAAAAAATTGGGATAGAGAAAACTGTTATGGAAGAGAATATACTGGGGAGGTAATTTCCCCTTTTCCGCGATGTAGTACCGGATCTCCATCCGCTGGGACATCTTTCCCAGATCCACCCTGAGGGTCTGCGCTCCGCCGGAGGTGGGGGAGGCCAGTACCAGGAACAGCAGCACCGGCAATATGTAACCCGAGAACTTGTTCGACACCGTATTAGCTCTATACTTTATATCCAGCGGCACAGTTTACCTTTATTTCTTCCATCCCCATATCCCAGAAAAACCTGTCCTGCACGCACTCATTTATGCTAAATTAAATACCGTAAATGGAATTTAATTTTATTTATATCCCGGGCTCGGTCGAAAGAAGGTGCAAAGTTGTCCCCTAAAAGAGACATAAATCCCCCTTCTCGTCCACAAACGGGTACACCCATACCGGTCCTTTGCCGTCCGAAATCTTCGACGCAAACCGGGAGGATGGTATTATTTACTATTTCGTTCCGATCTGGCAACAAAAGTAACGGAACAATCATTGCAACAGATCGCGGTAGCTCCGGAGTTGCCGGTCACGGTACCAACATTAACTGGTAAGTCGATAAAATGCATATCCTTGACCGATACATACTAAGGAACCATATCCCTCCTTACTTCTTTGGATTATCGGTTATCACCTTCGTATTTATTATGGATTTCATTTTCCGATACCTAGATCTCTTTATCGGAAAGGGGGTCGAATTACTGGTCGTTTTAGAGTTCTTCGTTCTAAGTCTTGGCCATATGTTCGCATTAATTATACCAATGTCCGTGATGCCCGCCACCCTCATGGCCTTCGGGCAACTGGCCTCCGACAATGAAATAACCGCCATGAAAGCGAGCGGCATCTCTCTCTACCGGATGATACTTCCAGTACTTATCGCGGCCGCCCTGCTGGCCGTCGGCCTGATATATTACAACAACGTTATCCTTCCCGAGAGCAACCACAAACTAATGAACTTGATGATCGATATCGGAAAGATGAAACCAACCCTGAAGTTCAAGGAGAATATCTTCAGCAGCGAGTTGCCCGGATACACCATTCTCATCCAGGAAAAGAACGATAAAACCGGTGAAATCAAGAAGGTGCAGATATTCGAGAAAAAAAAGACCGGCGTGCCCACAACCATCATCGCCGAGAAGGGGAAGATGTTTTTCATCGAGGAAGATAACGTGTGGCGATTCGAGTTGGAAAATGGGGAGATCCACGAGATTCCAGAGGCCCAGGACGTCTCCACCTACCTGAAAACGCTGTTCAAACATTACACGGTGAATATCCGGGACGAAGACCGGAGCCTGGAGAGATCGGAGCGTTCCCATCGGGGTGACCGGGAGATGAACGTGGCCATGATGCAGGCCCAGATCCGGGATAGGCAGGACGAGATCGCCCGCCGGCTACGGGACATGAACCGGGGAGCCGCGGCGGAGATGAAAAAAAGAGTGGCCCGGGTCATGCCCGAATTTGCTTCACCCGATTCCTCCCCGGAGCCGGCCGCGGAGAATCCGGACCCGGCACTGCGCTCCCGGTCCCGGGATAGAAGGGTAAATCCGGCGGAAAAGGCGCTGGGATCGCTGGAAAGCCAGTACCGCATGGTGGAGGGATCGAGGAACCAGATCAGCCGTTACCAGGTGGAAATTCATAAGAAATTTTCCATTCCCTTCAGTTGCATAATCTTCATACTGCTGGGCGCTCCCCTGGCCATCAGATCGGGCAAAAAAGGCATGACCATGTCGATCGGTTTCAGCATTCTCTTTTTCCTGGTGTACTACATGTTCTTGATCAGCGGGGAGAAACTGGCCGACCGGCGATTACTGGTCGCCTGGCTGGCCATGTGGCTCCCCAATATCGTCCTTTCCACGGCGGCCGTTCTGCTGCTCTTCAGCACGGTCCGGGAATCACAGACCATCAACTGGGATAGAGTGAATCTGGCTAAACGGTGGCGGCACGGGAGGTGAATCATTATATTAGTCTCTAATCGCGAGGCACCCGGGCAGGGGGAGAAATAAACCGTGAAAATTCACGACCGGTACATTCTATCTGGTTTCTGGCGCAACGTGCTGCTGGGAATACTGGCTTTCCTCGTCATATACGTCACCGTAGATATAAACGAGAAGATAGATAATTTCATCGATCATCACGCCACCGTGCTGGAGATCTCCTCTTATTACTTTTTCAAGCTTCCCTGGATTATACTATTGATCACGCCCGTCTCCATCCTGCTGGCGACGGTTTTCACCTTGGGCAAACTTTCCCGCCAGAATGAACTGACCGCTTTCATCGCCTCCGGCACCTCCCTGCTGAGGGTATCCTCTCCCATAATTATCTCGGCTCTGTCCATCACTCTCTTTTCGATTGCCTTCGGCGAGTTCGTGGTTCCCAGCGCGAACCGGCGGGGAGAGCGGATCATGGCCGTCGATATCGAGGAAAATCAGCAACGAGGAAACTTTAAATATAAAGCCAACCTGCATTACCAGGGCGAGAACGACCGGACCTATTACGCGGAAAGATACGATATATCTCTCAAGATAATGAAAAACGTGATCATCCAGGAATACGACGACTCGCAGTTGATCCGGAGGATCGACGCCAAGAAGGTTTTCTGGGACGGCGGCAAGTGGGTTTTAATCGACGGGATCATCCGGGAATTCCTCCCCGCCGGAGAAATCGTGACCACTTTCGAAAGACGGGCGGGGGACGACTTGCCGGAAAAGCCGGAGGATCTGGCCAAGGAGGAGATTGAGCCGGAAGAAATGAACTTCCTGGAGCTGAGGCAGTATATCGACCGCATCCGGCGCGGCGGAGGAGCGATTGACAAATACCTGGTGGATTTATATTTTAAGTTTAGCTTTCCGTTCACGAACGTGATCTTCGCCATGATAGGTATCGCTCTTTCCTCGGCCAAGAGGAAACCTTCCTTGGCCACCGGATTCGGGATGACTTTGCTGATCAGCTTTACCTATTATGGAATACTGAGGATTGGACAGGCGCTCGGCCACAGCGGTGTCATGCAACCGGTACTGGCGGCCTGGTCGGGCAACCTGCTGTTCTTGGTGGTGGGGGGAGTCTTACTCTACCGGGCGAACCGCTGATATCTCCCGACGCTATTATATAGGGGAGAGGGCAAAGATGAACTCGAGCATGAACCGCAAACAAAGTCTCCTATTCCGGGGTTCGGTTTTGATTTTCTCCCTGTACCTCTGCTCCTCCGCGGCGGCGGAAGGATTCAAGGGAGAAACCGCCCTGCTCAAAAAGATCACTCCCCCGGAAAGGTTGGCATATTTTGGGTTGCAGTACGAGCTGAATCAATACCAGAAGAAACAATACCTCTCCCTTCCCTCCGAGGAAGAGCGGAAGAAATGGATGGATCTCTACTGGATAGAACATGATCCCACCCCCGCCACCGAGGAGAACGAACGGCGCCATGAACATGTACTGCGGATTAAACTGGCCCGGAAGCTCTTCGGCCTGAAAAAAGCGCCCGGATGGGATCGGCGCGGGGAAGTGCTGATCAGATACGGAATGCCCTCCACGCGGAGCATCGTGCCCGCCGATATCGGTTTTTACCGCATGATCCCTCCCGGTGAATTATGGTACTACAGTTCCATTGACATGCTGGTGGCCTTCCAGAACTTCAACCTTAAGGGAGAGTTCATCTATGCCTTCGAACAATACGGAATGTCGGGACGGGAGCAGGCGGATAAATTAAAGGCCATAGCCCAATTCATGGCCTTTTCCCCCACCAACATCAGGGTTTATACTCCCACAGAGGATATCGAGGCCATCCGGGGTTTCAATCCCGATCAAATCGATTATATAGCCGATCCGGACGTGAGGGCCGAAACCCCCCGCGACCTGATCGCCGCCATAGAATCCGAAAAGGCTCAGGAATCAAAAAACAATTTCCAGAAATACCTGGAAGAAAAACCCTCCATCTATTCCTTCGAGCTGAAAGAAGATCCCCTTCCGCTGTTCTTCGACATCACCACCTTCCACGGTGGGCAGGGGGTGATCCGCACCGAATTCAATTTCGAGGTCCCCACCGCGGAGGTAAAATTCGAACGGCGGGAAGGAGTGTTGAGCGCCGCCGTCCAGCTCAAGGTCGTGGTCCGCGACCTGAAGGCCAATCTGGTGGCCGAGGCCGGCGATCTGATACAGGCTTCCCAGAAGGGAGGAGGCGTTTTCCAGGGCCCGAGCCATCTCCCCGGGCAGGTGATTGTGGCTTTAAAACCAGGCTATTACCGGGTGGGTATTGAAGCCCGGGACCTGACGGCCGACCGCCAGGGGGCTTACCGCACCAATCTGGAACTTCCGTCCATGGACGACCGCCTGGCCCTCAGCGATATACAGTTCGCCAGCAGCATCAAGCCGGTGTCGGGGAATCCGAAATTTACCAAGGGGGACCTGCAAGTGGTACCGCACCCCCTGCATGCCTACCGCATCCCCTACCCTCTGACCTTCTATTTCGAGATAAGCGGACTGGATACCGACGGGGCGGGTATGGCCTTGTATTCGGTGGATTACCGCATAATTCCGGTATCCAAGAAAAGGAAGGGGCTGTCCCTGGAAGACGTGCCCACGGTGATCAGCTCCAAATTCGAAACCACCGGGTTCGGCTCCACCCAGGCCCAGCGATTGGAAATCGCCACGGAAAACCTGTGGAACGGGAATTTCCGGTTAATCGTCGCCGTAATGGACCGCCGCACCCGGAAAACAGTAGAGCAGGGTGCCAATTTCACCATCCTCGAATAGGGGAGTGACCCTAAGTTGTATACGATCATGAGGGTGCCGCGTCCCGCTCGGTAAA
>JAFGPI010000215.1 GCA_016926065.1 Candidatus Krumholzibacteriota bacterium
CCCAGGTTCTGATCGTCGCCGTCACCGCCCGGATGGCCAACCGCTTCTACCGGGTGGATTACGATTTCAGCCGGCTGGCGCGCGTGGCCCTGAGCGTGGGTTTTCTCTATACCGCTTCCCTCTTTCTGCCGGCCGGAGCGATCTGGATCTCGATAACTGCGAAGATCCTGCTGGTGATTTCCTATCCCTTTATTCTCTACGGCTTGAGATTCTATCATCCCGAGGAACTCGTCGCCCTGCGGAATTTCATGGGCCGGTGGTGGGAAAGGCGGGGCCGGAGTGGTTCCGGAAAATAATTGCCCCCCGCCCCCTGTATAAATATATTGACCGTGATGGAGCGACGGCAAATCGATCATTCACGCCGGAACGGGGGAGCATGAGCGGTTCGATACCAAAAACCGGGGAGAGGTTGATCCCGGAAAAGTGCGGGACCGAGATAGAATACCTACTTTACCTGAGGCACTTGTTCGCCTACCGGTTCGTGCGGGAGCAGGTGCGACCGGACACCCGGGTGCTGGAGGTGGGGTGCGGCGAAGGCTACGGGACGAGTTACCTCTCACCCGCGGTGGAAAAGATCATCGGATTGGATGTCGATGAGAACACGGTAGCTTACGCCGGGGAGAGGTACGGATCGGAAAATTGCGTTTTTGAATCTTACGATGGAAAACGGATCCCCTACGGGGACGGCACTTTCGATTA
Source organism: Candidatus Krumholzibacteriota bacterium (assembly GCA_016926065.1). Taxonomy (GTDB): domain Bacteria; phylum Krumholzibacteriota; class Krumholzibacteriia; order Krumholzibacteriales; family Krumholzibacteriaceae; genus JAFGPI01. The sequence goes on from JAFGPI010000215.1 coordinate 700, forward strand.
CGTGGTTTCCTTCCAGGTAATCGAGCACGTCGAAAATGTTCCCGGATACCTGGAAGAGATCTTCCGGGTGCTCAAGGAAGGCGGAACCTTTTTCCTGACCACGCCCAACCGCACCTACCGCCTGCGGCCCGGCCAGAAACCCTGGAACAAATTTCACCGGCGCGAATACTACCCCCGCGATCTGGAAAGAGTGCTCCGGAAGGTGTTCAGGGAGGCAGAGGTATGGGGGATAAGGGGCAACCGGGAGGTGCAAAAAATAGAGAAGGACAGGGTGAAACAGGGCTCGATCCTGTCCTACTATTTCCTGCGGGCGGTCAAGCTGCTCCCGCAAAGCCTGCGGTCGAGGTTTGGAAGAAAGAAGGTGGGGCGGGCCCGGCCAGAGGGGGGAACGGAAGATCGGGCCCCGGAGGGCGGCCGGGATTTTAACGACCGTTATTCCCTGGACGACTATTACCTGATCCGGACCGGGGTGCGGGAAAGCCTCGATTTGCTGGGGATCTGCCGCAAATGATCGGTGCGGAATAGAGGAGGCCCCGCCGAGCTCCCCGGGCTGGATTGACGCCTCGGGCCGGGGGTCGGTCTCAGCGGGCCGGGAACGACCTTTCCAAGGCCCGGTAGGAAGCGCGATGCCCGGTAGATAAACCGATTAAATAGTATCTGGCCGGTTCAAAGTGATTTTCGGCGCTGAATGGTTCCAGGAATTTGTCTTCCACCAGGTCTTGACGGACAAAAAAGGCGTTGACGCCGGTCAGGTTACAGCCGACCAGGCAATAACCTTTAGCAGCCAGATGAATTTCCAGGAATTTCAGGGAAGCTCCGAAGCAATCGTCGCTTTTCCACTGATGGGATTCATCGTATTCCATGCAAAATAAAGCGGGTGGAGGGAACTTCGCGTTATATTCGATCACCACGACGCGGGGATTGACCGATTTGATGGAATCGAGCACGTGATAGTCGTTTCCATCTATATCGACCGAGAGCAGGTCGACCTGGGGATCGGTGATCCGGGAGGAAATCAAGGCATCTATGTTATCCTTGGTGATAAACGATTTAACCACTTGCAGGCGGCCGTTTTCTAGGGTCCGGGGCAGGTTGCGGATTATTTTATCCACCTGCGCGGCCGCAGCCTCTATCCACAACCCTCTCCAGCCTTCGAAGAGCAGGGCGAAGGTGTTGTTTTCCAATCCGTCCCCGATACCGAATTCAATGAATACCTTGCTGGTGAAGCCGATACGGTTGAAGATTTCCCGGATGATACCGTCTTCATCGCTTTGAGAGTAGACCCTGTTTCCGAATCGCGCCAGCCGGCGGGGATCCTGGTAGCGGGCCTCGCTTAAAATGGCGGTCATCTCCCGCCGGACCATAATCTGATGAAGGTTTTTCACCACCTTGGCCGTATCGTGCAGGGCGAGCTCCAGCCTCTTTATTCTTCCCAGTAACATTTAATTATCTCCTCCTATGACTCCCGTAGTCCGCCGGAGATCTTCCTCCGGCCGAATCCGTAAGAATGCTCCCCGCCCATACTATCATACCCGCCGGGGGCCGGTAAGATATTTTTCCCCGAGCCCCCCGGCCCCGGAGGGATGGTTGAGCATTGGCAGCCGTTGCTAGGCGACTAATCCTCCCCCGCGGGCCCCGGGGAGATCCTTAGTCGTCGACAACAGTTAATATGTGACCACAATCCGCCGGTTTCGGGGAGAGTACGACCTTTCTCTTTTATTCTCATTTCTGTTCTAAATGTGCGCACTCCATGTTACATGACCTGCCCGCCTCCCTGATTGCATTTTAGGCGGGGAATATGTATGCTTAATGATATTGCCGGGCACTAGACCGGAACAGGATCAACCGAAGAGGAGGACTTTCCAGATGAAGAAGATTTTCCTGGGTTCAATTACAGCGTGGGGAATACTGGCGCTGGCGGCCGCCGTCCCTCTGGCCTGTACCAATCTGATCGTCACCAAGGGTGCTTCCGCGGACGGTTCGGTGATGATTACCTATACCTGCGACGGGGAGTTTCACCCCCATTTGACCTTTACTCCGGCCCAGGATCACGGTCCGGATGAGTATTATGAATTGACCGATTGGCAGGGGAACGTGCGGGGAAGGATAAAGCAGCCGCCCCATACCTACGCCGTGGTCTATCTGATGAACGAGCACCAGGTAACTATCGGGGAGACCACATTCACCGGACGCGAGGAACTGATAAACAACCAAGCGCTGCTGCATTACTGGTGGCTCATGCGCCTGGCCCTGCAGCGGGCCAAAACGGCCCGGGAGGCGGTGGAGGTGATAGGCCGGCTGGTCGAGGAATACGGTTACCGGAGCGAGGGTGAATCGATTTCGATCGGCGATCCCGAGGAGGCCTGGTTGCTGGAGATCATCGGCAAGGGCCCGGGCTCCCGGGGGGCCAACTGGGTGGCGCTGCGCGTTCCCGACGGCTATATCTGCGCCCATGCCAACCAGGCGCGGATCGGCTCCTTCCCCCTGGATGACGAGGAGAACTGTCTCTATTCGAAAGACGTGATCGATTTCGCCATAGAGAAAGGATATTACGATCCCGATTCGGGCGAACCCTTCAGCTTTCATAAGGCCTATTGCCCGGCGCCTGCGCAGAAGCGGCGCTACTGCGCCACCCGGGTGTGGAGCCTGTTCCGGCGCGCCGCTCCCTCCCGGGAACTCCCGGTCGACTATCAGCGGGGCGCGCGGGAGGCCGCGGAGTATCCGCTCTGGATCAAGCCGGACGGGAAACTGACCCGGGAGGACGTATTCGCCCTGATGAGGGATCATTACGAGGGCACCGATTACGACATGACCCGCGGCGTGGACGCCGGTCCCTTCGGCTCTCCCAACCGCTGGCGGCCCATGAACTGGAAGGTGGACGGTGTCGATTATACCTGGGAGCGGCCCATTTCCACCCAGCAGACTGGATTCTCGTTCGTTTCGCAAGCGCGTTCCTGGCTGCCCGACGCGCTGGGGGGTATCTTATGGTACGGCGTGGACGACACCTATTTTACCGTGTATGTTCCCTTCTACGCCTGCACCGACAGTATTCCCGACACCTTCGGCAGGGGGAGTATAGGCGAGTTTTCCTGGGATTCGGCCTGGTGGGTCTTTAACTTCGTGGCCAATTACGCCAATCTCAGGTATTCCGACATGAAGGGGGATATTCAAAAGGTACAGGCCGAACTGGAGGATAAATTCTCCCTCCTGCAGCCGGCGGTGGAGAAGACGGCCCTGGAGCTGTACCGGAAAGATCATGCCCTGGCCACCGCCTACCTGACCGAATATTCAAGGGATGCCTCCGACCGGGTGGTGGCCCGGTACCGCCGGCTGGGAGAATACTTGATTCAAAAATATAACGACGGCTACGTGCAGGACGAGAATCACCGCCCCCAGGAAAAGGGTTATTCCGAGGGGTGGTTACGCGACGTCATCGAACTGCGCCCGGAACAGTTCAAGCTGAAGAGTTGGGGGATCGATTCGTTGGAGACGAATCTACCCTATTGATCCCCGGCCGGTTCCCGGCCGGCGGGGCTGTCCGTTTTTTTCCGGGACGGGATACGAAAAGAGAGAAGCGGTTGGATATTCCGCTTCCCTCTTCGTCTGCGCCCTCAGCCGTAGGGGACAAATTCCCGGAGGGGAAGGATCACTTTAGCAGCAGCAGTTTCCTGGTTATCGATTTCTTTTCCACCCGCAGGCGGTAGAAATACACTCCAGATTGAACGGATTCCCCGCGTTCATTGGTTCCGTTCCAGTGAACCGAGCCGGGGCCTTCGTTCCGGTACCCGTCCAGGAGGGTGGCGATCTTTTTCCCGGCGGCGTTGAAGATGGACAGATCGATCCGCCCCGGAGCCGCCAGGGAAAAACTGATCGTGGTTGAGGGATTGCAGGGATTCGGATAATTCCGTAGAAAGTTTACCGGATTCGAAGTAACCGTAACGGAAGCCGGGGAAGATAGATATTCCCTTTGCGCTCCGACCGCCCCCAGGCGATAGGTATATTTTTTCCCGGTGGTTACGTCGGCGTCGATAAAGGCGTGGTTCCCGCACGGTGGAACCAGTACGGAATTTATCCGGTAAAAGGGCCCGGTGTCGCATTCAACTCGAGGCTCGTATTCGGTTCTATAAATATTATATCCGTAGATTACCTCGGTGGCCGAGACTTCCCAGCTCAGGGCCACCGCCCGGTCCTTGCAGGCGGCCTGAAAAGAAGTGATGGTGACCTCCAGGGTTCCGGTCCATCCTTCCAGTACCGCCATCAACCACCAGGCCGCCCGGGCCTTCTGACGGCAGCTGGCGTAGCTGGTGTGGCTGGTCTCGTTACCGGCCAGCTGCGGATGCTCGACCGGAACGGTGTGGCCGTTGTACTGGTAGGTGGACTGTTCCCACTGTTCCGAGTCGGGATTGTACCACCAGCAGTCCAGATCCGCGAAATCGTACAACACCTTGTTGTGGGCGAGACAGTACTGGCGGATCTGTTGGTTACGCAGGTAGCGGTTATAACCGTAGCTTCCATCGTATTCCGCGGTGCCGGTAAAATAGACGAAGACCACATCCGGATATTGGGCCTCCAGCAGGCTCATGGTCGAAAGGTATTCGTTCACGTACGATTCCGAGGCGGCGTTAAGCTCCGCGCACCAGCAAAAAGCCGAGACGTTCAAGGTGGGATTGCCGTCCAGTACCTCCCGGGTATCGTCGCTGCCCGAGCCCAGCCAGTAGCCATCCGGCCCCAGCCTCTCCGTATACATGCAGAGCGCTCCCGGTTCGTTGACCAGATAACCTCCATAATCGGGCCAGGCCACCCGGTAGGCCGGATCTTCATCTTCGAGCATGGTGAATCCCTCGTGCAGCTGGGTGCCGTGGGAGGTTCTCACGTAGTGCCATTTGCGGTTGGCCTTAATCAAATCGATCACGTCCGCGGGAATGGCCTCCAAGTTGACGCAATTATGATTTATGATCACGGGAGCCGGTCTTTCCCCGCCGTGGGCCGCCGTGCGGAAGCCCGGGGCGGACAGGACCGCGGCCAGTATCATGATGATCGATCTCCTCATTGTTTCTCTCCTCGCTATGGAACCTGCCCGGTGCTGAGAGATACCACTGCCCGGCATGAGGCGCCATCGTCCGGTGCCTGTATGATTATCATTATTTCTTACCGGCGGACAGCGGGGGCCTCAGCCGTTGTTTCCCCGATACCCGGACCGCCGGAAAAAGCTGATTTAATTTTTCGAATAATTCTTACCTGACGGGACTTTAGATATGGGCCATAATTCGTAGTTCCGAGAGGGGATTTCGCAAGTTGTGTTCCAAGATTTTCACCTTTCCGGCGGGGGCGATTCCTCCCTGGAAGCGTTGTTACCCATACCGCCATAGAGTTCCCCGCAGGGTTTGGAATTTCCCAAAATATTTGCGGGAAGCTTGCCGGTCCGCCTCTTCCGGGGTTGGTGAAAACCTTTTCTTTTGCTATAGTGGGGGCGATGGTTCGTGCATTTGGCACTGGCCGGGCTGCCGCCGGGCGCGGCGCCGGATTATTTCCCGGCCGGGCGCTCAACGCTCCGCACGCCGCCGGTTTCTGCGGAAGAGGGAGTGTGGATCGCCGGCTCGAGGAGCGCCCATTTATGACGGAACGTGCCGGCCGGGGATACTATCGTATGCGGAATTTCAAACTGATCCTGGAATACGACGGGGGAGATTTCTCGGGATGGCAGGTGCAGCCCCACCAGCGGACGGTGCAGGGAGAGCTGTTCCGGGCTCTGGCGGAACTGGAGGCGGGCGAGATGAAGATCACCGGCGCCGGCCGGACCGACGCGGGTGTGCATGCCACCGGGCAGGTGGCCAACGTCCTCATAGATATTCCCTACGATATCCCCACCCTGCGGAACATTCTCGACGCCCGCCTGCCCCGGGACATTCTGATCCGTAAGCTCGAGGAAGTTCCCCTATCCTTCAACGCCCGCTTCGACGCCCGCCGCAGGACCTATCACTATATATTCGTCCGCCGCCCCACCGCCCTGTGGAGAAAGTATTATTTTCCGGTGGAAGGGGAGCTCGATTTGGCGGCCATGAGAGGGGCCCTGGAAGCCCTCCCGGGGGAGCACGATTTTGCTTCCTTCGCCTCCTCCGGCGGTGGTGGTTCCACCCGCTGCCGGATCTTCCGGGCCGAGTTGATCGATAATCCTCCCCTGCTGATCCTGTCCCTCACCGCCGACCGTTTTCTTTACAAGATGGTTCGTGCCATCGCCGGGACCCTGCTCCAGGCCGGAAGGGGAGAAACGATCAAAATGAAAGGGATATTGGCGGCGCGCGACCGCGGCCGGGCCGGGAAAACCCTGCCCCCGCACGCGCTCTATTTAACCGCGGTGGAGTATTAGGCTATGCCGGACGCAAGGAGCGGGACGCCGGTGGCGGAGGCGGGGACACCCCGCCGGCGCGGGAGAGACGGGCGGGAAGAGGCAGGCCGCCGGGGGGATCCGCGGAGGGACGACTTTGATCTAGCGGGGCCAATTTATGAAATAGGTTGTGAGCGGCCCCGGATATTTGTATAATCATTATTTAATCACGGAAGGCGAACAAACGAGATTGATGAAATAGACGGGAGGAAACCATGAAGTTCTTTATCGATACCGCCAACGTGGAGCAGATCCGTGAAGCCGCTAAGTGGGGGGTACTGGACGGCGTGACCACCAATCCCACCCTCCTATCCCGGGAAAAGGGCTCCTTCAAGGACATCCTCCGGGAGATCTGCTCGATAGTGCCCGGACCGGTCAGCGCCGAGGTGGTTTCCCTGGAAGCCGGAGGCATGGTGAGCGAGGGCCGCGAGCTGACCAAGATAGCCGATAATATCATTATCAAGGTTCCCTGCACCACGGAGGGCATCAAGGCCATGGGAATGTTCAAGGCCGAGGGGATACAGACCAACGCCACCCTCTGTTTTTCACCCAACCAGGGATTGCTGGTGGCCAAGGCCGGAGCCACCTACGTCAGCCCTTTCGTGGGACGCCTGGACGATGTCGGCCACCGGGGCATGGATCTGGTCGCCGACCTGGTAACCATATACAATAACTATTCCTTCGCCACCCAGGTCATAGTGGCCAGCATCCGCAGCGTGCAACATGTTTACGAAGCCGCCCTCATGGGGGCCGACGTGGCCACCATCCCCTTCAAGGTGGTCGACCAACTGATAAAGCATCCGCTCACCGATAAGGGCATTCAGAGCTTCCTGGCCGACTGGGAAAAGGTGGAAAAGTAGAGGGAGCCGAGGAGGTTTAATTGAATTGAGATATCGGGAATCGAGATCGCCCCGGGCTTTTCCCTGGCTTATCGGAGCCTTGTTCGGTTTGTGTCTGGCCCTGCTGGTGGTATCTATCATGCTGCTGGTGAAGATCCGCCAGGGCAGCCAGTTCCTGCCCGCCTCTCCCGGCGCGGTCCTGAACGGGGGAACGGGGATCTTCGACCGCGACGCCATCGTGGCGGCCCGGCGCCGGGTCAGTCCCTCGGTAGTTTCGGTGACGGCCTACCGGACGCAGATGGTCTACGCCTGGGATGCGGAGTTTTTTCAGCGTTATCAGATCCGCCGGCCCCGGCGGCAGCTGCAAAAATTCCCCAGCTACGGATCGGGGATAATTGTCAATCCCGATGGATATATCCTCACCAACGCCCACGTGATCCAGAACGCCGAGGAGATATACGTTACCCTCACCGATAGCATCGAGGTGCAGGCGGCCTTGATCGGATCGGTCACCCGTTTTGATCTGGCCCTGCTCAAGATCGAGGGAAAAAACCTGCCCTATTCCCCGCTGGGGGATTCCGACAACCTGGAGATCGGCGAACCGGTGATCGCCATCGGGAGCCCCTTCACCTATCTCTTCAATGATAATCAGCCCACCGTGACCGCGGG
>JAFGPI010000216.1 GCA_016926065.1 Candidatus Krumholzibacteriota bacterium
CGCGGGAGAAAGCGGAACCGGAAAGGAACTAGTGGCCCGGGAGCTCCACCGCCTGGGATTTCAAGGCCGGAAGCCTTTCCTGGCGATCAATAGCGCCGCCTTTCCCGAGAACTTGATCGAGAGCGAGCTCTTTGGCCACGAGCGGGGGGCTTTTACCGGCGCCGCCCGGACGCACAAGGGGGCCTTTGAACGGGCCTCCGGGGGGACCTTATTCCTGGATGAAATAGGCGAATTGCCGCTTTCGGCCCAGGCCAAGCTGCTGCGGGTGCTGGAACAGCGCCAGGTCACCCGGCTGGGAGGAGAACGGGCGATCCCGGTGGACGCCCGGGTGGTGGCCGCCACCAACCGTGACCTGGAAGCGGCCCAAGCGGAGGGCAGCTTCCGGCAGGATCTATATTTTCGCCTGAACGTGCATATCCTGCAGGTTCCTCCCCTGCGGGAGCGCCGTTCCGACATCCCGGAGCTGGCCGATTATTTCACCAATGTTACCTGCGCCCGGTTCGGGATTCGCCGGAAAAGGATCGCCCCGGCGGTCTTGGAGATCCTGATGGCCTACCACTGGCGGCGCAATAACGTGCGGGAGTTGAGAAATATCATTGAGCGGATGATTATCGCGGCCGACACCGACTTCATCGAGGTGGAGCAGGTCCCGGCCGCGGTGCGGGGAGAATCGGATCCGGCCTGGGAGTCGCGGACGGGGACTTTTCAGGAGCTCAAGGCGGAAGCGGAACGGTCTATTTTGATAGCCGCCCTGGAGCGGAACGACTGGCAGATCACCCGTACCGCCCAGGAGCTGGGGCTGGCCGATCATGCCAGCCTGCTCAAGATCATGAGGCGCCTTAAAGTAAAACGTAAGCATAAATAACGTGTCTATTGGGACACATCAGCCGTAACTTATAAGTGTCCTTATGGACACAAAACCGCTCAATCAGGTTTCCGCTTCCTGCCGACCTGGTGTTGTAATGCGTTATTTAACAGATATTTACATTATGGCACACGCATTTTTTCCGCTTTGGTCCTCCCTTTGCCTTCTTTAACCGGTGAATTCGGATCGGATGGAAACAGCCCGCCAGGGCACGAACCAGGAAAGGAGGCTCACCATGTTGAACACGCTCAGAAAAAGGGTCTATATGGTTTCCGGCGTAACCGGCATAGTGATGCTGATCTTGTCCCTTACCGGCACCGGTTGTGGGGGCGATAAGGGCAAGGAGAGAGAGGATACCGCGATGAGGCGCTCCCGGAACAGCGGGACGGCACAAACCGCACGGATGCAGTATCAGGCGGATCTTAAAGAAACCGCCCCCGCGGTGGAAACGGAAACGGTTGCTGTTCCCGAACCGGAACCGCCGAGAGAGGTGACATATGAAGAAGCGGAAGCCGCCTACCAGCGGAAGGATTACCGGGAAGCGGTGGAGCTTTTCACCCTCTATACCGGACGGAAGAATGAAAATCCCTGGGGTCATTATATGCTGGCTCTTTCGCAATGGAAGGCGGGGGATCCCGGGGGAGCCGCGGGTACCTTCGAGCGGGCGCTGGAGCTCGATCCGCGCCACGTCAAAAGCTACATCAATTTGAGCCGGGTGCTGCTCGATCTGGGCAGGCCGGACGAGGCCCTGGCCCGGATCGAAGAGGTCCTGAGCCTGGATCCTGATTCGCAGGTTGCCTGGCGCCTGCGGGGCCGGGCCTACGATCAGCGCGGAGAGAAGGAGCAGGCCCTAGACGCTTATCGACGCGCCCTACAGATCGATAGCCTGGATGCCTGGTCGATGAATAATATGGCGCTGATATTTATCGAGCAGGGACGCTTCGCGGAGGCCCTGGGACCCCTGGCCCGCGCCGTCCAGCTGCAGGATGAGGTGGCCGTCTTCCATAACAACCTGGGGATGGCGCTGGAACATTCCGGCCACTTCCGGCCGGCCGGGGAAGCCTACGCCGCGGCGGTCGGTATCGATGAGTCCTACGAGAAGGCAGCGGACAACCTGGACCGCGTCACGAACGTGGTCGAGGATTCCGCGGTCGGTCCGATCGATCTGACGGTGCTGGCCCAAGCTTTCGTGGAGGTGATCGAAAGCTGGAAGAGCGCGGCCGGAGAAAGCGAGGAGGCTGATTCTGTACTGGTGGGAAGGGGAGGCATCCTGGCGATTAAAGTGGATGGCGGCGGTGCCGGTGTGGTCAGTGAGGCCGATTCGACCGGGAATGACCCGGACCGGCAATAGCGGACATTACCGTAATCGATGAGGCGACAGAGTTGGACTCGATCCCGCCCCGGAAATCCGGGGCGGGATCTCGCTTCGAAACGTATTAAGGTAAAGGAGCTTAAATTCTCCAGCCCAGGGTTATTCCATAGACATCGATGGCGGAGGAGGTAATATAGCTTAATCCCAAGTTGGATATATGCGCGTAATCGAGTTGAATCATCCACTTCCCGGAATCCCACCCGGCGCCGAATCCGTAGGTCCGGTGCTTGTAGCTGCTGTAAACATCTTTGGAATCGCCCAGGCGCAGGTGGACGATTTCCAGCAGGACGATTTCCAGTCCCGCGGACCAACCGTCTATTTCGTCGGTATTGTGCCCTTTAAGGAGGTCGAAATCGATGGAAAGGGCCGCCCCGGAAATCTTCCGCTTCAAGTGCTCTTGGTACATGTCGGTGGGAGGCAAGAAAAAATCCAGGCCCAGACCGTACCGTGTTTTTTCTTTCAGTTCCGCGGTGGAGCCTCCTCCCAGATCTATGTCACCGGACAGGTTGATGATGCTGGCTCCCAGCCGGGGCCGGAAGTGGAATCCGCCGGCGCTACTTATATCCAGTAGGGCTATCGTTCCCAGGTCAAATGCCCAGCCGGAAATATAGATGGGAATGCGGTTTTCGAAATATCTGGCCGTTTGGCCTAATCCGGCCTCCAGGGCTCTCCATTTCCATCTTTCCGCCACGGTGACCGAAAGGCAATGGTCCGTGGTGTGAGAATATTTTGCGGTGCCCGTCGGCATATAAATGGTGCGGGAGGGAGGAATATCGTGGATCTGAGAGGAATAAGCGAGCGCTCCGCCTACCCTCCAGTTTCTCATCCAGTTATCACCGGGCAGATCAAATCCTCCGGAAATCCGGGTATCGGTGAACGAAATAAAGGAGTAATAGTAATCGTTGATGCTGCTCTGCAAGGTAATCAGATCCCTCCAGGCCAAGCTGGCCGGATTGTTATAGCCGCTGATAAAATTGTCGATTCCGGATGTCCCGGCGCCGCCCTTTCCCGATTCGCTGAGCCCCCGGGGGAAAAAGGACGCGGTGCTGAGAAAGGTCTTTACCTGGCTGAAAGGCACGGTGTTGGTTTCCGACCGGACGGCCGGAGTCAAAAAGGGAGAGATTAAGAGCAATCCGCAGATCCAGGCCCGGGTCACCCCGTTCCGGATCAAGTATCTCCCGCCCCTCCGGCGGTTCCCCGGCCGGACGGGAGGGGCCATTTTCGCGCCGGAACGGCATCCGGTACGCTGGAATCGCAAGTTATGCATGGCCCTTTTTCCCGGTACTCCAAAACGGGTCCTTTGTTACTCCCCTCGCTCCGGGAGGATGAGGGCGGCCCCGGCCCGATTCTCTTCGCGACGATGTCGTAAAGGACTATAAGTGTAGATATCGTTACGGATTGTGCCCAAACTGGGCGGCCTGGTTCATTTTAACAGGAGAAACCGGCGCGGTCAACGGTATATGGTTGCGACCGCCCTCCTCAGCCCGGAGGAGTAAATTTCTAGTGAAATAGACGGGGGGTGATGCTATATATATTGAAGTGAATATCATCAGGGCGGAGAAAAAAGCACCGAAAATAGAAAGGGCACTATCGATTTCAACCGCTTCAGTTCCGGATTACCCGCCTTAGCGGAAAAAGCGCTTGGAGGGCGAAGGTGACGCGGGGACAGAAGCCCATGTCCTCTGCGGGGAGAAAAGGGTGAGAAGGTATAGATATCTGATGTCGCTGGCGGTGATCGCGGCGGGATGCTTTTGGGTATATTACTTGCCGTACAGCGAGGTCAAGAAAAGATCGATAGAGTCCATGAACACCCAGCAGTATTTACTGGCCACCCAGACGGCCAGGGGCCTGGAGAAATTTTTCGAGCATTACAGCAGGGTGCTGAGCTACTTTTCCAATCTTCCAAGCATTGTTTCCTTCGACGCGGGCGGAGAGCGGATACTGGAGGGGATTTACCGGAATAATATCAACGAAATCAACGCCATCACGCGGATCGATTCGACCGGGCGGATTATATACACGGTGCCGTTCGTGGAGGAGGCGATCGGCCGGGATGTCTCTTACCAGGAGCACAACCGCCGGGTAATGAAATTACATAAGCCTATAGCCAGCGATGTGTTCGCGGCCGTGCAGGGTTATCGCACGGTGGCCTACGCCTATCCGGTTTTCGATAAGGACAGATATACCGGGTGCCTGAGCATACTGGTTCCTTTTCAGAGGCTGGCCCGAGAGTACCTGGAAAATGTCAGGATCGGAGAGGGCGGATACGCGTGGATGATAAGCCGGGAAGGGATTCAGCTATACAGTCCCCTGGAGGGACATACCGGGTTAAGCGTAAAAGAGAGTTTCTCTTCCTATCCGGAAGTCCTCTCCATGGTGAAAAATATGTTGGAAAGCGGGGAAGGGAAAGCGGTGTGCCATTACCGCCGGGGGGAGGAAGGCGGCGGTGAATTGATCAGGTACCAATCGGTATATGTGCCGGTGCATCTGCCCGACAATGAGTGGTATATCGTCGTGGCCGTCCCGGAAAGCCAGATATTGGCCGACGTGGAAGGATTCAGGAAGAAATGGATTATAATCACCGGTCTGCTGGTAAGTCTGGGATTGGTGATTTCGTATTACCTCATTAAAGCCTGGGCTATCGTACGGGAGGAGAACCGGAGGAAACTGGCCGAAAAAGAGCTGATAAAAAGCGAAAATCGTTTCCGCCAGCTGGCCGATTCTACCTGGGAAGCGATCATTATTCTGGATAACGGAGAAATCGTTCACGCCAACGATCAATTTTACGGCATGTTCGGCTACTCGCAGCATGAATTGGCCGGCCGCCAGGTTCTTCCCCTGATCGTTTCCAAACTCTATTCCTATATTCAGGAGGAGTTGATGGCGGGAGATAAAGAGGGTACGTATGAAATATCCGGAATCCGCCGTGACGGCACCGAGTTTCCCATTGAGGTCCGGACCAGGGAAATGGAATTTCACGATCACAAGGCGAAGGTCATCACCATCCGGGATATTTCCGACCGGACGAAGGCGGAAGAAGAGCGGATCAATCTGCATACCCGGCTGCGCCAGAAACAGAAAATGGAGGCCCTGGGGACCCTGGCCGGAGGAATCGCGCACGATTTCAACAACATACTGACCGGTATCTTCGGATACGTGGAATTGGCCCTGATCGACATATCTGACGGAAACGAGGTGCGGAAGAACCTTCTCATGATAAAGGAAGCGGGGCAGCACGCCAAAGACATGGTGAAACAGATCCTGGCTTTCAGCCGGCGCAGCAAACCCGACCTCAAGGTGGTTCAACTTTCCACGGTGGTGGAAAACGCCTGCAAATTGATCCGGCCCACGGTTCCTCCCCGGATCGAGGTGCGCCGCCGGATCGATCCGGTCCCCGATTTGGTGAAAGCCGATTCCACTCAAATACACCAGGTGCTGCTGAATCTTTGCGCCAACGCTGTTTTCGCCATGAAGGAGAAGGGAGTTCTGGAAATCTCCCTGCACCGGGAAAGGCTGGAAGACCGGGACCGGCAGATTATTCCGGACCTTGTTCCGGACATCGCTCCGGGTGAATATTTGGTTATAACGGTGACCGATTCCGGTGAGGGAATGGATGAAGAATTGGTGGAGAGGATATTCGAACCATTTTTCACCACCAAGGAGCCCGGGGAGGGGATCGGGATGGGGCTCTCCGTGGTACACGGGATAATTAAGGAGCACCAGGGAGCCATAACGGTGAGCAGCCGCCAGGGGGAAGGAACCAGGTTTAGTATCTATTTGCCGGCGATAGCCGAGGATCAACCGGAGGAAGAACCCGCCATGTCATTTTCCGAATTTGAGAATCAACGAATTCTTTTTGTCGACGACGAGCAGAGCATCGTGGACGTGGGAATCCGAATGCTGGAGAAGTTGGGATTCAGGGTGGTCGGTTCGACTAACAGCAAGGAAGCTCTGGAGATGTTCACCCGCGATCCGGGGCGGTTCGACCTGGTTATCACCGATCAGGTAATGCTGGGACTCACCGGTCTGGAGCTGGTCGAAAAGATTTTCGAGATAAGGAAGGATATCCCCGTCATTCTCTGTTCCGGTTACAGCACCCTGATATCCAGCGAGAAAGCGCGCCGGCTGGGGATAGATAAATTTCTCATGAAACCTTATTCAAAAATGGATCTGGCGCGGGCGATCCACAATGTGCTGGAGGGTAGCCGCCGGGAGGGATAAGGGGGAAAGCCAGGCGGTCCTTATTGATTTAAAAACAATTATATGCTAAACTGTATGGATGTAAAAGTGACACCGTCACCAAGGAAAGATCAATAATGAATCGTTTGAAATTCTTACTGTTGGTATCTTGCGGGATCACCGGTTTGACCGTGCTGCTCGCCGAACCTGTTTTTGCCTATGTCGATCCGGGAACGGGAAGCTACGTTTTGCAGCTCATAATCGCGGGATTGGTGGGATTCGCCTTCACCCTAAAAATTTTCTGGAGCCGGCTGCGGGTGTTCTTCCAGTACAACATTTTAAAGAGAAAGAACCCTCCCGGGGGCCCTAAGGGTGAAGATGAATAACGGGAAAGAGGGAGGCTCCTTCCGCGATCCCCGGGGATTTATTTTCTTCAGCCAGGGGCGCCTCTATCGCCAGGTAAACGCCGGATACCGGGATGAATACGACCGGTTGATCAAATCGGGGCTTTACGAAGAGCTGGTTACATCCGGCCTGTTGGTCGAACATGAGGAGGTGGACCCCTCCCTGGCCGGCTCTGGCCAAGCTTTCAAGGTATTGAGACCCCGCATGATTCCGTTCGTTTCCTATCCCCACGAATGGTCCTTCAGCCAACTGCAAGATGCCGCCCTGGCGACCCTCGCCATACAGAAATTGGCGCTGGAAAAGGGAATGTCGCTCAAGGACTGCAGCGCCTTTAACATCCAGTTCGAGGGATGCACGCCGGTTTTCATCGACACCCTTTCCTTCGAGATTTACCGGAAAGGGGAACCCTGGGTGGCGTACCGCCAGTTTTGCCAGCATTTCCTGGCCCCCCTGGCGCTCATGAGTTTCAGGGACGTGAGGCTCAACCAGTTGTTCCGGGTGTATATAGACGGTATTCCCCTGGATCTGGCCAGCTCGCTGCTTCCCCTGCGGACCCGTTTCTCTTTTTCGCTGCTCACCCACATTCACCTCCACGCGCGTTATCAACGCCGCTACCAGGGAGAGACCGAAAAACCCCGTATCCGGAAATCGATGAGCCTGAACTCCCTGCGGGGAATGATCGACAATCTGGAAACGGCGGTTAAGGGTATGCGGTGGGCTCCCCGGGGAACCGAATGGGCCGAGTACTACCAGGACACCAACTATTCCCCGGAGGGACTGGATATCAAGGAACGGTTGCTGGGAGAATTCCTGGAAGGGGTAAGCCCGGGGACGGTCTGGGATCTGGGGGCCAATACGGGGCGTTTCAGCAGGGTCGCGGTCCAAAAGGGCCATTACGTCATATCCTTCGATATCGATCCCGCGGCGGTGGAAAGAAATTACCTGCAGGGCCGCGCCCAGCGGAGTAAAAATCTGTTGCCCCTGTTGCTCGATCTGACCAATCCCTCCTCCGGAATGGGGTGGGGCGGCGAGGAGAGGATGTCCCTATCCCGGCGGGGTCCGGCGGATACCGCCCTGGCCCTGGCCTTGATCCATCATCTGGCGATATCCAACAATCTTCCCTTTGAGCGCATAGCCGGATATCTGAGCGGCATATGTGATTCCCTGGTCATCGAGTTCGTTCCCAAGGAAGATTCGCAGGTGCGCCGGTTGCTGGTGTGCCGGGAAGATATCTTTGACGATTACGCGCAGGATAAATTCGAGGAAGCGTTCAGCCGGTACTTTCAAATTGAACGTTCGGAAAAGATCTTGGACTCCCTCAGAACCCTGTATCTGATGCGCAAAAGAGGATAGAAATTCGAAGGGAGCCGTTTGATGAAGGTTGAAAATGAAAATAACCGGACGTGGGTAGCAGGTATTTTTCTCACCGTGCTCTGCGCCTATTTCTTCATTTCCATGGAGTGGCTCTTCTTCGTTACCAAACAGTCCTTTATGTCCACCATGGGAGTCCTCGATCGCCTGCGGGTGTTATGGATCTCGCCCCTGCCGCTGATAGCGGCCGCGGCGGCGATACTGCTTCTTTTCTGGATTCCCTCTGCCCTAATAGGAAATAAGGTCCTCCGGAAAATCTTCCTGATCCTGGGGACGTTGATTCCCACCCTCATCCTGACTTGTTCCGTATTTCTGCTGATAGACAATTTCACCTATACGGTTTTCCGTTTCGGAGTGAAATCGACGGTTAAGTATCAGGGCCTGGTCTATGGACTGCTCATCTTGATACTGGGCGGAAACCTATTCCTCTACCTGAATGGATTACGGGCGAAACTGATCCGTCCGGCCGTGCACTCCAAGCTGCGTTTGATCGCGTCCGGACTGGTGCTGATATCCTTGGTTTTCGCCTTCGCCTCCTTCGATTATTCCCGGCTGACCGGTTCCGGAGCGGGGGAGGATGGCGGCACCGCCGAGAAGCGTCCCAATATCATACTTCTGGCCAGTGACGGGCTGAACGCCGAAAATATGTCTTTATACGGCTATTTCCGGGATACCACCCCCTACCTGAAGGCTTTATCGGCCAACGCCCTGCTCTGTGAGAATTGCTTCACCAACGCGGGCAGTTCCGGGGGTTCCATCAGCTCGATGTTTACCGGCAAGCTGCCCACCCAGACCAAGATGATCTATCCACCCGATATCCTCAAGGGGGAGGACGCCTATCTGCATTTGCCCGGATTGTTGAAGAAGGTCGGTTACCGGAATATGGATATCAGCATCACTCATTACGCCGATCCCTTCGATATGAACCTGCGAGAATCTTTCGACTGGGCCAATTACCGGGAGGCTGCCGAACCGGCGTCCTATCTGTCCCGGCATCTATCATTCCTCATCGGGCAGGAGTCGGACTATCTTCTTTACCGGGTGAGGGAGCGCCTCACCGGCCGCCTGCTTCATGCCTTCGGTGTGCGCTTGATGAGGGATTCTTACTCCGAAGTCACTAAAGGCGAAAAACCGAAAAAATTCAAAGCGGGAAAGTATAAAGCCAGCTCCCGGCATATCACCGGTTTTTTCACTTTCATTGATGAATCACCCGCCCCGTTTTTCGCCCATCTGCATCTGCTCGGAACCCACGGCCCCCGGTTCTCTCCCGCCAAACAGGTTTTTTCCCAGGGCGTAACCCAGCACAAAACGTGGATGATGGAATATTATGATGATGCCGTGTTGAACTTCGACGGACAGGTCCAGGAAATCGTGCGGGGACTGCAGCAGAGGAGGATTCTCGATAATACCATTATCGTTATTAACACCGATCACGGTAAGGGTTTCACGGTGCATAACCGCATTCCCCTGATGTTTATTTTTCCCCGGGGCGAGTACCGGGGTCGTATCCGGGCGAATGTCCAGAATCTCGACATAGGGCCTACCCTCCTGGACTACATGGGGATGGAGCAGCCCGAGTGGATGGGGGGACAATCGTTGATTTCCTCACCGCCCGATTCCACCCGCCACATCTTCACCGTCGACCGGAAGCACGGCATAGAGGTCAGGACCAGCAAGGGATTGGTGCTGGACGGAAACAAAATCGGTCCGCCCTTTTATTCCCTGGGTTCGGTGGGAGTATTTTACCGCCATAAATTCTTCAATCTGAAATTGAATAAAAGCATGTTGATAGTCTCGGACATCAAGGGACATACCTGGCCCTGCACCGAGGACGAGATTCCCGATGCACGCCAGGTGGAACGGTTGCTGCTGGATCACCTGGCGGCCAACGGTTACGACATCTCCTCCTTGAAAACCCCCCTTACCATAAAGGAATATTCGCACGAAAGCCTGGAAGGGGGGCTGAATGAAGGCTCGGAGGAAAATGATTAGCAGCCGGACGCGTCGTCACCGCCGGAGCACCGCGGATTTTCCTTAGGTTATTATGGGAGCGGCCTCCTCTGTGTAACCGCCGCTCGCGGCGAGGCGGACGACACCGCTCGCGGGGTTTACTGGTTACCCTCTATTCCTCGCCTTCCAGTTTCCGGTACAGGAAATGATCCCCGGTTTCCTCGACTATCTCCTCGTACCAGGACTGGGGATAACCGGGATGGGTGACGTTCCCCAGTTCGTCCTTCAGATTGCCGTCCATGTACCTCACCAGCAGGTCCTGGCCCAGCTTCCGCCATCGTTCCACGGTGGCGTCGCAGGTGCGGCAGGAGTACTCGGTCAGGTAGTCCACGGCCAATCCGGGGGACTGCTCGAACAGCACCCGGGCAGTCTCGTCGATGCGGGATTGCTCGCCCAGATACTTGCCTTCCAGTTCCTGCTGGGCGATCCGGATGTCCTTGATCATTTCCACGTAGCGCGAGTAGGCGTAATTGGAGACCCAGTTGAATACCCAGAAGGCAGCCTCCCAGGAGAAATGGTGGAAATCGCCGGTTCCCACCGCGTACGAATGCGGGACCCGGGTGATGCCGCAGTAGACCGGATTGTAGACGGTGCTGTAGGTGTCGTCCACCCCGAACCAGATGATTCCACCAATCGGATCGGGGAGCCAGGAACGCGCCTGGGTGACGAATGAAAAACCGGTCTGCTGGGTGGAAGCGGCCCTCTCGTTGACGTATTCTTTATCGTTCACCTTCCAGGTTAGAGGCCGCCAGCGGTAGGGACAGGAATAGGGCCCGGCCCCGATATCCTTGGCCAGGTCGAATTCGGTTCCCTCGAAGTGATCGCGCATGAATTCCATTACATCGTGAACGGTCAGCTTCCGGTCGGGTTTTATCCACAGCGGCATCGGCTCGGCCCCGGGGACCCCCTTGACGTAATCCATCGACAGTTGCAGCGAAGGAGCGGCCCGGTTGAACATGGCGTAAACCCGGGCCTCACAGAAACGCAGGGCTCCGTAATCGAGTGGAGCGTAGGCGTCGGCGAAGCTGAACTCCTTGTCCGGTCCATCGAAATATCCCTTTTCCCTGGCGAAATCGATGACGTCGGGCGCGTACAGGCAATTTTTCTTGTCCTTCAGGGGGAACTGCCGGATACGGGCCTGGTTGGCGTGCGCCGAGATATATCCGTCGGGGATCCTGCGCGCTACCCAGACCGCTCCCTGGTTGTCCGGGCCTTTACCGATCAAATCCATGAACCAAACTTCGTTGGGATCAGAGATGGAGAAAGACTCTCCGGAACTATAGTAGCCGTAACGGGCCACCAGGTCGCCCATGACCTCGATCGCCTCGCGTGCGGTCCGGGCCCTCTGCAGGGCCAGGAACATAAGGTTGCCGTAATCAATTATGGCGGTACTATCCCCTAGTTCGGACCGGCCACCCCAGGTCGTCTCTCCGATGGAGAGTTGATGTTCGTTTATCAGCCCCACCGTTGAATAGGTGTGAGGAACCTGGATGATCTGCCCCAGGTGTTTGCCGCTGTCCCATTCGTATATGTCCAGCATCGAACCGGGGATGTGATCCCGGGCGGGGGTAAAATAGAGCTCTCCATAGAGGACGTGGGAGTCGGCCGCGTAGGATATCATTGTGGAACCGTCGGCCGAGGCGCCCTTGGTGATGAGGAAATTGGTACAGGCCCCCGCCGGTCGGGTAACGGCGGCGGACGTTAAAATAAGCCCCGTAAAGAGAAAAATCGATATTCTATTCAATTCCAACCTCCGGTTGAATAGGGGATTCCGGTCTTCGCATGCAACATTCCAGGAAATGCTTTTTTCCCGAGGCGGCGGGGCCGCCTGGAAAGACCGGATGCAAACGAAACGCGCCCGGACGACCCGGGGTCACTTTACTTTTATAATAGGCGGGGGACGGTTTTTCAATGAATATTTCGAGACCTCTACCTCGGAGGTTCCATCTCTTTCCTCAGGCCCCCGCGGACGTCAACATTTATCGATGTATCTATCAATTTCCCAGTCTGTTACTGCGGCCTTGAATTCCCGCGCTTCATTCTCCTTGGCGTCCGCGTACTTGTTGAAGAGATCTTCTCCCAGCAGTTCCTTCATCAGGGTGCTGGACCGGAAGTAATCCACCGCCTCCTCCAGCGACTGGGGGAGGATATCGATCCCCAGCTTGGTGAGCTCACTGCCGGTTATCGTGTACATGCTGTCTTCGACCTCCGGGGCCAACTCCAGGTTGTTCTGCATACCGTACAGACCGGCCTTGAGGATCGAGGCAAACAGCAGGTAAGGAGAGGCGCTGGGATCGGGGCAGCGGAGTTCCGCCCTTACCGAGGATTCCCGGCCCTTGGTGAAGTGAGGGATCCTCACCAGGGAAGAACGGTTTTTACTGCCCCAGCAGATATATACCGGCGCTTCATAGCCGGAGACCAAGCGCTTGTAGGAGTTGACCGTGGGATTGGTGATAGCGGCCATTTCCTTGATGTGTTGCAGCAGTCCGGCGATAAAGCTTTTTGCCAGGGGTGAGAGTTTATGCTCATCGTCGGCGTGATAAAAGACCGAATCGCCGTTGGTGTTGAAAATGCTGCAGTGGCAGTGCATGCCGTTCCCCGCCTTGGCGAAAAGAGGTTTGGGCATGAAGGAAGCTATCAGTCCATATTTATGGGCGATGGATTTGATTATCTTCTTCAGGATAATGACCTTATCCGCCGTTACCAGGGCGTCGCCGAACTTGAATCCCACCTCGTGCTGACCCACCCCCACTTCGTGATGGGCCCTTTCGGAGTCTATGCCGAAGGCCTTAAGCGCGGCCATGATCTCTTTACGGATGTCGCTGCCGATGTCCTTGGCCGAGCTGTCGAAGTACGATCCGGTATCGAATTCGGGAGTGGAGATCGAGCCGTTCTCGTCTTTCCGGAACAGATAAAATTCAACTTCCGGACCGACCATGAATACGTAGCCCATATCCCGGGCTTCCCCCATGATGCGCTTGAGTACGGCCCGGGGATCGCCCTCGAAAATATCTCCCTGGGGGGTGTAGACGTCGCACATGAAGCGGGCGGTTTTCAGGGAATCATCGTCCACCGCCAGCAGGGCGTAGGTGCCCGGATCGGGCATGAGATACATGTCGCTTTCCATGATCCGGGCGAAACCGCGTATAGAGGAGCCATCAAACCAGATGCCCCTTTCCAGGGCCTGGTCGAGGCATTCCACGGGGATCTCGATCGATTTTAAGGTCCCGAAGATGTCGGTGAATTCCAGTTCGATGAATTTGACTCCGTCGGCTTTTATTCTTTCAAAGATACTTTCCAATTTTCCGCCTCCCTTTCCATGCAGGAACGGCAAATAACCGTAGTTAAGGCCGGATAGCGGCGGCGCTACCTACATATAATCGAAAATGACCGGTTTCACCCCGCTATTTCCGGATCGAAACGCGGCTTCCGAGTCAAAACGCAACCGCCGCGTTCTCCATGGTCGATGCTTCGGGTTCCGGAACGGCCGGATGGGTAAAGTAATATATTAAGCCGGTCGGAATGTCCACGAAAATCAGGTCCGGGCAATCCCAGGCGATGTCCGCGAAGATCGGGTCCGGGTGACGTCCATCAAAATCAGGTTTGATGATTTTCCGCGAAGTCAGATCCGGTGGATGTCCACGAAAATCAGATCCAGGAGGTGTGCAAGAAGATCAGGCTCAGGGGGTGTTCACGAAGATCATGGCCGGATGTCGTTCAGAGGAGAAACAGGTCTTCCTTCCACTGGGAATAATGCCGTAACTTTTCATTTTTCTTGCTTCTTTGCCGGCAGGAGAGATAGTATGTGGGGCAGTTAACCGGAGAGGAATCAGGCATTGACATCACTGACCAAAAGGACGGTCATCCTCGTTATCTGCCGGGTGCTGAATTACGGGGTGCTGAGGATGCTGTCCCCCATATTTTTCGCGCGAATATTCGATGTAACTTCCTATGGGCAGTACCGGGAATTCATACTCTATTTCTATCTGATCGCCATGATCCTGGTATTCTCGGTCAATACCAACCTCATCTATTTTATACCCAAACACCCGCACAAGGAAAGGGAGAGCGTCACCAACACCGCCGTTATGCTTTTCATTCTCTCTCTGGTGGGTGTGGCGGCGGTATACGGGGGCCGGAACCTTATCCTCTCCCGGACCAGCTACGATTTCGTCAAACCGCTGATCATCTACATCTTTTTGTTTATCAATTTCCAGTATTTTGAGAGCTATTGCCTGGGTCGCAAACGGGCCGATCACGTTCTCTATTATTCCGCTTCCCATACCCTGCTGCAAATGATGTCGATAATCATCGTAGCCTATATCACCCGCAGCGTGAAGGCGGTCATCTGGACCCTGGTGATCTTCGAGGCTTGCAGGTGCTTATTCGTTATCCTCATGTCGGTGAGGTTGATCACTCCTCATATAGACCGGGAGCTTCTACGGGAACAGCTCCGGTATATAGTTCCCCTCGGCACTTCCAGCGGGATCACCCGTATCAACACCGACCTGGCCCGGGTGGTGGTGTCGACCACCCTGGGGGCGGATATGCTGGCTATTTACAGCATCGGTAACTATCAGGTGCCGATTATCAATATGGTCCGGGCCAGCTTGATGGATGTTCTATTTCCGGAAATGACGCAGGCCAACGAAAAAGATAGGATCACCTTGTGGAAAAGAGCGACCGTGGTGCTGTGCGCGGTGGTATTCCCGGTATTTACCATCTTTCTCTATTTTTCCCGAACGGTGATCGTGACCCTCTTCACCACGAAGTATCTTATGTCCGTGCCGCTTTTCAGGATCTATCTCTTCCTCATGCCGCTGCAATGCTTCGACCTGGCCAGCCCCTTGCGGGCCATGAACCGGAATAAATATTTCGTGTTGGGAAATGTCTTGCATCTGGTCACCAACATCGGACTTATTTTAATCCTTTTCCGCCCCCTCGGCATTATCGCGCCCGCCCTGGCGTATGTTATCGGGATATTGGTTTTCTCCGGTTTTCTGGCCCGGAAAATGATGAGTATCTACCAGCTTTCGTTTGCGCAACTGGCGATGTGGAATAAAATCTTCAAGATTGTCCGGGGAGTGGTTCTGACCCTGCCGATCCTGCTGGCCAGCAGGCTGGTGGTCATCCACGATGTGGCCGAAGCGATGATCTTCTCCGGTGCCTACCTGGTAATCTACTTCGTGATTATGGTCCGTTCCGGTGTGGATGAGATCGACCTGATGGTTTCCAAGCTTACCAGAAGGCTAAAACGTTCTTAGTTCCGAATCGGATGAGATTGATCTTGTGTATTTCAAGCCTGCCGGGAGGATCAAGCGTTCTTCTTTCCTGGTCGGATGAGATCGATCTTATAGGTTTCAATCCTACCGGAAGGAGCAAACGTTCTTCGTTTTCCCGAGTATCACGGTGATCCCCTTTCTCACCTAGAGCCTATTGAAAATTCTGCTCGAAGATCTTCGAGACCGGAGCGTCGGGGAAAAAATAGTTCAGGCTGAAACCGCTTGCTCTGATTCGATCCGCGCCTTTTTCAACACCTCGTTCATCCGGTCGGCCAGCCTGCCCACGTATGGCTCGACCAGGATGTCGCGGTGGTTGGCTTCCACCAGGTATACTTCCAATCCTCCGGTGGTATGTTTGCCCCAGAAAGAACGCGGGTCCCGGGCGGTTTCCGCCGATGCCTGCAGGAAGGTGATCTTGCCGTCGTAGGTCGAGGGGGTGTAGTTTAACTCCGCCTGGCGGTTGATCACCGGGAGCAGGGTGTTTATGTAGAAATTCCGGAGAAAATCGGGCAGCGTTTTTCCCCGCTGGAAGTATCCGCGGCACATCTCAGTTCCCAGGCGGTTTTTCGCCTTGATGAATTTCTCTGCGATTCTTGTGAGTATATAGACGATTTTCAGCGGGGGTTGCAGGCGGGAGAGGATATAACGGTGGTCGGCTAGTTCGTTCCTTTCCGTCGGTTTTGATTTGGGAGTCCAGTAGCTGTCCAGTATGCCGAGAAAGGCCACTTGCTCTCCCCGCTTTCGGAGCTGGCAGGCCATTTCCAGAGCGATGTAGGCCCCCAGGCATCTGCCGGAGAGGTAATAGGGGCCGGAGGGCTGGATCGCCAGAATTTCATTAATATAGCGCTCGGCCATCTCCTCCACCGTTCTCAGGGCCGGTTGCTTACCGTCCAATCCCACCGCCTGCAAACCGTAGAATGGCTGATCGCTGCCCAACCGCCGGGCCAGTTCCCGGAAATAGAACACCCCGCCCCCGTAAGCGTGCACGCAGTAGACCGGCGGTTTGCTTCCCCCGGAGGTGATCGGCACCAACGATTTTCCCGATAGTTGCCAGTCCTGATCGCTGACCTGGCCGGCCAGCAATGCGATGGTGGGAGCCTCGAAGATGATCGCCAGGGGCAGGTTTTTCCCGAACGTTTTTTGGATTTGCGCGAACAGCCTGACGGCCAGGAGGGAATGGCCTCCCAGTTCAAAAAAATCATCGTCGATGCCCACCGGACTGATTCCCAGCAATTTTTCCCATATCCTGGCCAACCTTTTTTCCGCCTCGTTGCGCGGAGCCCGGTAACCGCCCTCCCTTTCGGCGCGACGCTGCTGGGGCTGGGGGAGGGCGTTCCTATCGACCTTTCCGCTGGGACTGAGCGGCAGGGCGTCCAGGTATACAAAAGCGGTGGGAATCATGTACTCCGGTATCCTGGTCCGCAGGAATTCGCGCCAGTTTTCCTCCACCTGCTGGGATCGGTCCGCAGCGACTATATAGGCCACCAGCTGCTTGGCTCCCGGCCGGTCCTCCCGCAGCATGGCCAGGCATTCGCGGACGGAGGGGTGTTCCCGGAGGGCCGCTTCGATCTCGCCCGGTTCTATCCTGAACCCCCTGAATTTCACCTGCAGATCTATCCTTCTCAGGAACTCGATATTTCCGTCGTAACGGTAACGGCCCAGATCTCCCGACCGGTAGAGCTTCCTTCCCTCTTCGCCGGTGAAGGGATCGTCTATGAACTTTTCGGCGGTTAGGCGGGGGCGGTTAAGATAACCCCGGGACACTCCTTCTCCCCCGATATAGATTTCTCCGGGGATTCCGGGGGGGACGGGACGCAGGTGCTTATCGAGCAGGTAGATGCGGGCGTTGGCGATGGGCCGTCCGATGGTTATCGGTTTCCCGGGAAGGACATCGCCGACGATGCAGAGACTGGTACATTCGGTGGGGCCATAAGTATTTTTAAGCTTCAGGCGCGGAAAGATTTTAAAGGTCCTGTCGGCCAGTTCTTGGCTGAGCACATCCCCTCCCAGGTAGAGGGCCCGGAGGCTTTCGACCGGAGCGGCGGCCTGTCCCGATTCGATGAGATCGAGCATCACCTCCCACAGGGAGGGCACGCAGTTGAGAGCAATCCTTTCCCGCCGCCCGATGGCGGAGAGCAATTGGCCGGGATTCTGCACCAGGTCTTGGGGGATGAGCCAGACCTCCTCTCCGCAGATCAGCGGACCGAGAAGCTGCTTCAGGGAGGCGTCGAAGGCCGGAGTGGTAAGAGCGGGCATGAGATCGATATCTTCGCCGAAAAGGTCATCCCTGACCCAGAACAGGAAATTGACCAGGCTGGCGTGTTCCACCATCACTCCCTTGGGTTTTCCCGTCGAACCGGAGGTATAGATCAGGTAGGCGGTATCATGCGGCGAGGATTCATTCTCTCCGGCCCTTCCTTCCGGACCGGGGGCGGGGATCCGGTAATCGTGTTCGAGCGGCGAGGATTTATCATCCTCGGTCTTTCCGGCCGGACCGGAAGGAGGAATCCGGTATGCTGAATCTCCCGGTGAGGATTCCCCGCTAATGATTCCCTCCGCGGCCGAAGCGGAAAAATAATCCTCGGCATCCAGGAATATGATTTTACCTTCGAAGGGCGGAAGGATCTCCCGGTAACTATCCTGGGTCAACAGCACCCCCATTCCGGTGTCCTCGAAGATGAAGGAAAAGCGGCTCGCGGGGTAGGCCGGATCGAGGGGGACGTAGGCCCCTCCCGCTTTGAAGACGGCCAGTATGGCGACCAGTAGTTCCGGTGAACGATCCAGGCAGATGCCGGTGAAGGTTTCTTTTTTGATCCCCTGGGAGCGGAGGACGCGGGCCAGGGCCTCCGCCCGGGCGTTCAGTTCTCCATAGGTTACTCTCTCCTGTCTGAAAATCGCCGCCGTACTATCCGGATGGGCCAGGGCCTGCTCCTCGAATAATGCATGCGCGCATGCGTCCGACCGGTATTCCTTTTCGGTGCGGTTCCAGCCCCGGAGCAGGGTTTCCTTCTCCTCCCCGGTGAGGATATCCAGAGTGCCGATCGGCTGTTCGGGATCTTGCACCATGTTTTCCAGAATTTTTTGAATGTGCGCCAGCATGCTGGAGACGGCTGAATCATCGAACCTTTGCGGAGAATAGTTGAATCTTACCGAAAAGTGCGGAAGCATCCCCACAATGAATCCGAGCGGATAGTTCGTTTTCATAATGGCAATTATGTCGCGGCTCTTCCATTTGCCGTCGGCGGCCTCCAGCGCTGCGTCCCATGGTTGGTAGAAAAAATTAATAAAGGATTCAAACAGGGTTGAACCCCGGAAAAGGTCGCTCCACTTCTGGATTTCAAATAGGGGGGCATGGATATGCTCCCGGGAGGATACCTGCAGCTCCCGGATTTCCCGCAGGCACTGCGCCACGCTCTTATCCGGATCGACCTTGACCCTAACGGGCAGGTTGTTGATAAACAATCCCACAATCCTTTCGGATCCGGGAACGGTATTCCTTCGGTTGCCCAGAACCGCTCCGAAGACTATATCATCTTCCCCGCTGTAGCGGCTCAAGAGTATGGCAAAGGCCAGCTTGATCATGGTGTAGGGCGTGACGCCCTGCTCTTTCGATACCTCGGAGATCCGATCCTTAAGCTCGTCCGGAAAAAAGGCCTGTTTGAATAAGACCATCTGCCCGGCCGCGTCCGCCTCTTCCCGGCCGGTTTTGACTCCCACCGGTACCGGTTTGGTAAATCCTTGCAGGGTTTTTTTCCAGAAAGAGGGAGTGGACGAAAAATCGCTGTTATAGTACCATCTTACATATTGCTCGAACTGAACCGGTTTTTCCAGTTCCGGATCTTGCCCCATCAGGGCGGCCTCATAGATCTTAAAAAGTTCTATCAGCACGATCACAATCGAGGACGCGTCGAGCAGGATGTGGTGCGAGGTCCAGACCACTCGATAGTAATCTTCAGCCAGGTCAAGTATGGCCAGCCGATGAATGGGAGCCCGTTTTAAATCGAATCCCCGCGATCTGTCCGCCTGGAGGATATCTTTAATCCGTTTTTCCTGCTCCGCCCCGTTGAGATTCCGCAGATCGATCTCCTCGATGGGAAAAGCTACCCGGTCGTAGACGTCCTGGACCGGATCTTCCAGCCCTTCCCAGCGGAAGGCGGCCCTTAAAATTTGATGCCGGTCCACCACCCGGTTCCAGGATTCTTTAAAGAGCGGGATATCGATTTTTTCACGAAGATTGAAAACCATCTGTGTAATATCGATTCCTGCTCGGGGCTCATACAGGGCGTTGAACAGCATCCCTTTTTGCAGGGGCGAGAGGAGGAAGGAATCTTGAACCAGACTCATGGTTTCAAAACCTCTCTGGTATATGACGGTGTCGAGGGCATTCGGTCCGGTCCGAATTCAGTTTCCGCCATTAAGTGCCGGTTTAAGCTGGCGCGCCGGGTAAACCTAATGCAAAACTTGTACCTTTAAATGCGATCCCGGCCGGCCCGATACGGATTTTAACTTATCGGCGTGTTACCGGCTGTCGTAAAAAGCCGCCCGGCGCGGTCGGACCACCGGTTTCCCTCGTGCGGACGCTACCGGCAGCCGTCCGTTCGCCATGACGACAGGGTCAGATTATAGGATTAATCCTGCGGCGTCAAGGCGAGATGAATGTGGCCCTACCCGTCTACTACCAGCCCGGGATATCGGGATAAATTTCTCTTGTAGATGGAGCCTTTTTATAAATAATCCTTTTATCGGGATCCTTTTTGTAAATGACGCTTGTTGTTTTAAAGATCCCCCTCTTATTAAGATTCCCTGTATGTGGGTAGTGTATTCCAAGAAGCTCCGGTCAACGGACTCACTCCACTAAGACTCTCTGTATGTGGGAAGTGCATGCGGGAAGAAAATATACATTGATAATATTTTTTTGAATGATTTTAGGCTTTTTCCTTGACAGCTTTTCCGCGTAGAATTCCAGGATTTCACTGATCCATTTCTACTATAGCCTTAATCCGGGCATAATTCGACTC
>JAFGPI010000217.1 GCA_016926065.1 Candidatus Krumholzibacteriota bacterium
AATTCCCCGAATAAGGCCGCGGCGGAAAGGCGGCGTCCGTCCCTCCCGGCACCCCGGTACGAGCGGGGGAGGAGCGCGCCGGGAATACCCTTCCAGATGCGGCACAACGCCATCATTCTGCCGGTAAGGATAAACGGCTCGAGAGAGCTGGATATCGCCCTGGATACCGGGATGCCCCAGCCGGGAATACTGCTGCTGGATCCGGACCTGGGCGAGGAGCTGGGACTGGATTACCGGGGAAAGTCCCGGACCCGGGGAGCGGGAGGGGGAGAGGGGCGGATCGTCGATTGTGGCGAGACGGTAACCATTTCCCTGCCCGGGATCGAGTTTCCCGAACAGCCGATAAGGGTATTATCGACCGGATCCGGGATGAACACCGGTGACGACGGCGTCATGGGACTGACCGTCTTCGGCTCCTGCGTGGTGGAGATAGACTATGACCGAAAAATGATCAAGCTCATCGATCCTTCCTCCGCCTTGGTGGACGATACCTGGAAAGAGGTTCCATTGTACCGGGGCCCGGATAACCTGGTGATGGTGGAGGCCGAAATAAAGCTCGAACGGAGGCCGAGAATGCAGTTCCGTTTGTTGGTGGACACCGGGTCGGGTCATTCCCTGCATCTTTTCCCCCACCAGGAGAAAGGGATTGGTCCTCCCTGGAACGCCGTGGAAACCCATATCGGAAGGGGATTGAATGGAGATATCCGGGGCAAAATGGGCCGGGTGGAACGATTGCGGCTGGGTCCTTTCCACTTGGAAAACATCGTCACCGCCTTCCATGGTTTTCCCGGTTTAAGCCGGGGATCGGGAGAGGGAAGACCCCGGGGAATTCTGGGCAACGGAATCCTACGCAGGTTCAACGCGGTATTCGATTACAGCCGTATGCGCGTATTTCTCAAACCGAACGGATATTTCCGCACTCCCTTCGAGTTCAACATGTCGGGATTAACGATCGACCGCACGCCGGAAAGGCTCGGCGAGGTGCGCGGCGTGATCGTTGGTTCCGCCGGAGCGCTGGCCGGGATCAGGGAAGGGGATATTATAATTTCCCTGGAGGGAAATGACTTCCGCGGTTATGATCATGACCGGCTGCGGGATCTGTTCATACAGGAGGGAAAACAGCTGGAACTCAAGATTCGCAGGGGGAAAAAGATATTTTCCACCAGCATAGTGCTGAAAAAGATCATATAACAGGGTGAGAGGGATGGGACCGGAGGGGTGACTTGTTCGCCCGGGAGGGAAAACGGAAGCCCCTCTTCGATGGCGGCACGGAAAGGGAACCGATCGATGATAAAACTCAGGAATATCGCCAAGTACTATAGCGCGGGAATCGTCAAGACATACGTTCTGCGCGGCATCGACCTGGAGGTGGAGGCGGGTGATTTTATTACCTTGATGGGACCGTCGGGGGCCGGTAAGACGACTTTACTCAACATTATCGGGATGCTCGATTCTCCATCGGAAGGCGAGTACTATTTCCTCGATCAGCGGGTGCATAAGCTCAACGACAAAAAAAGAGCGGCCCTCTACCAGAAATATTTTGGATATGTCTTCCAGAGCTTTCACCTGATAGATGAGTTGACGGTGTATGAGAACCTGGAAACTCCCTTGCTCTACAAGAAAATCAAGGGGGGCGAGCGCAAAAGCATGGTATGCGATATCCTCGACCGGTTCCAGATCGTGGGGAAAAAGGACCTTTTCCCGCACCAGCTTTCGGGGGGGCAGCAGCAGCTGGTGGGGGTGGCCCGGGCGATTATCGCCAAGCCGCGTTTGATCCTGGCGGACGAGCCGACCGGCAACCTCCACTCCGCGCAGGGCGAGGAAATCATGGAGTTGTTCCGGAAACTTAACCATCAGGGCACCACCATTATACAGGCCACGCATTCGGAGAAGAACGCCTCCTTCGGCAAAAGGATCATAAAGCTCCTGGACGGATGGATCGAAAAAACCTAAGCGGGGCCCGAGCAAGATCACCGCTCCCCGGAAGGCCCACCGCGCCGAAAAAATACTCCTAAACCGCTGGTTTTATTACCCGATAAAGGATTGGTGACGGTTTTCCGGCAAGTGCCGGGGGCCGGATCGCGGAAAGGTTTTCCGGGGGGAGGCCTGGACCGAGTTGCGGTAAAGGTTTTCGGGCAGGGGCAAGGGGCCACCCCGCGGTAAGGATTCTCCGGTAGAGGAACAAAGCCACACTGCGGACAGAGGGGGGAATAGAGTCGATTAGCTCTGGCTCCGGTGAAGTTAGGGGCAGCGTCCGGAGAAAGTGAAGGGGCGTGTAAATTGAAAAATGTACCTGGAGATTTGATCGTCGAAAATGGAGAGAAAGATCGTCCGCAGGCCCAGGGCATGCGGGACGAACGGGAGGATGGTGTCCGGCCCGGAACGAGTGGCCACCAAGCCCCGGCGGTTGCCCGGGATAAACCGCCGGAGAGCCCGGTCCGGGAAGCGGCAGTCGAACCGGCGAGGCGGACGGCCGGGAAATTCAACCGGGATCTCCTGCTGGAAAAGATAGGCGGCAACCGGGAACTGTGCGGCCATCTCCTGAATATATTTTTTGAGGATACCATCACCCATCTTCAGGCCATCAGAAGCGCCCACCAGGTCGACAAGGCCGAAGACGTCCGCTTCAACGCTCATACCTTGAAGGGCGCGGCGGGAACGATCGGGGCCGTTAACATCCAGGAATTGGCCTTCCGGATCGAAATGGCGGGAAAGGCGAAAGATCTCTCCGCGGTCCCCGCGCTGCTCGAAGAGCTGGAAGCGGAATTCGCCGGGATGAAAGAGGAACTACAGCCGAACGGGAACACCCCCCTCTAGATCACTTTTCCTAACTCCCGGGCCGGTGTTTTTTGCCCCGGTTAGGAGTGGCCATTAAACTCCGGAATGTATTATACTCTCCCCATCGGCGCTTGAGCGCGGCATCGCGACCTCAGGGGGGATCCGGGGGGAGTGGCGGAGCGCTCTGGCGCTCGGAAGTTGAAGTTCCGGCGTTATTCGATAAAAAGAGGGCGGAGGAAAAATGAATCCCCGAGTGATTATAGCCATTGCGCTGTCGCTAATATTGGCGGCCGCGGTAATTTTGATGGTCCATACTAGCGGTCAAAAGGAGCGGCACGAAGCGGCGGGGGAAGGTCCCCCCGGTACATCCGGCGGGGAGAGCGGAAAATTGCCGGATCGCGTAATGCTCTATTACTTCTATGGAAATCAAAGCTCCGCTACCGGTAAAAATATCGAATCCTATACCAGGGAAACGGTGGAGAACAATTTTGCCGCCGAGCTTGAGTCCGGAAAACTGGAGGGCAATTTCATAAATATTGACCGGGCCGAGAATGAGCATTTTATCGAGGATTTCATGGCCACCTATCAGTCCGTGGTGCTGGTGAAGGTGCGTGGAGGATTCCAGGAGGAGTGGAAGAAGCTGGGCCGGGTATCGGAACTGTCCGTTGATAAACAGGAATTCATGGCCTATATAAAGGACGAAACCGAGTCCTTTCTGGCGGGCCTGTAAGCGGCCCTATGACCACCGCCTTTTTCGTTTTGAACGCCATTCATTACCTCGCCGCTGCCCCCTTTCCCGCCTTCCCTAATCTTGCATAGGGTCCTCCCTGTCTTCGCGCTTAGGGCATGGATACAGTTCCGGAATCCGCAGATATGCGTTTTCAATCCCTGTCTTCGCGCAAACGGCATAGATTTCCCCCGCCGCGGCAGTCCCACCGCCCGGGAGTAGACCGGGAGCAGCAATTTTCACCGGCCTCATCCGGCAACCGGATTCGATCACCAATTCGCCGGGGCAAGGCCTGACCGAAAAAATTTCCCGGTCATGGGAAAATCAGTTCCAGGGGGCGGGCCGCGCCCCCGGAAAAAAATTACCACCCCCCGTCCCCTTTATGCCTCCAAGAGGGCATTGATTTTCAATTTATACGGTTTATCGCGGGCGGTTCCGGGCTACCCCCCCGGTGGCATATGACTTGCCGCTGGGAAGGTAAAGAAATATCGATTCTGGTCCTGGTGGATCTGAAGGCCAGCGCGGATCTTTCCCGCTCGGTCAGAGGTTTTACTTAAAAAAAGGTGGATATCGTGCGTAAGGTTCCCGGATATACCCGTAGAAGCTTCAGGATCATTGCCGCCCTGTGGTGCGGAGCCGCCCTTTTGGTTCTTTTGACGGCTGGCGTTTTCGCCGAAATCGCCTGCCCTTACCGTAATATTCAGGTGTTGCTTCCCGGAGAATTTCCCGCTCCGGGCACCGAGACCGGGAAAACCGGAACCCCCCGGGTGCAGATAGTGGGGATTCCCTGCCCGGTGGTGGTGCGGGTTTGCGACGGGCAGTGGAACACGGTGGAATCGGTCAGACACGTTATCCGGCTGACCACTACCGACGGTACGGCCGATCTTCCCGCCGCGGCTCCCCTGATAAACGGGGAGCTCACCTTGCCGGTGACCTTTAACCGGGCGGGATCGTTTACCGTAACGGCCGAAGACCTTACCGATTACGAGCATCGCCTGGGGGTGTCCTCTCCGGTGACGGTGATGGAGGGAGAGGGGGAATTGTCCGGTTTTGTATTTTCCTCCCTGGGGACCGAACAGTACGCGGGTTCGCCGGCAGCGGTCGAGCTGGCGGCGGTGGACCAGAGAGGAAACCGGGTCACCGCCTTTGCCGGGCCGGTGATCCTGGAAGAAGTGACCAGTACCGGCCAGGGCCGTCTCTCGCCCGCGGAAGTGTATCTGGAAGAGGGATTCTGGTCGGGTAGCGTCACTCTTTTCCTGGCCGATGAGACGACGATCTCCGGCCAGGGCGCGGTGAGACTTTACGCTTCCCTGGAGGAAAATCAGGCCCTAAACGGCTACAGCAACCGCTTCACCGTTCACCCGGGAGATTTTTCCCGGCTCCAGATCGTGGTGCCGGGTCAGCGGCGTTCTCCCGGGACCATAACTGGAATAACCGGTTCTCCCGCGGTGCAATCGACCGGTTTGAACCTGGAGGTGGAGGTCTACGCCACCGACCCGTATTGGAACCTGGTCGAGGCCGCGGACCTGGTCAGGATCGTTTCCAGTGATCCCACCGCCTCCACTCCGGTGGGAGGATCGCTGCAGGCGGGGCAGGGCCGTTTCGCGCTCGCCTTCGGCAGGGCGGGAACGCACACCCTGACCGTAATAGACGAATCGGATGGCGGGATCGAGGGGATGACCAGCGAGGGCATTCCGGTAATTTCCAGCGAACCGACCTTTGTAATAGAACCTATACCTTCGCCGGTCACGGCCGG
>JAFGPI010000218.1 GCA_016926065.1 Candidatus Krumholzibacteriota bacterium
GACCGGATTTCTCAAGGTTACGCCCGCTCACGACACTACCGATTTCGAGATCGGATTGAGACATAAGATGGAACCTTTTGTGGTAATAGACAGGACCGGCAGGATGAATGAACGGGCGGTCGGTTTCGAGGGATTACCCATCGCTGAGGCCCGGGAGAAGATTCTGCGGGAACTTGAGGCCCGGGGATTATTGCGCCGGGTGGAAGATTACGACCATGCGGTGGGCCACCATGACCGCTGCGGTTCGATTATCGAGCCGACCGTGTCCCGGCAATGGTTTCTGCGGATGGAGACCCTGGCCCGGCCCGCCATCGAAGCGGTAAAAAACGATGAGATAGTGTTTTTCCCGGAAAGATGGAAGAATATATACCTGAGCTGGATGGAAAATATCAAGGATTGGTGCATCTCCCGCCAACTCTGGTGGGGGCACCGTATTCCGGTCTGGTACTGCCGGGAATGTGCGGCGGAGATAGTCGACCGCGAGGACCCGGAGGTTTGCCCCCAATGCCTCAAAACCGCGCTGGTTCAGGACGAGGATGTCCTGGATACCTGGTTCTCTTCCTGGTTGTGGACCTTTTCTCCCCTGGGCTGGCCCGAGGATACGGTCGATCTGAGGACCTTTCATCCCACCGACGTGCTGGTGACCGGTGGGGACATCATTTTCTTCTGGGTGGCCAGAATGATCATGGCTTCCTTGAAGTTCAGGAAAGAAATTCCCTTCTCTTCCGTTTATATCACCGGCATAGTGCGGGACCTGCGGGGCCGCAAGATGAGCAAGTCCCTGGGAAATTCCCCCGATCCGATAGATCTGATCGATCGTAACGGAGCCGATGCCCTGCGGTTCACCCTGATGATGCTTTCTCCCCCGGGACAGGATCTGATGTTCGATGAAAAGAAAATCGAGGTGGGTAGACATTTCGCCAACAAGGTATGGAACGCCACCCGGTTCATCCTGGGGCAGGGAGAGGGAGACCGGAACCTCTTCGGGGGCGGGAATCCTCCCTCCGTCCGGCACCCGGTCACCGGACTATTTAATTCCCTGTATGCTTCCGTTCCGGACGGGAAGATTGACTTCGGCTGGGCAGACCGGTGGATAATCAGCCGCCTGGTTTCCCGTTTCGGGGAATACGAGGAAAAGCTGGGGGCCTTCAGATTTGACGAGGCGGTCAAGACCATTTATGATTTTTTCTGGCACGAGTTCTGTGACTGGTATCTGGAGCTGTCCAAACCGGCTTTCCAGGGAGGAGGAGCTGCGGCTACCGGTGCCGCGGTAACGGCCCGGGTGGTGCTGGGGGTATCGATGATAATGCTGCACCCGGTGATGCCTTTCTTTACCGAGGAGATTTGGAGCATGCTCTCTCCCCAGCGTTCCTATCTGTCCCGCTATCGATTCGCCGGATTGCCGGATGATCTGCGGGACCGTTCTCTGGATGAGAACGTGGAGCTGTTTCGCGAAATTGTAACCAGCATAAGGAATCTCAGGCAGAGCTTCAACATCCCCCCGGGGGAGGGGATCAAGGTAATCATCAATTGCGAGTCGGGCCGTTCCCTTCCCCAGCGGCTCTCGCCGTTCCGGGAGCAGATAATGTCCCAGGCCCGGGTGAAAGAGCTGGATATAGCCGAAGACGCGGATAAACCGGGCGCCTGCGCGGCGGCCGGGCACGCCCTCATCGATATCTATCTGCCCCTGGAGGGAGTGATAGATCTGGAATCGGAAAAAGCCAGGCTGGGTAAAGATCTGGAGAAACTGGCCCAGGATTGTGAGAAGATCGACCGCAGGCTCAAGGATGAAAAGTTTCGGAAACGGGCCCCCGGCGATGTGGTGGAAAGGGAAAAAGCCCGGTTCGCGGAGATGAGCGACCGCAAAAACAGGATTGAAAGAATACTGGAGGATCTCAAGTGAAAGAGGACGGAAAGGATCAGCGCCAGGCTCCCTCCCCGCGGGTGGAAGTTAGCGGAGAACAAACGGTTGGCGAGGTGCTGCTTTCCACCCGGGAGAAAGCCGGGCTGACCCTGGAGGGAGTCAGCCAGGAAACCAAGATACCCAAAACGACCCTGGAATATCTGGAAACGGATAATTTCGAGGCCATCCCGGCCAAGGTTTATGTCAGGGGATTTTTACGCTCCTACGCGTTGCTGCTGGGACTGGACGCCAAGCACATTTTGAGCAAGTACGAAGTGCAGACCGGGCAGACGCATAAAAGCAAGGGTGATTTGTGGGAGATCGAGGAACAGATAGTGGAGGAGAAGGTGGTCCCGCCGGCCATCTTCAAACGTTATGTGTTGCCCGCGTTGGTTTTAATTATAGCCCTGGTGTTGATAATAAACCGGTGTGTAAAGGATGAGGATGAAATGACGCCGCCCTCCGATCTTCCCCGCGTGAACGAAACGGAGGAAGGTGCGGCGGCCGCGGGGGAGGAGCGGGGGCAGAACGGTCAGGCCGCCGCGGATCTTTCCACCCCGAGCGATCTCCCCCCGGAAGGCGCCTCAGGGGGGAACGAAGATAAGACGGAAGCGGGTGCCGAGGCCACTCCCGCTGCCTCTGTCCCCATATCGGATATTCCTCCTCCGATGGTTCTGCGGGTGACGGCCAATCCCCGTGATACCACCTGGTTCGACCTGGTGATCTATACCCGGACCGGTAACGAGCCGGACAGCGTCTTACGGGATTTTATCCTTTATCCGGGGCAACAGGAATCTTTCCGCGCCACCGATATGTTTTTATTCAAGACCATAGGAAACGCCGGAGGATTTTCCTTGGTTCTGGATGGCCAGAGGTTGCCCACCCTGGGGCGCAAGGGAGAAGTGAAGAAGAACGTGCGGATAGCGCGGGAAGGAATAATCAGCCGCTAAAGGGCGAGTTTTTCTGAATCTTCCGTTTGAGATAAAAATGTCCCTCTTCAAGATCAGATCTAGTTACCAATTGACCGGTGATCAGCCGCAGGCGGTGGAAGCCCTATTGGAAAACCTTAACCAGGGCAGAAAATATCAGACCCTGCTGGGTGTCACCGGATCGGGCAAGACCTTTACCATCGCCAACGTGATCGCCCGCTACGGGAAACCGGCCCTCATCATATCGCATAATAAGACCCTGGCCGCCCAGCTATACGGTGAATTGAAGAGCCTCTTTCCCGATAACGCGGTGGAGTATTTCATCAGTTATTACGATTATTATCAACCGGAAGCCTTTCTACCCGCCACCGATACCTATATCGAAAAGGACGCTTCGGTCAACGAGGATATTGACCGCCTAAGATTGCGGGCCACCGGTTCCCTGATGAGCCGGAAGGATGTAATCGTGGTGGCGAGCGTTTCCTGCATATACGGGTTGGGTTCCCCCTCCGAATTTTCCAAATTGACCTTCTCTCTTTCCGAAGGAGAGGCGATCGGCCGGGAAACCCTGCTCCGGAAATTGGTGGATATCCGCTACCAGAGGAACGATGTGGATTTTGCCCGGGGTAATTTCCGGGTCAGGGGAGATACCATAGAATTGCGGCCTTCCTATCTGGAGGAAGCCATCCGCATAGAGCTGTTCGAAGAGGAGGTGGAGAGGATCTCGGTGGTTCATCCCCTTACCGGGGAAATCCTCCGCCGAGCCCCGGAAATCACCGTCTTCCCATCTTCCCATTTCGTGGTTTCCGGAGAGGGAATCGAGAAGGCCATCCAGGGAATAAGGGAGGAACTGGATGCCAGGATCAAGGAGCTGAAGGCACACGGATTTGAATTTGAGGCCCGCAGGCTGGACAGCCGTACCCGGTATGATATTGAGATGCTGGGTGAGATGGGTTACTGCAACGGTATTGAAAATTACTCGCGGCATTTTACGGGAAGAAAACCGGGGGAGAGACCGGCTACCCTGATTGATTATTTTCCGGAGGATTTTATCACCGTGATAGATGAATCCCACGTAACCATTCCCCAGATCGGAGCCATGTACCGGGGCGACCGGAGCCGGAAACAGACCCTTATCGAACATGGATTCCGCCTGCCCTCGGCGCTGGATAACCGGCCGCTGACCTACGAAGAGTTCGAGGATTTGATAAAATCCTTTATTTTTCTCTCCGCCACGCCGCGGGAATTCGAGCTGGAACGCTGCGGAGGAGAGGTGGTCGAACAGATAGTCCGTCCCACCGGTCTGGTGGATCCGGAAATAGATATAAGACCGGTGGAGGGGCAGGTGGATGACCTGATAGGAGAGATTCGATCCCGGGTGGATAGAAAGGAGCGGATCCTGGTAACCACCCTGACCAAGAGGATGTCGGAAGACCTGACTTCCTACCTATCCAATATGGATATCAAGGTGAGGTATCTGCACAGCGATATCGACGCCCTGGACAGGATCGAAATACTGCGGGATCTGCGTTACGGTCATTTCGACGTACTGGTGGGAATCAATCTTTTGCGCGAGGGATTGGATCTGCCCGAAGTTTCCCTGGTGGCGGTGCTGGATGCCGATAAGGAAGGTTTTCTCAGATCCCGGACTTCCCTTATCCAGACCGCCGGCCGGGCGGCCCGGAATATCGGGGGAAGAGTGATTTTTTACGCCGATAATGTGACCGGTTCGATGCGCAAGGCCATAGACGAAACCAACCGGCGGAGAAAGAAACAGATAGAATATAACCGCAAACACGGTATTACTCCCCGCTCCATCATCAAGTCGATCGAGGACATTAGATTGGTGACCTCCGTGGCGGACGCCAAGTCCGAGCCGGCCGCCGGTGTCGCCCCGGAGGAGGATCTCTTTGTCCCCCGCGGTATGGATGATCCCCGGCTGCTGGATAGGCTGGAAAGGGAGATGAGGAAGGAAGCCGAGGCCCTGCGTTTCGAGAACGCGGCCAGTATCAGGGACCGGATAGAAGAGATAAAATTGAACCAGCTCAGGAGGAGGGGACGTGCCGAATCTAGACAAAAAGATTGAAGAGGCGGTCAAAATAGCGCTGGAGGAAGATTCCGCCCGGCGCGATACCACCACCGCCCTGCTGGTTCCCCGGACCCTCCGGGGACGGGCCTCGATCCTCTCCCGGGCTCGGGGAGTGATATCCGGCCAGGTTTGCGCGGAAACCGTTTTTCGCCTGCTGGACGCTAAGGTGGATTACCGGCCGTTGATCCGGGACGGGGGGCGGGTCGATGAAGAATCGGTGGTCGCGCTTCTGCGCGGACCCCTGGCGGCCATTCTTTCCGGAGAAAGGACGGCGCTTAATTTTCTCGCCCACCTCTCCGGTATCGCCACCGTTACTTCCAAATTTGTGGAGAGGTTGCGGGATACGGGAGTTACCATCCTGGATACCAGAAAGACCGTACCCGGACTGCGCCAGTTGGAAAAGCAGGCGGTAATAGACGGGGGAGGGAAAAATCACCGGAATAATCTGGAGGAATACATTCTGGTCAAGGAAAATCATCTACGGGCCGCCGGAGGCATCCGCCGGGCGGCCTCCCTGCTGGGAAAAAGCCTGCCCGCGGCGGAAATAGAGGTTACTTCCCTGGAGGAACTGCGCGCCCTGAGGAAAAACCGCCCCGCCCGCCTAATGCTGGATAATTTTGATCCGGAGGAAATAAAACGGGCTCTTCAGGAAATCGGAAGTTGGGAGGGCTCTCCGGTGCAGATAGAAGTCTCGGGGGGTATAAATCTGGAGAATGTGTCGAGATTTGCCTTGCCCGGCGTGGATTATATCTCGGTGGGAGCGATAACCGCCGCGGCCGGGACCCTCGACCTCAGCCTGCAGGTGGAAGAGGTGGATGATTGATGGTTCGGGAAGGGGGGGATTTTACGAGGAGATTGCCGCCCGACCTTCATCCGGTCCGGTTGCGGGACGGGCTGGGAGAGAATCGGTTGGGCGCGGTGATGATAGTACGCGAGAGGGTGGACTCGACCAACACCGCCGCCGCCGCCCTGGCCTCCGCGGGCGCCGTCGAAGGTACCGTGCTGGTGGCCGGTGAACAACTACAGGGCCGGGGGAGAAAGGGGAGGAAGTGGTTTTCCACCGGCGCGGGGAGCCTGGTTTTTTCCATAATCCTCAGACCGCGCTCCGGGAGAGAAAGCCTTACCGCGCTGCTCGCCCTCAGCGCCTGT
Organism: Candidatus Krumholzibacteriota bacterium; assembly: GCA_016926065.1. Lineage (GTDB taxonomy): Bacteria > Krumholzibacteriota > Krumholzibacteriia > Krumholzibacteriales > Krumholzibacteriaceae > JAFGPI01. The sequence continues at coordinate 6,071 of JAFGPI010000218.1, forward strand.
GAAGCCTTGGATGAGATTATCCCCGGAATCATGATCAAATGGCCCAATGATCTTTACTTGCGGGATAAAAAATTTGCCGGGATACTGGCCGAAAGCGGAGAAGATTATGTGGTTCTGGGGATGGGGATCGACGTGAATGAAAAAGGGGAGGATTTTCCGGAAGATTTAAGGGAGGTCGCCATTTCGCTGAGAATGGCGGCCCATAAGGTGTTTGACCGGGGAGAGATATTATCCCGGATTCTCGGTAAGCTTAACCTGCTATACGAAAGGTGGGAGGGGGAAGGTTTCGCCGCCTTTAAGTGGGACCTCCAGAGCAGATTGCTTTACCGGGGGGAGGATGTTTGCCTCGACCGGGGGGAAAGGTTTTTCCAGGGGAGGCTGGTGGGAGTGACGGTTGAGGGATATGCCATTCTGGAGATCGAGGGGGAGGAGAAAATCTTCTCCGCGGGAGATCTTACACTCAGAAAGGGGTGATGGTGGGACCGGTCCTAACCCTGGACAGGGGCAACTTTTACTTGAAGGCGGCTCTCTTCTCCGGGAACTCACTGATCCAGCGGTGGCGCTGCGGCGGAGGCGGCCTCGAGCAACTCTCCGGAATCCTGGAGAAAAATCAACCGGAGGGTTTGATATTTTCCAGTGTGATCCAGGAATGGTCCGGGGAGCTACTGGCGTTGCTGAAAGAGGCGGGCGTGGAGAGGATACTGAGGGTGGGACCGGAACTGCGGTATCCTTTCAAGCTGGATATCGACAATCCGGAAACGGTGGGCCCGGATAGGCTTTGTGCCGCCTGCGGCGCGCTGGCCGGAGGATTCTCCGAGGCGGTGATAGTGGATGCCGGCACGGCGGTCACGGTGGATCTTCTCCGCCGGGGGGTCTTCGCGGGAGGCGCCATCATGCCGGGGCTGCACATGATGTTGAGATCGCTTCACCGGGGAACCTCGGCGCTGCCCGAAATCGGGCTTACCCCGGTGGAGGGACCCCCTCCCGGCAGGAATACGGCGGAAGCGATGGCCAGGGGCGTTTTCTACGGTTGGGGGGGGGCGGTAAAGGAACTGGTGGGATGGTCGCGGCGCGTGCTCGGTCCTGCAGCCTTCACTATCATCACGGGGGGTGACGCGGAGCACCTGGATCGATTTTTGGAAGAGCCCCGCCTGCTCGATCCCGACCTGGTCCACCGGGGATTGTTTTATCTCTACGGCACCAATGCCGGCATCCCGGAAACCAACCTTTAAAATTTTTTCAAAATCTAACAGTTTTTCCTTGATATTTTTTTCATCTGAAAATATATTATCTTTCACTTCTGGCAGTCTAGCATGGTGAGTGCTAAGGCGTTGAAATAAAAAGGAGGTAGACATGAAAATAAAGCCTCTTGCTGACCGGATCCTGGTAAAGCCCATCGATCCCAAAGAGGTAAAGAAAGGCGGGATCATCATTCCGGATACAGCCAAGGAGAAGCCCCAGGAGGGCATGATCATGGCCGTAGGTAAGGGTCGCCTGAACGAGACTACCGGGGAAAGGATAGCCCTGGAGGTTAAAAAAGGGGACCGGGTGCTTTACGGTAAATATTCGGGAACCGAAATCACCATAGACCAAACGGAATATCTTATCCTGCGGGAAAGCGATGTTCTAGCAGTGATCTAAACCTGCTGAAAGGAGTGAATATCAATGGCAAAGCAGCTTAAATTTAATGTTGATGCCAGGGATCGCCTTAAAGCGGGCGTGGATATCCTGGCTAACGCTGTAAAGGTGACCCTGGGACCCCGGGGCCGCAATGTTATTCTGGATAAAAAATTTGGTTCCCCCACCATCACCAATGACGGGGTGACGATAGCCAAGGAGATAGAACTGCAAGATCCATGGGAAAATATGGGCGCGCAGATGGTAAAGGAAGTGGCTACCCGGACGCAGGACGTGGCCGGGGATGGTACCACCACAGCCACTATTCTGGCCCAGGCGATGATCCAGGAGGGATTGAAGAACATCACCGCCGGCGCGAATCCCATGTTCATCAAAAAGGGTATCCACAAGGCGGTGGATGCCGCCGTGGAATATATCAAAAAACGCTCCAAACAGGTGCGCAAGCGCGAAGAGATCGCCTCGGTGGCCACCATTTCCTCCAACAACGATCCGGAAATCGGCGAGCTGATAGCAGATGCCATGGAAAAAGTGGGGAAGGACGGAGTGATTACCGTGGAAGAGGCCAAGGGTATGGAGACCGAGCTGGATATCGTGGAGGGTATGCAGTTCGACCGGGGATACCTTAGCCCCTATTTTGTCACCGACGCCGAACGGATGGAAACGGTCCTGGAAGGCGCTTATATCCTGATCCACGACAAAAAGATCAGCGCCATGAAGGATCTTCTGCCCGTCCTGGAAAAGGTGGCGCAGTTGAACAAGCCGCTGCTCATCCTGTCCGAGGATATTGAAGGGGAGGCCCTGGCCACGTTGGTGGTGAACAAGCTGCGCGGCACCTTGCAGGTGGCCGCGGTGAAGGCTCCCGGATTCGGAGACCGCCGCAAGGCCATGCTGGAGGA
>JAFGPI010000219.1 GCA_016926065.1 Candidatus Krumholzibacteriota bacterium
CAGGCGGGTGGCCGTGTCGCAGTGCGCATCAAAAATCAGCAACCCGATTACCTCCTCTATCACTTTTCATTATTCTAAATATCGGCCGGCAGGGGCGTACACTCCGCGCGGCGAAACCGGGACACTACCTTTCTACCCGGCCTGCCGCCGGCGGCCGGTCCCTGGCCGGGCAAGGGGTCGCAAAAAAAATATAACGGTGGTCAATCCGGCCCGCCACCATGATATTACAGCGGCTCCCCGGTTTAATAGAGATTTCGGACATAAGGGGATAAGATTTTTCGGCGGTGCGACGTATCCTTCAACGCGCGGAAAGGGCCCGGCCGCGCTCAATGCACGATCTTGGCGGAGGTGGCGGCGTCCCCGTATACATACAGCGCGTAGGGCAGCAGGTTTTCCTTGCTGCGCATGGCGTATTCCGTTTGGCTGGGGCCGTTGAAACGTATATCGACGCTGTGGCTCATGAAGAAATCCCAGCCATCCTGGTTCCCCGCCGTGGCACCTCCGATATATTCGACATCGACCGGAACCCTACCTCCATAGAAATCCAGCCAGATCGTATTGATGGAGGCTGGAAATTTACCTTCCATGGCGAAATAGGAGGTAAGGGCTATCTGCACGTTCTTGATATTCTGCACGGTCACCGCCACCTGAGCGGCTTTCTTGGACCGGTAGTAATTCGACATCACGATGGTGGACAGAAATCCTATGATCTCCAACACGATAAAGAGCTCCAGCAGGGTGAATCCGGCTATTCCCAACCGGCGCCGAAAGGATTTTTCCTTCCGGCCGCGAAAGCTTGCAAATAGGGGCAACATTGTCCTGAGGCGCTGCATAATGCACTCCTTTACGGCAACGCAACTTCCGTCATCTCACTCATTTCCGGTAATTGCAAAAAATATGACAAAAAAAAGGGGAACCGTTAAAACGGCTCCCCCGTCAGATAGCCATTATTTCGTTCAAGCGTCGAACGGCACCGCCTCCACCCTGGTCACCTCCGGAATCCTCTCCTTGAGAACCTTCTCTATGCCGAAGGTCAGGGTCATCTGCGACATGGGACATCCGGCGCAAGCGCCCTTCAATTTGACCTTTACCACTCCGTCCTCCACCGCCACCAGCTCCAGGTCCCCGCCGTCGGCCTGTAGGTTCGGTCTGATTTCTTCCAGTACCTTCTCCACTTTTTCCCGCATTATTAACACCTCCATTGAACTATTGACAGTATAATACATTATCCCGGCCATTCCAAGGCGGATTTTGCCCTACCCGCCATATCGCCCCGGGGGGAAGATATTTCTTTCATGCAGATGGGTGAAAGACCCTGCCAGAAAAACCGCTTGTTTGATTATAGCTCACATCTTATTATATTTTAAGTAATTGGCCATACAATAATAATGCCTTTCCGGTGGCTTGACTTTTGCAAAAAAATCCCGCCGCGGGGATTTGAATTTTATCGCCCGGCCATAGTGAAGGGGGAAAAATAGCCTTTTGAGGTCACCGAGATTCATAGATTTTTTGATTCATTCCGCCACCTTTTCAAGCAAGGAGATGCGTGCGTCATGAGAACCGATCGGAGAATGATCCTGGTTTTAACTTTACTGGCTTGTATGTTCTTCATCACCATCGGCGCCACTGCCGGCTTTACGGAAGAGGAAAAAAGCCTGGATGAAAGAATAGCCGAAATCAACAAGAGGATCGAGGAAGCGGGCCAGCACTGGGTGGCCGGAAAAACCTGGGCTGCCTCCCTTCCCCCGGAGGAGAGGAAAAAACTTCTGGGATATCTCCCGGTGCCGGATGAAATACGCGACAGACTTCCGGTCTATGCCCCGGCGCATACCCTGGCCCTCCCCACCTCCTTCGACTGGCGCAATTACGACGGCGTGACCGATGCCCGAAATCAGGGAGGATGCGGATCCTGCTGGGCTTTCGCCGCCACGGCGCAGTTGGAGGCGCATGCCCGTATCTTCGACGATCGCATCCTGGACCTATCGGAGCAGGCGGTGATGGCCTGCAATCCCTATGGACATGGGTGCGGAGGCGGTTGGTTGATTTCCGCCTACCAGGTCTTTTATGACTACGGCGGAGTCAAGGAATCATGCATGCCCTACCAGGCCCAGGACGGCATCCCCTGCACCCAGACCTCCTGCGAGCCCCAGGCCAAGATCTCCGACGCGGTAAGCGTACCGAATATCGTCGATCAGATAAAACAGGCGGTCTACGAAATCGGGCCGGTGGCCTGCGGGATGTTCGCGCACGACGATCTCTATAGCTATACCAGCGGATGTTACGACCAGGTTCACACCGATACGCCCAACCATGCCGTGATCATAGTGGGTTGGAGCGACATGGCCTGCGGGGGCGAAGGAGCCTGGATCATCAAGAACAGCTGGGGCGAAAGCTGGGGAACAAACGGATTCGGCTACATTAAATACGGCGTGTGCAGTATCGGCCGGGACGCCTACCAGATAGACTATATCCCCAGCATCGTCTATGTCCGGGTGACCCACCCCAACGGGGGCGATACCCTGGCGGTAGGCAGCGAATACGATATTACCTGGACCACTTCCCGGGAGGTTCCTGATTCGATAAGCGTGCTGCTGAGCCTGAACAGCGGTGAAAATTTCGATTCGACCATCGTTACCGGACTGGAGGGGACCTCCACCTCCTACCAGTGGATCGTGCCGGAGCTTCCGGTGCGTACCGCCCGGGTTAAAGTAGTGGCCTATTTCGAGGGAGAGGTAGGCGGAGTGGACGAGAGCGATGGCGATTTTACCATTCAAGGCCCCCCCTACAGATTCGTCTCCCCCACGGGTGGGAATGTCTTCCCCTATTCCCTCCCCCGCTGGGCCGCCCAGAACATGCAGGACGCCATAGATGCCAGTTTCCCCGGGGATACCATAATGGTGGAGGGAGCTACCTATTCTTCACCGGTGACCGTGGAGACCGCGGTGCATCTTTATGGAGGCTGGGACTCCGAATTCGAAATCCACGATCCAGCCAACTACGTGACCACCCTTCAATCGGCGGGAGCGATAGTCTCTTTCATGAATATATCTTCCGGTGTCTGCGGTATCGAGGGTTTCACCCTGACCGGCGGAACCGGAAGGGAGATGTTCCTCCCCGATTACGGGGTCTACGGGGGAGGCGTTTTCGCCTACAACTCCTCTCCCCTAGTCAAGAACAATATCTTCTACGATTGCGGAAGCGCCACTCCCACGCTTTTCAGTGCCGGAGGCGCCGTAGCCGTCTGTAACGGCACCCTGTACCTGGAAAATAACACCATCATCGATTGCCGGGCCCAGAGCGGAGGGGGGATTTACCTCTACCAGGCAACCGCGGACATTCGAAATAACCGGATCAGCGGGTCCTTGCCTTTTGCCGGTTACACGGGTAACAAATTCGGGGGGGGATTGTATTTACGGCATTCCACGGTAACCATGGAAAGCAACGTCATACGCAATAACACTGGATACAGCAAGGGGGGAGGAATTTACGCTTTCTTCAGCCCCCTGACCATGTCCTCCGACACGATATCGGCCAACGCCGTGGCCACCCAGGGCGGGGGAATCTTTTGCGACCGCGGCGCCCTGCAGCTATCCCAAGGCGTTGTCCGGGAAAACACTTCCTCCAGCACGGCCGGGGGCATCTATTTTGCCCATGGCAGCCTGGAAATCGAAAACAGCATCATAGCGCTGAACCAGGCCAATTTCCTGGGGGGAGGAATTTACGCCGACAGCACCTGGGGCGGCATAGTAAACAATACGGTGGACCGCAATATTTCCGGCATCAGCGGGGGGAATATCCTGCTGAGCGCAATGGAACCGATCGATATCAGAAACAATCAGATCACCTTTGGCCGCAAAAACGGCATCCAGGCATTTAATCCGGCCAATATTACGATGCAGTACAACAACACTTTCGGTAATTTCCCCAGCGACGTGCTGGTGCTGGTTCCGGATTCCACCAATACCAGCCGGAATCCCCATTACGCCGACACCACCGCCTTTGATTATCACCTGGCCCTGCATTCGGGGGGTATCGACACCGGGGATCCGCTGCTGGGGGCCGATCCCGATGGATCCCGGACGGACCAGGGAGCCTTCGGAGGCGCGAATTCCCTCTTCGCCTCTCCCGATTATATCAGCGGATTGACGGCGACCGCCCTCAACGATTCCACGATAAAACTGTCGTGGACGGAACCGGCCGGAGGCGATGTGGATTACTACGCGGTTTACGGAAGCTCCGGTGATGGGTTCCTGCCGGATGAATCCAATTTCCTGGGCACGGTGGAGGCCGCCATCGACTCTTTCCTCCAGGTTCCGGTCTACGGATGCCTGCGTTACCGGGTCAACGCCCTTAACCTGTCCGGATACGCCGGGGGATATTCGAACCAGGCGGAAGCCTGCACCACCGGGGAGGATATTGCCGATCCCCAGGTCACCGTCTCTTATCCCAACGGCGGAGAGCTGTTCGACCTGGAAGATACGATGACCGTGCAGTGGATCGCCACCGATAACGTGGGGGTGGACTCGGTCAGTATCTGGCTCTCCCAGGACGGGGGAACCGAATACTCCTTGCTGGGACACGGGGAACCGAACGATTCGAGCTTCCAGTGGATAGTGACCTCGATAAATTCCGATTCCTGCCTGGTCAAGATCACCGCTTTCGATCCTTCCCTCAACCAGGGCGAGGATATCAGCGATAATTTCTTCACCCTCCGGGACCTGTCCGGAACCGGGGAAGAGGAGGAAGAGGAGAAAGAAGACGTACCCCAGTACATCACCGCTTTAAGGCAAAACTACCCCAACCCCTTCAACGGCGTTACCAACATAACCTATTCCCTGGCCAATCGCCAGCAGGTGGACCTGAGGATATACGATACGGCCGGAAGGCTGGTCCGGATCCTGGAAAGCAAATCCCTTGCCGCCGGGGAATACACCACCGTCTGGAACGGTAGGGACAACGCCGGCCGGGAGGTCACCTCAGGCGTATATTTCTGCCGCATAAAGGCCGGAAAGTACCGGCAGACCAGAAAGGTGGTGTACCTGCGGTAGCGCGTATCACTTTTGAGAAAAGAGGATCGAAAGAATCCGGCTATAAGATCAATTCCAGCTTCAGGGTGGATCATCTCGGACAGGCGATATTCCATAGGTTAAAATCGTCGAAAACCGTTCTCCCGGCGATTTCCTGCAACTCGATGTAACGATTGGGATCAATGGCGCTGGAAATCACTTCTTCCTTGAACACCGATATGTACAGGGCGCAGGCCAGCAGGTAGGAGCCGTAGACCGAGGGATGGCTCTTGTCCGGAAGATAGAGGTTGTACTCATAACCGCCGGTTATGGCCCGGTACCAGGCCCAGCCGGCCGGCGCGAGCCCCAGGCCGAGATTGTTGGACACCTGCAGGCTGTATTTGTAAAGATTCTTCTGCATTATCTCCCAAGTGTCTATTTCCCCCGGTATCCACGTCAGCCCATCCTCGTACGCCCACGGCATCATATAGATAATGCGCGTATGGGAACAGTTCTGGTAGATGGTATCCCGAATCGCCTCCAGATAGGGAACAACCTCATGGTGCCACTTGGGCAGGGACAGCCACTGGGCTCCCCCCTGGAGGAGAATGTAATCCCATTCGCACTGTTTGATCTTGTAGATACTGTTATAGTCGTTTACATGGTCCACTATGCGGTATCCCCCCACGATCCGGGTATCCAGGGCCAGGACCTTGCCGGCGCGCTGGCAAAAACTGATGAATGTCTGCACCATATCGTTGTAGCCAAAATAGCTGCTGCCCAAGAACAGTATCTTCAGGGGAAGGGGCGGATCGGGAGCCATGTAGGTCCGCTGGAAGGTGAGGATGCTATCCTTTACCAGTTCGGCCGTCTCCAGCTCCGGACTGGACGAAACCCAACCGTATTCGTAGATCCAGCTCAGGTTATATTCACCCGGGCTCATACCGGTCAGGACCTCGTCTCCGCACCCGTAATGGCTGTAGGCGCCCGTGGACTTGGTCAGATGCCACCGCACCTCCGCGTAGTCCGGCTCGACATCCACGAAGATTGTGTCACCGACCGCGGGGATTATCGGCACGACCGGTGAATCGGATTCCTCTCCGGCACAGGCGGATAAAAAAAAGGATAGAAACAGGGCCCCCGCCCAAAGTATCGACCTGCCACCGCTGGAGCTACAATTTAGTCTTTTTCTTCCGGCCAGGTACGCTGTTGAATTCATATACACTCCCGAGAGCTATCCCGTGACGTTGAAGTGAAATACATTTTCCGGTAATCTTTTAAACACATTCCTGAGCTATATTTTTCTCCGGCAGGTGGGGTAAATCCTCATGTTAAATTTATAACAATTAAGGGCATTAGTCAATATCACGGATAACTTATATCATTGACGGGGCACCTCATGCCATTCCCGCTGGCGGTCCGGCGGGGCGTCTTGACATATTCGCGGAATTCCTATACTTATATATTCTGATGGTATGGAGTCAGCCGCCGTTTTATATTCAGCGGGCGCTTTTCAATCCGGTGGGCGGACCGCGTCTGTTTTAACCGGCGGGGAGAATCCGCTCCGGCGGGGAGTAAACAAAGAAACCCTCCCGGCTCACCCGCGGCCTTCCTGCCGGAGAGGCTTTTAAAGGATCACTCCAGTAGGGGCGTAAATAATGGGTGGACACGAACATCATTCTCACTCCCCGATCAAGTCCGGCCGCAGTATCACCCTGGCCGGCATGGGTGTGAACGCGGTTCTTATCGCCCTGAAAATACTGGGGGCTCGCTACGGCCAGAGCCGGGCCCTGCTGGCCGACGGCATCCACTCCCTGACCGATCTGATCTCGGATATTCTGGTCCTTATCAGCTTATATTTCTTCGGCAAGGAAAAGGACCAGGACCATCCCTACGGCCACGGCAAGATAGAGACCTTGACCACAATCGGAGTGGGGGTCTTGCTTTTTTTGGCGGCGGCCCGGATCGGAATAGACGCAGTCGTCGCCCTGTACCGCGGGGAGATTACCACCCCCCACCGCTTTACCATAATAATCGCCGCCATTTCCGTGATCTCCAAAGAGGTTCTATACCAGGTAACGGTGAGGCACGGGAAAAAAATCAAGAGCGAGGCCATGATCGCGAACGCCTGGCATCACCGCTCGGATGCCTGGTCCTCGGTGGCCACCCTGATCGGTGTATCGCTGGCGGTTTTCGTTCCCAGCCTGAGGGTGCTCGATCTGTACGCCGCCCTCCTGGTGTCGTTTTTTATCATCAAAATGACTTTTGAAATATTATCCCTTGCCATCAAGAAGATAATCGACACCTCCCCCTCCCCTGAATTTATTCAGAAAGTCGCCGGGGAGGTGTTGAAGGTCCCCGGAGTGCTGGAATGCCACGATATAATGGCGAGGTACTATGCTTACCTGATCCGCATGGAATTGCATATCGAGGTCGATCCCCACATGACAGTGGAGGATGCGCATGCTATAATAGACAAGGTGGTCGAAGCCTTGACCACCAGGTTCGAGGATATAGATAAAGTTCTAATTCACGTCGATCCCCACCGGGTAAAGACGGGGGAAGAATAAAGAATTGCCGTCTTTACTCTTTTGCATCCCGGGCGCCGGGTCGGCGGGAGGAACCCCGTTCTCCTCCCTCCGGAATAAAAAGGAGAGGTCCGTTTGAAAAAGATCGAATTCTTCAAGCACAGCTTGGGAGAGGAAGAAATCGGCCGCGTAAGCAAGGTGCTGCACTCTTTATTCCTCACCATCGGAGATGAGGTTTACGAGTTCGAGCGGCGCCTGGCCGGGTATCTGGAGCTTCCCTACGCGGCGGCGGTAACCAGCTGCACGGCGGCCATGCAGTTGGCCCTGCTGGCGGGGGGATTAAAGCCGGGCGATGAAGTGATAACTACTCCCCTGACCTTTATCGGAACGGTGAACAGCATCCTCATGGCCGGAGGAACACCGGTGCTGGTCGACGTGGACCGGGCCACGGCCAACATAGATCCGGCGGCGATAGAGAACGCCGTTACCGCGCGCAGCCGCGCCATCCTGCCGGTGCATCTGTACGGGCAGATGTGCGACATGACCGAGATCCGGAAGATCGCCGACAAACACGGGCTTTTCATCGTGGAGGATTCGGCCCACGCCCTGGAGGCCGAATGGAACGGGAAAAAATCGGGGCATTACGGGGACTTCGCCTGTTTCAGCTTTTACGCCACCAAGAACATCACCTCCGGCGAGGGGGGCGCGATCTCGGTAAAGAACCTGGAGCAATACGAACTCCTGCAGAAATTGCGGCTGCACGGATTCGACCGGAACGCCGTCGACCGTTACACCGACCACTTCCAGCAGTACGATATAAATGTGCTGGGATGGAAATACAATATGGACAACATTCATGCCGCCATACTCAACGAGCAGATCCGCAAGGTAAATACTTTTCTAGAGCGGCGGCGGGAGATTTACCTCAGATACACCGAAGCCTTTTCCGGATGGGAAGGCATCGAATTGCACCGGATCCGCGAGGAGGCCGAACACGCCCGGCATCTGCTGACCATCCTGGTCGATCCGGCCAGGCGCGATTCGATCATGAAGGAACTGCAGCGGCGGGGTATCGGGGTATCGATCAATTTCCACCCCCTGCACCTTATGACCTACTACCGGGAACACTTCGGATACCGCGAGGGCATGTTTCCCCGGGCGGAGGATATCGGGTCGCGAACCATCAGCCTGCCCTTCTATCCCAAACTCACCGACGAAGAAATCGAATACGTTATCGCTACGGTGAAGGATGTGGTGGGCGGCAGTTGAATCCATCTCCGCCACTGAGGAAGGGTCCGCCGGAAGGGACCACCGGAAAAGCGGCCGGAGAATATGCCCGGCACTGCGCCGGAGCGGCCCGGCCGAAAAGGACGCGTCATGTACAAGGAGATGCTCTCCAAGCTGTTCACCAGTCATAAATCGGACAACGAGATCTATCACGATCTGATGCAGTTCCGGGTGAGGGAGATCCTCCTGGTGGCGACGATCTACGACGCCTTTATCCTGGAGCAGGAGGGGAAACTGACCGAACTTCTCTTCGGGGAGTACTACCAGCTTAACCTCTCCACCGCCCCCCGGGTGACCAGCGTGGCCTTCGGCGAACAGGCCCTGGAGATGCTGGAGGAGAGGAGTTTCGATCTGGTCATCCTGACCACCCGCATAGACGAGATGACACCCTTTGAACTGTGCCGCAAAATTAAGGAAAACAATCCCTCCCTCCCCGTGCTGCTCCTCCTCAGCGACGACAAGGACCTGGAGCTGATCAAGAACCAGGACGACCGGTCGATAAAATTCGACCGCGTCTTCACCTGGAACGGCGACGCCAAGGTCCTGCTGGCCATGGTCAAATACGTCGAGGACCGGATGAACGTGGACAACGACACCCGCATCGGGCTGGTGCGGGTGATCCTGCTGGTGGAGGACTCGGTTCATTACTACTCCCGGTACCTCCCGGTCCTCAGCGTGGAGATAATGAAGCAGACACAGCGGATCATCGCCGACGAGAACCTGGATGAGATGAATAAGCTCCTGAGGATGAGAACCCGGCCCAAGGTGCTGCTGGCGGAGGATTACGAGGAAGCGGTCAGGATCTTCGAGAAATACCGGGATTACCTGCTGTGCGTCATTTCCGACGTGAAGTTCCCCAAGGCAAGCCGGATGGAAGAAAAGGCCGGCAAGGAACTGATCGAATATTTCAAGAGCCGGACCGACTCCCTTCCCGTCCTGCTCCAGTCGTCCAATCCCGATAACATCCGGATAGCCCAGAACCTGGGGGTATCCTTCCTGGACAAGAATTCCGATAACCTCTCCCATGACCTGACGGAGTTTATATTCAACCACCTCGGTTTCGGCGACTTCATCTTCCGGGATCGGAGGGGGAACCGGATCGCAGCGGCTCGCTCCATGGCCGAATTCCGGAACCTGCTGCATACCGTGCCCGACGAATCGTTGGTTTACCACTCCAACCAGAACCACTTCTCCAGCTGGCTGATGGCCCGGGGGGAGATACAGATCGCGAAGTACATGCAGCCGATCAAGGTTTCGGACTTCGATTCCTACGAAAATCTCCGCCTGCATCTGATCGAAATATGCGACATAGTGCACCGGCAGAAGACCCGGGGGAAGGTCATCTTCTACGATGAGGCGATCCAGCCCCGGGAAGAGAATCTGCTCCAGCTATCCGGCGGCTCGGTGGGAGGCAAGGGGAGGGGGATGGTCTTCCTCAATATGCTCCTGGAGAATCTCGATCTGTTTTCCATCTCGCCGCAGGTGAATATCTTGATCCCGCGCACCGCCATAATCGGCACCGAGGAATACGATCGTTTCATGGAGGAGAACAACCTGCGGGATATTTCCAGCGGGAGCGCGGATTACGGACTGATAAAAAAATTATTCCTGCGGTCCTCCCTCAGCGGAGAGCTCCGCTCCAAGCTGCGCCGCTTTCTCCGGGAAGTCAAGGAACCCCTCGCGGTCAGATCCTCCAGCCTTTTCGAGGATTCAAAATCACAGCCCTTCTCCGGAATATATGAAACCTACTTTCTCCCCAACAACCATGCCGATATAGAAGTCCGGCAGAGACAGCTGGAAGAGGCGGTAAAGCTTGTATATTCTTCGGTCTATTCCGATTCCGCCCGGTCGTACCTGGAAGCGGTCAACTACAAGGTGGGAGATGAAAAAATGGCCGTGCTTATCCAGCGGGTTACCGGAAACCGGTTCAACGGCCGCTTCTACCCCCACATCAGCGGCCTGGCCCAGTCCTACAATTACTATCCGGTTTCCTACCTGGAGCCGGAGGACGGCATTGCCATCATGGGAGTGGGCCTCGGTAAATACGTGGTGGAGGGAGAAAAGTCCTGGCGCTTCTGCCCCAAATACCCGGAAATGGAATTTATATCCCAGGAGGATATGCTGAAGGACACGCAAACGCGATTTTACGCGCTCAACCTGCAAGCGGGCGATTTCGATCTCGCCGGTAACAGCAACGCCACCCTGCAACTGCTGGAATTGGAGGAAGCGGAATCCGACGGGACGGTCGACTACTCGGTATCCGTCTGGGACAACGATTCGGGGAGTATCCGAACCGGGATCCAATACCGCGGCCCCCGGATAGTGAATTTCGCCTCCATCCTGAAGTACAACTATCTTCCCCTGGCCCGGACCATCGACGCGGTTCTGGGCATCATCAAGAATTCCATGGGTATGCCGGTCCAGATAGAGTTCGCCCTCGATCTGAATGCCGACCGGGAAGGGAAAAGAAATTTCTATATCCTCCAGATCAAGCCGCTGCTCGGAGACTTGCTGGATCACCGTTTCAAACTCGAAAGTATCGACCACGAGAAACTGATGCTGTACTCCGATAGGGCCATGGGCAACGGAGTGATCGATGACATCAGGGATATTATCTTTATCGATCCGGAACTCTTCGACCGGACCAAAACGGTCGAAATGAAAACCGAACTGGAAAAGATTAACCGGGCCGCCGTCCGCTCCGGCGCCCGGTACATCCTTATCGGACCGGGAAGATGGGGAAGCCGGGACCGGTTCATCGGGATTCCCGTCCGCTGGTCCGATATATCCAACGCCCGGGTGATCGTCGAAGTAGAAATGGAAGGCTTTCATTTCGACGCTTCCCTCGGTTCCCACTTTTTCCATAACGTCACCTCCAACGGCGTCGGGTATTTCGCGGTTTCCGCGCGTTCCGGAGCCAGCTTCATCGATTGGGAATGGCTGAGGAAGCAGCCGGTCCTTACCCGCGCCGGTTATTTCATCCACGCCCGAACGGAAGATCCCCTTACCGTCAAGATGGACGGGCGCCACAGCGTGGCGGTGATAGAAAAGTAGACCGGGGATGAATTGTATAGTATGGTAAGGACACGAACGCGCGTGTCCGGTATCGAAAACAGGGCCTCAGGGAATGAATGGGCAGGGAGGGCCGAACATGAATAATATTAAAACCACAAAAGGCAGAATCGCGATATTGACCGGCGGCGGAGACGTGCCCGGATTGAACCCGGCGATTAGGGGAGTGACCATCCGGGCGATCCGCGAGGGCTACGAAGTGATAGGCATCCGCCGCGGTTGGGCGGGCCTGGTAGACATCATCCGCGACCGGGAAGCCGATAACAGCAGGAATTACGACCTCCTGAGCGAGGCCCTGGTTAACCGGATCGGGCGCACGGGGGGAACCTTCCTGCACAGCTCCCGGACGCGTCCCAGCCACGTTCAGGCAGTCAACGTGCCCGCGCATCTGCAGGATAAATACGGCGACGAGGTGAACGACCTGACCCCGGAGGTGCTCCAGAACCTGGACTTTCTGGGTATCGACTACCTGATCCCCATCGGGGGCGACGACACCCTGAGTTACGCGGTGCGGCTGCATCATGAAGGGGCAAAGGTGATCGCCATCCCCAAAACGATGGACAACGACGTGCCGGGCACCGATTACTGCATCGGGTTCAGCACCTGCGTCACCCGGACGATACAGATGACCCACAGCCTGCGCACCTCCGCCGGTTCGCACGAAAGGTTCCTGGTGATCGAGGTCTTCGGCCGCTACGCCGGCTTCACCGCCCTGCTTCCCACCATGGCGGGGGCCGCCAACCGCTGCGTCATTCCCGAGCACCCGTTCAAGATCGAACGCCTCTGCGAGCTGTTGGTGGGAGACTGGTCCACCAATCCCAGCCACTACTCAGTGGTGCTGGTGTCCGAGGGAGCGGTGCCCGAGGGCGGAGTAATGACCTTCTCCGAACAGGAAGAGGACGCCTACGGACATAAAAAGCTGGGTGGAAACGGCGACTACATATCCCGGCAGCTGAAGGCCATCTCCCCCAAGTTCCACGATAGCAGAAGGATCAATGTCATCAACCAGAGGCTGGGCTACCTGGTACGCTGCGGCGACCCGGACGCCATAGATTCGATCGTGCCCATGGCCTTCGGCAACCTGGCGTTGAACCTCGTCCTCAAGGGAGAATCGGGCCGCCTGGTGGCGCTCAAGGACGGACGCTACGACAATGTTCCCATCGAAGTGGTGACCAGCCGAAAAAAGGTGGTGGACGTGGAGAAATATTATAACGTCGACCGGCTGAGGCCCTATTACAAGAGTTTTGAATCCAAGCCGCTCTTCATCATGGCCAGCGATTGACCGGATCCGTTACGTGTTTCCCGCATCAATGGTCCGATCCGGTTCCCTGTCCCCGGGTCCATTCCAAAAGACCTCTCCGGTCCCTTGATCGATTATCGGCTTCCCCCGCGGATAACCGGCTCAGGGTTTCCGGTAGACACGCCACATCAGCGCCGCATATTCATTCCCGTCGGTGAAGAGGCGGATGGAGTTTTCACCTATTTTGATCAGCTCCTCGGGCAACCGGACAGTCTGGTAGGGGAAGCATAGCGAGTCCACCATATCTTCCCGGTGGTAGCTGAAAACCATCTCGTCATTGATCCAGGCCGCGGCGGAATCGACTACTCCCAGCTGGGGAAATAAGAAGGGCGGCTCCATAACGTCCAGATAATAGTGAAAAACCACCGTCAGAATCGAGGGCTCGACTATAAAGGTCGAATCGAGCAGCGTTCCCACCGGCATAAAGGGCCCCACCGTGACCGGACCGAAAATATTGTCGGGAGGGGGCGGATTCAGGGGAAAAAGACCGAAATGGGCTTCGTAGAAAGCCTGCACCTTTCCGTCCGGTCCCTGGACCAGGGTGATCAACAGGGGATGGGGCGTGGTAAATTCCCAGCCCTCCAGGCCCGGACTGAGAAAGACCTTGTAGACGCCCGCCTTGAGCCCCCAGAAGCTGTACGCGCCGTTACGATCGGTTTTGGTCAACAATACCACCATCTCACCGCTTTCCAGCGGTTTCTCCAGGGCCACGGTGATGCCGGGAATACCCGGTTCGCGCCGCTCACAGCGTTCCCTGATTCCGTTATGGTTGTCATCGCGGAATACCACTCCGGAGATTATCCCGCTGCCCGGGGGGGGACCCAGGTCGATGCGGAAACCGATGGCGAATGACCGGGGGGTAACGGTGTGGAATTGCAAGGTCACGGACTCCGTCCATTCCTGCGGCTCCAGGACGTTATCGTCCCCCAGCTTGGTACTGAAATCGAAAAAGGGAAAGCCGTCCCCGCTGACCCCGTCGAATCCCATGAGGGCGATGTTATCGGGGATGATATCGATTACAGTGAAGTGTATGGGAGGGGGTATCGTACGGTCGGTGCGGTTTAGAAGCCGCACCTCGAAGGACACGATCCCCAGCTCGGAATCGAAGGAGACGTTCATTCCCCATACCTCGATGCTCCCGGCGGCGAAGTTGGGGTCCACCACCGAGCCGAGCAGAAATGGTTCGCTGGCATTGGGATCGATCTCCCCGCTATCATAATTGCCGCTCCCCGGCGATCCGTCGCTGATAGCGGTCGGCTGCTCCTCGCAGGAAAAGAGCAGGGTCAATCCCAAGATAAAAAGCACGGTAAAACCCAAACGATAGAGAGATGAAATCTTTCTAAGGAGCATGGCGGGCACCTCCCGGCTAACAAGTTAAGGCAGGGTGATATCACATTATAATCAATTTTTCCGGTTTGATAAAGAAGTATCTTGGTGGGGGCCCTCGCGGTGATGCCCTGGTACGGCGCCAGGCGATCGGCGAGAATCCTATTCCCGCATCGCTTCCCGCGCCGGACTCAAAAGTCCGGGGAATCTGGAAGGGGATGCATCGGCACCTTCCTATTCCCTATTTTCCCTTTTTAGCCTTTCCCCCCTGGAGGGCTCTCATCTATAATGCATAACCGAGGATAAATAGAGGGAGAGGCAGCATGAAAACAATCGGTCTTCTGGGCGGAATGAGCTGGGAAAGCACGGTTGGGTACTATCGGGCTATAAACGAGGGAGTAAAAAATGCCCTGGGCGGCCTGCACTCCGCCAAGATAGTGCTGTACAGCGTTGATTTCGCTTCCATCGAGAAACTCCAGCGCGAAGGAGATTGGGAATGTACGGCTCAAATACTTACTGCGGCCGCCCTGGGCGTGCAGTCCGCCGGGGCCGATTTTCTGGTCATCTGCACCAATACCATGCACAAGGTCGCTCCCCAGATAGAGAAGGCGATCGATATACCGTTGTTGCATATCGCCGACGCCACGGGCGAAGCCCTTGCAAGGCGGGGCATCAAGAAGGCGGGGCTGCTGGGTACGGCTTTTACCATGGAGCAGGATTTTTACCAGGGCCGTCTCAGCCGGAAATACGGGCTTGATGTCCTGGTGCCGGAGGAAGAAGACAGGGCGATTATCCACAAAGTAATCTTTCAGGAACTCTGTTTGGGGAAAATAGAAAGCGATTCCAAGAGAGAATATCTTCGTATAATAGACGCCCTGGCCGTCCGGGGAGCCGAAGCGGTAATCCTGGGCTGCACCGAAATTGGGATGCTGGTGAATCAAGGCGATACCGAGGCAAGGCTCTTCGACACCACCGCCATTCATGCGGAAAAAGCGGTAGAATACGCATTGAATCAATAGCCTGCCTGCGGGCGGCTAAAAGCGGCGCTTGCTGCCGGCCGTGCAATTTGCCGGCAGAGATGCCGGGTTTTGGTTTATTGAGATAGACTCCGCCGCCCGACCGCTGCCAGTGACTATCTATAAAGCCCTTTCAACCACTCTTCCATTATTTCCAGGTAGGCGGGGGCGTAGTTGCTCCAACCTTTTCCGCTGCGCCTGTTTCTCTCCTCCATGCTCCCCGTTTCGCAGAGTATGATATTGTGATCCGCCCCGGCTATCAGCTCGACCCGGAAATTTCCATTTCCCGCCCTGCTCAGGGCTTCTCTATATGCCCGCGCTCCCTGCACCGGATCGACCTGGGTATCCTTCTCGCCGAAAAAAACCAGCGCCGGGATGGTCGTCTTCTCCATGATTTCCAGGGGATCGAAAAAGCCCTCTTCCCCTTCATGGTGCGGCCGCCAATTTTCCTCATCCCACAGCGCCGACACGAAGCCCAATTTTCTTTGAACCGGATTATCGTACAGCGGTTTGGCATGAATGATATATTCCTCAAATGTCTGAGCGTAAAATAACCGGATGAAATGATCCTCCGCCTCCCGGGCTTCCACCGGGGACACTCCCGCGAATTCCAATTGCCTTCTTATCAGGTAGGCGGTCTGGTTTATGCCGTTCTCCCCCGCGCACCCGACCAGGATCATGAAGGAGATATCGTCCGTCCGGGAAAGGGCCAGCGGTATCACGTACCCCGCCTGGCTGATTCCCCATACCCCGATACGGCCGGCATCGACGGCGGGATGGGTCTTCATGGCCGCTATCGCGTCCACCAGGATTTGAGCCCGTTCCTTCCTTAGATTTTCGTCGCTGAACTTACCGGTCGATTTGCCGTGTCCCGGCTTATCCCACATCAGGGTAGCGTAACCGGCCCGCAGGATGGTCTCCTTCAACTTGAAGAAATAGGAGCGATGGGCCGGTCCGTCGCCGTGGACCATGATGACCAGGGGATGTCTCCCCTCCCCCGGGGGAATCCTCAATTCCCCCTTCACCCGGAAACGGCCCGATTGAAAAGTTACCTCCTCCGTGGAATGGGGAACGCCGGAGCGGGAAGAACAGGAAACCAGGGAGAGGGCAAGGCTCGCTGCTATAAGGATGCTCCATCTTCTCATTTTTCTTCCTTTTATCTTGAGGAACTTTTCGGGAGGCTTGTGCATCTATTACTCCATTTACTTTTCCCCTAATCCCTTAACCGCCAGAAAAGAACCTCCATTTTAGAAATTGGTTCAACGGTGATGTTAAATCGCCGATTTGAGCGGAGGCTACTTTTTTATTTTTCGTTTTCCTTTGTGAGCGGAGGCTGCTTTATTATTTGTCGTTTTCCTTCACTCCCTAAAGCTAAACACCTTGAAAAGAATTAACAGAAAAAAGCGGTGCCTGTCCAGGGCTCTTGAAGTCCAGGCTCATTCATGATAGAGTTAATTACATGAAACGCGTCTGGTTCTTCTTGCTGATTTCCGTCGTGGGAATGTTGGTGTTCTTCGTTGGCGGATATTGGACCGGCATATCCAGCCAGGTCCGCACCGTGGTCAAGATCGCCTTGCCCGTTTTACTGTTCTTGACGACGCTGGCCTGCCGCCGGTTCGAATACCTGAGAGAATGGTATCGGCTCGCTCTGGGTTTTCTGGCAGCGGCTTGCGGCTTTCTTGCCAGCTGGTTTATCAGTGATCCCTTGCTGCGCTTTGTAGGCCTGTCTACGGATTCAATTCAGGGGCTGGCGCTGGCGAAGCTTTTCGACGCGTTTCCCATAGTAACCGCGGCCTTCCTGGTGGCCCGCCTAGGGGGCGCCAGACCCTCCGATCTCTATCTCCGGAGAGGCAAAGTAAAAATCTGGCTGATAATCGGGCTTTCCACCTTCGTGGGATTCGCGGTGCTATTCCTGCTGCAGGCCGGTGGCCAGGGAATCGGCATGGAGCGGTTGCCGGCATACGCGCCCTGGACCCTGATCTTTGTTTTTTCCAATGCTCTCATGGAGGAATTCCACTTTCGCGGCTTGCTCCTGAAGCCCTGCGAAAGCTTGCTGGGCCGTCATTCGGCTAACCTCTGCATCGCTCTCTTTTTCACGCTCGTTCACGCGCCGGTGAAGTACACACCGGATATCTTCACCCTCTTAGCAGTGGTTTTTGTGCTGGCGCTCGCGTGGGGATATCTTATCCAGAGAACTGAAAGCCTGTGGGGGTCCGTTCTATTTCACGCGGGAGGAGACCTCATGATCATCGTGGGTATCTACCAGACCTACGGGAGCACCTAAGAAAGCCCGCCCCACAACAAACCGCGGCGGAGTCTCCCGCGGGAGCCAAGATTCGAGCCATCCGATTTCCCTCCCTCAAAAGGACGATTCCGAGGAACTATGATTGCGTTTATCACGCCGTAACGGCGAATTTTCGATTTTTTTATAAACAAACTATGCCGGCAAAGCGTAAACTGTTTTGAAAACCGTCAGATCATTTTTATCACCCGGCAGGGCGGAGGGTCGTCCGGGAGCACAAGTCATGAGAGATGATATAGAATCACAGCTGGCCGTGGAATTTCAGGGCGGTGACCGGGGCAGCTTCAAACGGCTCGTCGAAACCATGACCCGGCCCCTGATCGCCATGGGATACCGCTACACCCGGAATTGGGAGACGGCCCGGGACATATGCCAGGATACCTGGATCAAGGTCTACGAGAGGATACACCAGTATGACCCCGCGCGGCCGTTCAAGACCTGGGTGCTGACCATTCACCGGAACCATTGCCTCAGCCACCTCCGTAAAGCAGCCGTAAGGCGAGAGATATCAACCGCCGAACTGGATTGCCGGCCCGCCGATTCGCCCGCCGGAGACTCGGATCCCAGCGAGGATCTGCACCGCCGGGAGTTCTGGCCACGGTTGAGAAAGGCCATGACCGGGCTTACCGAGAGCCAACGCCGCGTATTCGCCCACGTCGAACTGGAACAGATCGACCAGGAGGAAGCGGCACGGGTGCTGGGCATGAAATATTCCACGCTTAGAACCACCCTGCATCAGGCCAGAAAACGCCTGGCCGGGATATTGCTCAAGCTGGAGGACGAACGATGAGCCAAGAAATTAATTGCGAAGATTTTCAGAATCTACTGGACGCGTTGTCCGGGGAAGAGACCTCGGCGGAGAATCTGTCCGCGTTGGAGAGACACGCGGCCTCTTGTCCGCAGTGCGCCCTGCTGCTTGAAATGCGCCGGCATCTCTCCCTTCCGCGGCAGGACGCACTTCTGTCCGGGATTCCCGATGAATACGCCGCTACCATGTGGTCACGAGTGCAGGAGGATATCGACCGTCGCGGGTACTCTTCCGCCTTCGCTCCTTTCCGCCCCGGAGCCTGGCGAAGAGCACTCATGCCCGGCCTGGCCGCCGCCGCACTGGTTATGATATTGACCAGCCTCTATCTATTTCTGGAGCTGGGCCAGGTCAAAAAACGGGAACGCCTGCTGGCCACCAGGCTGGAACGTCAGGAATTGATCCTGCGGGGCCTGAGCCGCGGAATTTCAGATGCCCCTTCCGTCGGTGCGCCCCGGGGTTTTCCCGCTTCCCTACCCGGGGGAGGTTTCCTGACCCAGGGTCAGCTCACGGTGGGCGAACTGATAGCCTACCTGGAGAAGCTTCCCCGGGAGACGACGCTGCTCGGCCCCGCCGACTCGCAGGAGCTTCTGTCGCACAGCCCCGGATGGCCGGGATCCAGGCCCGGCGCCCGGATATTCTCCAGCATCGATATATCGGATGGAGTGCAGGCCGAGGAGATCATCCATCTGGCCCGCGAGCTGGAACTGGACAGGGGGCAAAAGATCTCCACGGACCTTTTCAAGGCCTATTACGGAACACGTAAACCAAGTGACAGGTACCGGCATCGTGACCGGGCGCTGTAACCGGAGGAGGAAATCATGTTTACCGGAAGTTATATCCGCTATTTCGGGTTGAGCGTTCTGTTTCTTGCCCTGCTGCCGCTCGGCGGGTGCAAGGAATACGAGGTGCGGGTGAAGATAAATCCCGACGGCAGCGGCACGCGGCACATCACCCTGACCACGGAACCGGACGAGGGAGAAAAATATCCGGAAGCCCTACCAGAATTTCGGAACCTCTATGGATTGAAGGAATCGAAAGGGTGGAAGATCTCCGCCGACAAGATGGTGATCTCCGATGAAAAGGGGAAGGAGGGAGAAAAAAAGACCTTCCTGCTGGAGACCAGGGCGAAAAAACTGACCGACTGGCAGCTGATGGGCGGCGATATCCATATCAAGGGCGCCCTGGACAATAAAAAATTCGAAGGGGTGGAGGTCGTAAATAGGATCGAGGTGGAGTTCAGCGATCTCCCCGGAAGCCGCACCTGCACCTACCGGGAACAGATCATCTGGAGCGAACTGAGGGAAGTGCTGATCGAGTTCGTGGCGGCGAGATTCTGCGAGGAGCTGGCGCGGGAATATCCCTCCCTGGGGAGCGAGGAGAGGATGGAAATGCGGGGATTGATGAAAGGTGTGCTGGCCGTTAGCCTGGAAGATCTCATCGAAAGCGATAACGAAAGCGCGGAGATCAAGCTTATCGCCGCCTCCCTCACTCCCCTGGCCGCCAGGGTGCTCGAGCGGAAAAAACCGGACCTGGACGCCTCCCGCATCGCCCCCATAACGGAGCATGTCCTGCAGGATCCGGATAACCGGATCGATCAATTTATCGAAAAGAACCTCCCCGGCGTTCATCTGTCCGGATTGACCATCATCCGCCTGAGGGTGGAGATGCCCGGTCCCATAATAGAATCGAACGCCGACGAGACAGAAGCGAACACGGCATCCTGGGAATTTTCGACCACCGACGCGATCGCCAAGCCGTTCGAGCTCTTCGTCAAATCGGAGGTGAAAGAATAGGATCCATTCCGAAGGCGGGGGGGAATGATTTTTGGGTATCAATGACAGCCTGGATTATCCATTCCGCTCCGGAAGCGGGGGGATGAATCCCGGGTGACCATGACAGCCTGGATTATTCAATCCACTCCGGAGTCGTAGGGGAGGGGAAATAAAATATTCCCCCCCCGCCTATTCTATTCTGCCCGGCTCGGGCCGCTTCCCCCCCTCCACCCATTCCCGCAGCAGGTCGAAGGCCATGCCCGTCTGGCCGGGGGTAAAATTGCAGTGTCCTTCGGCCTCCACGTACATCTGCACGAATAGGTCCTCGTTATCCTTCAGCGCCGACATCTTATCGTACCAGCAAGGGACGCAGGTCGGAACTCCGGGATCGTAGCTGGTGTGCACCGCCAGTACGGGATCTTTGATTTCCCCCGTCACGGTCGAGTGCGCCTGCAAATAGTCGAGCGCCGCCCGGTCGGCGGCGTATCTCCCCACCATGCCGTTGAGCCCCGGGAGACCACCGAATCCCATGTAGATCGTTTCCCGGTTATCGATTGGATTGCCTCCCGCCCTCTGCGAGAGTTCCCTGAACAGCATCTGGTTCAGGGAGATTATGCCGGCGATGTCCTTCTCCCGGAGGCCCCAGTGAAGGGCGAACTTCGCGGCCAGGGCGGGATCCGAATCCAGCGCCTGCTGCACGGCGGGGGCGGGCAGGCCGGCCACTTCCAGGATCGGCCGGTACTCCTTCGCCAGTGCCTCGCCGAACAACGCCTCGAAGGTCACCAGCATATCGAAGACACGGTCCTTGAAAAAGAAAAGGGCCGGCGCGAGCGGCCCGCACATGGGCATCGCCCCGTCATAGGCCTGGGGATACTTCTCGATAGTGGCGATGGTTATCAGCCCGCCCATGGAATGGCCGGTGATGAACGTCCTCTTCGGTTTTCCGTATTCCCGGATAAAATGTTTTCTCAGTGCCTCGGTTTGAGGCACCGCCTCCTCCACCGCCCAACCCTGCCTGGAGTAGCCTGACTGCGCCAGGGCGAAACCCCTTTCCAGGAAGACCTGTCCCACCGCCTCGGGTATCGGGTTCCAGGGGTGCCCGGGCATCTTGTAACCGTGCGCGTACATCACCAGCCCTCTCTTCCAGTCGGCGGGCACCTGTATCCGGTAGGGTACTTCCTCCAACTGCGCCCTCACATCTATCGCCTCGCCGGCCGCGGCCGGCGCCGTCGCCAGGACGATCATCAGTATCATCAGCAACAAAGATTTCAGAATATGACCCCCGACCGGTAACTCGTCTCCGTCCGGCGGGACGAATAATCTCGAACCACTCATGGAAAATCTGCTCATGCCCACGCTCCTTTGAAAGGATTTTTCTCCGCCATCCCTGCAACCCGCCCACCCCCTATGCCGTTCCCTATCCAGATTGTATCCCCCGAACGAGATTTTGTTCCTGGTTATGCCATCACCACGGTTTTCCCATGAGGCGCGCGGGGAGCAAAACATTTGTAAGTTAAAAGGAAGCCTCGTATAATCGAGTTGGATACGGATGCGGGAAGGAGCTATCCTTTCCATTTATTTTTTGCACCGGGAGATCAAGATTCAATCTACATCCATTATCCGCGCCGGGAGAGCGGGATTGAATCCATGCCCATTACCTGCGCCAGGAGATCAAGCTTTATAATGAAAGATGGTAGAGTAGGGAAAAAGACCGGAAAAGAAACCGCCGCGCCGGTAGCCTCTCCCTTTTCGGATAAGCCGGCGGATATCGATAAATACTACGACGACCTGGCCGAGGCGCTGAACCGGCTGCCCAACTCCTTCCCCCGCACCGCGTCTAATATTGAGCTGCTCCTGCTGCGGAAAATCTTCTCCCCGGCCGAGGCCCGGCTGGCCGCGCAGATGACCATCGAGAAGGAAGGGGCCGCGGAAATCGCCGCGCGTACCGGCCTACCCCCACGGGAGGCCCGGGAACGCCTTATCGCCATGGCCCGGCGGGAACGGCAAGCTCATTCGTAACTCATAGTCAGATAATAATTTTTGCCTTGAAATAGGCCCCTGTGCAGCGGTTCGAAGACTCTCTCATCAGGTATGGCCCCTCTTTATGGGGGCACGATCATCCCTTAAATAAAAATTATAAATTAGTTGATTTTATTCTTGACAAATTATATTTATTAGTTAATAATCTATCTGAAATAATAATCGCACCAGGAGACGAAAATGAAGGCAGATGTCTTTCAAAAGCTTAAAAAACAAAAGATTACGCTTACGCCCCAGAGGATGGCGATAATTGAATATCTGATACAGAACTACTCCCACCCCACGGCGGATGATATTTTCATGCATATAAGAAAAAAATATACAACCATATCCCGGGCTACGGTATACTCCACTCTCAAGCTGTTACTAGATCTGGGAGAGATTCAAGAGCTTTCGATTCGCAAGCGGGGAGAGGTCTGCTTCGATACCTCAAGGGAACCGCATCATCATTTTCTCTGCCGCCAATGCGGAAAAATAATCGACATAGAACTGCCCTATCCGCATAAGTGCCAGATTGTACAAGCCGGGGAGAATCAGCGTTGCCAGGTGGAGGAAATGCAGGCCTACCTATACGGGGTCTGCTCGGAATGCGACGCCGGAGCGGTAGCGGAACCTGTCCCCGGGGAAACTCAAGCCGGGTCCCGCCCCGGATAGACAGTTAGGGAAAGCAACCGGAATCCCCGATGGAGGATTGAACGGCTGGGGGGTGCCGTTAACCATAAAGTAGCGGTAAAGCGGCGAGGGAATGAAGAGAATCGCCGCTGTTGGAGAACCGAAGTGCTGGTTGAAAGGAGGCACGAGATGGCTGAGAAAATGCAGGTTTACAAATGTGAGCTTTGCGGTAATATCGTGGAGGTCTTTCACGGGGGTGCCGGAGAGCTGGTGTGCTGCGGAGAACCGATGATCTTGCTGGAAGAGCAGAACGCCGACTGGAAAACGGAAAAGCATGTTCCCGTGATTAACCAGGAGGGCGATGAGGTCAAGGTGGTGGTGGGCAGCACTCCTCATCCGATGACCGAGGAACATCATATAGAATGGATCGAGCTGGCCTGCGACTGCGGACAGGTGTACCGCCAGGAGCTCAACCCGGGCGACGCCCCCGAAGCGGTATTCGCCTACTGCGAGGATTGCAAGGGCAACCTCTATGCCCGGGAGTACTGCAACGTTCACGGCCTGTGGAGCACCAAGGAATAAAAAGGAGAAAACCACCATGAGTTGCGGAAAGGATCACCAGAAAGAGGTGCTGGAGGCGATGAGAAAGGCGGGGCGTCCGGTCAAGGCGGGCGATCTCTCGGAGATGACCGGGCTGGAGAAAAAGGAAGTAGACAAGATAATCGCCGCGCTGAAAAAAGATAACAAGTGCCAATCGCCGAAAAGGTGTTTCTACACACCAGTGGATTAACCAAGGAGGAACATGGAATGGCCAAGCTGAAGGGATCACAGACCGAAAAAAACCTGCTCACGGCGTTTGCCGGGGAGTCACAAGCCCGTAACAGATACGACTACTTCGCCTCCCAGGCGAAAAAAGAGGGATACGTTCAGATCTCCAATATTTTCCAGGAGACCGCCCTGAACGAGAAGGAGCATGCCAAACGGCTCTTCAAGTTTCTCGAGGGGGGAGAAGCGGAAATATCCGCCGCCTTCCCCGCCGGAGTGATCGGAAGCACCCTGGAGAACCTGAAGGAAGCGGCCGGGGGCGAGCACTACGAACACACCGAAATGTATCCCTCTTTCGCTAAGGTGGCGAAGGAAGAAGGATTCGAGGAGATCTCCGGGGTCTTCAAGAGCATAGCCATCGCGGAAAAACAGCACGAAAAGAGGTACCTGGCGCTGGCGGCCAATATCGTAAAGGGATCCGTTTTCAAGAAAGAGGCCGCGGTCACCTGGAAATGCAGCAACTGTGGGTACATCCACCAGGGAAAAGAAGCCCCCGAGCTGTGCCCCGCCTGCAACCATCCGCAGGCTCATTTCGAGCTCTTGGGAGAAAATTACTAGAGAGAGTTTTCTGATCTACCCGCTGGGCAAAGGAAGTTATGAGCGAGAGCGAAATACAACAGGTTCTAAAGGTACTTTCCCGGGCCATAATCCGGGAGACGGCCGCCTTTAATTACTATTACCAGGGCAGCGAGAACACTTCCTTGCCCAGCGGTGTCAGGGGTCTTCTTTCCAAACTGGCCGAAGAGGAAAGGCGTCACCGGCATTTGCTGATGAACGAGTTCCGTTCGGTGGAGCTCAGCTGGAAAGGCATGCGGAAAGAGGGGGAGGAACAGGCCTTATCCTACCAGGTTCCGGGGGGAGCGTCCTTTATCCCCCTGCAAGTGGCCGCGCCCCACGAAATAGCAGCCGTTTCCCTGCCGGCCAGGCTGGTGGGCGGGGATAATATCCTTACCTCCATCATCCGGGACCGGGAAAACCGGGAAGCGGGCACCTTCCTGATGCTGTACGACGCCATGGGCCACGGTATCGAAACCACCGAGATCAACGCCCTGGCGGCCAGGATCATGGGAGAGTACCTGGATATGTCCGGTTCGGTGGAAACGCAGAAGGAGATCCTGAGCCCCCAGGCGGTGGTGCGGCATCTCAACCAGAAAATTCATGAGACTTACGAGGGACAGGGGGTATTTCTCACCCTGCTCTGCGCCCTGTTCGATACCAGGAATAAAAGCATGACCTATACCCTGGCCGGTCACGAGCCGCCCTTCATGATACATAACCGGGAAAAGGTGATCTCCCTGCTCGACACGCAGCTTATCGTGGGGATCGACGCGGAATATAATTACCGCGAAAAAACCGTTCCCTTCGTCGGGGGCGACGTGCTTTGCATCTTCTCCGATGGTATCATCGAGGCCAACAACCGGGAAGGGGACATCTTCGGCAGGCGAAGGGTGGCGCGTATCCTAGAGGAAAGCCTGGACCGGCCGGCGGAGGCTATAGTGGAAAACATAATGCGGGGACTGAGAAGATTCTGCGCCGGCATCCCTCTGGCCGACGAGGTGTCGATTATCGTTTTCAATCATAAGCAGGAATAACACCAGGCTGACAGGAATACTTGACCGGCGAGGCGACCGGCAAACTCTGAAAGGAGATATCGATGGACAAGTGGAAGTGCATGGTATGCGGTTATATCTATGACCCGGAAGAGGGCGATCCCGAGCAGGATATCGAGCCCGGCACCTCTTTCGATGACCTTCCCGATGATTGGGTATGCCCGCTGTGCGGCGTGGATAAAGGTTCCTTTGAGAAGGTATAAAACAGAAAATAGACAGGGAGCGACGGAGGATAACCGGTTTATCCCCGGGGAGGAAAATTATGAGCATTACATTCAACGCCGATGAAGTTTTCGAAATGGGAATGGACGTGGAAAAAAACGGTTACGCCTACTACAAAAAGGCATCCGAGATGGCCGATGATCCGAACATAAAGAAGGCCTTCACCTACCTGGGGGAGGAAGAACTGAAGCACTTTGAAACCTTCAAGGAGCTGCGGGATTCGCTGGCCCCCAGGGAAACCACCCCCACGGTAATAGATACGGACGGGGTGGTCAATCTCTACCTGGACGCCCTGGTAAAATCCCGCCTCTTTCTCAATGAGGAGGAAGCGGAAAAGCTGGCGGCCGGGGTGGAGAGCGAAATCGAGGCCTTGAAAATAGCCCTGGCCTTCGAAAAAGATACCATCCTCTTTTTCCAGACCATGAAATCGATGACCCGGGAAAACCTGGGGCAAGACAAGATCGATCAATTGATCGCGGAGGAACAGAAACACGTCATCCGGATTTCAGGGGAGATCAAGAGAGCACAGGAGAAAGCGGACGGATAAGATCCGCCTATGTTTTTCTAGCGGCGGAAAATCTCTATCTGCAAACCTTGACCTTTCGGTTCAAACTTACTACCTTTGAATTAGGTCTCTAATTTGGTCGCGGCGCCTGATTTTGCGGGCAATCCGAATCTGTTCCAGAGCACACGGCACGAGGATCCCGGCATGAAACCTCCGCCACTGTTTTGCTTCCTAGCCATTATCGTCTCGGCATCCATCGTGATACCACATTCTGTTTCATCGCGAACCTGGCATGTCAACGCAACCGGCACCGGTGATGCACCGACGATCCAGGCCGCCATCGATAGCGCGGGAACCGGCGACGAAATAGTCGTCGCCCCGGGATACTATTCTTGGTCGAACCAGGGTTCCGGTGACTACATGGGATTGATCAGGTTCCTTACCCGGGATCACTACGTGACCTTACGCAGTGAAATGGGCCCCGAAATGACGACTATCGACGCCGAAAACCAATCCCGGGTCATATACTGCCACGGCATGAACCATATAACCGTCGATGGATTCACCATCAAGCGCGGATACGCCCCCCACTGGGGGGATCGCTGCGGCGGAGGATTCTTTACGCACATACCGGGCGAAACGGTTCGTAACTGCATCTTCATTAACAACCACGCGGAATACGGAGGGGGAATATCCTGCGTCATCAACGATCGCAATTTCACCGTGGAAAATTGCACCTTCAGGAACAACGTATCCACAAGATATGGCGGAGCCATGGGATTGGCCAACGGAACAGGCTCGATTTCCATAGCGGGATGCTCGTTCTCGAACAACCATTCCACCCTGGATGGCGGCGCGATATTCGCCTACAACTGTTCAGCCTACATCTCCAGTTGCATCTTCAGCGGGAACAGGTCGGAGCAGAGGGGAAGTGTTTTAGGCAACCAGACCAACTCCTCATTAATCCTGCACGGATCTACTGCATGTTATAACTCCCAGTATGAATCGGCAATCAGCTGCGCGTATGATTGCAGCATCATACTATCCTATAATATTCTGGCATTCAATCACGGCTCCCTCTTCGAAATTGACGCCTCCTCCGGTGGAAACATCGGCTGTTGTGATATCTACGGCAACGCACGGGGGGATGATATTCCGGCAGGCCTGGTAAACGACGGGTACAACGTCTTTCTCGATCCCCTATTCTGCGGCGCCCCGGGCTCGGACAACTATTTCCTGCGAAGCGATTCCCCCTGCCAGCCAGGCAATCTCCCCGGGATAAGATGCCTTTTAATCGGGGCCAGGGGCGTTGGATGCAGCGCGGTTCCGATTAAAAATACCACCTGGGGAGGACTCAAGAATTTACACAAATGAGTTCTCGGCCGCGGGAAACGCGGCTACACTCTGACCCCATCGCTCGGCCGGCCGGCCGAATCCAGGCAGCGGGACCGATTCTCCTCCTGCTCAAGCACTATTTTCCCGGTAGCTCACGGATATTCTCCTAGAATCCGGCAACCATCCGATCCTATAATCCGTATATACAATCAAAACCACCTTTTTCACGGGAAGGAATACTACCCTCAAAACTACCAACCTCAGGGGGAGGCCTAAAGTGAATATATTATCCTTTCGATCGATAGTAATAATCTGTTCCCTGCTGGTCACAGGTGTTGCGGCGGCGAACCCAACCACCGGGGAAATACCTCCCCTGAACCTCGACCGGGACGGCGGAGCCATCGTCTCGGAGCTGGAGAAACAGATTCCGCTGCTAATGGAGGCCGGACACGTTCCGGGGCTCCAGGCCGCTCTGGTGCGGGACGGCAAGATCATCTGGGAGAAAGGATTCGGAATTAAAAAAGCCGGTGGGCCCGAACCGGTGACCTCCTCCGCCATATTCGAGGCAGCTTCCCTGACCAAGCCCCTTTTCGCCTATGCGGCTCTGAGGCTCGTGGACGAGGGGATTATCGACCTGGATGAGCCGATAATAACATACCTTCCCCAAAATGAGATCGAGGCTTTGCTCGGCCATTCCCTGGACGCCGAGGATTTCCGCCGGGATTGGTTCGAGAGGATAACCGCCCGTCACGTGCTGAGCCATTCCTCCGGAATGCCTCATGGCGAAAGTGCCGTTCCCTACCCGATTCTTTTCGAGCCGGGAACCAAGAACAGGTACTCGGCCCAGGGATACTATTACCTGCAGAAGGCTGTCGAGCACCTCAAGGGAGAAAAGCTGGATGATATAATTGACCGCTACGTTCTTCAACCGCTGGGCATGAAGCACAGCTCCATGGTATGGAGGGACGAATACGAGGAGAGCATGGCCCACGGCCACGGCGCCGGGGGTAATCCGGAAGAATTCAGGAAGTATACCGAAGCGAGCGCGGCCGCCTCCCTCTATACCACCGCCGGGGATTACGCTCTATTCGTCCGCGCGGTAATGGCCGGCGAGGGCCTGAAGGATTCGACCGCGGCGGAGATGCTCGCCCCCCAGATCGAAGTGGAGGGAGGAAACAACCTTACCTGGTCGCTCGGATTCGGAATCCAGAGCGACGAGAACGGGTCCGCCTTCTGGCAGTGGGGGGATTACGGCATCTTCCGCAACTACATCATCGCCTATCCCCGCCCCCAAACCGCCCTGGTCTATCTGACCAACAGCTTTTTCGGATTGGGGCTGTGCCGGGAGATAGTGGAACGAAGCCTCGGGGGCAAGGCCTGGGGGGTGGAATTCCTGGGCTATCCACCCTACGATTCTCCCCTCTATACCTTCGCCTGGAAGGTCGAGGGCGGGGGAGCGGAAGTGGTCGAGGCTCTATTTAGCGAGATGGCTTCCCATAAAGAGGAACTGCT
The DNA here is from genome assembly GCA_016926065.1 of Candidatus Krumholzibacteriota bacterium. GTDB lineage: Bacteria > Krumholzibacteriota > Krumholzibacteriia > Krumholzibacteriales > Krumholzibacteriaceae > JAFGPI01. Next base: position 29,079 of record JAFGPI010000219.1, read on the forward strand.
TTCCGTCCGGGGGATAGAGACGATATCTTATATCCTCCAGGAAGGAACGCGGTATGCCGAGTTGATCGCGTTCTATGAATACGTGCAGAAAGAAATTCCCGGTTCGGCGGCCATCGCGGCCGCCCTGGCCAGAGCCTATCTGGAATCGGGAGAGATCAAAGCGGCCCGTGACTTCTACCAGCGGGCGCTGAAAGCGGAGAACCGAAGCGATTTCGACTCCACCAGTGTGGACTGGGCCTTATCCTATATCCAGGCGCTGGAAGAGCCGGCGAAACCCTCCCCCCCCTACCTGAAGTCCCTGGCGGGCGATTACGGTCCCCGGCATATAAAATACGAGGGGGGAAAGATCCATTACTTCCGGGATAATGCCGGCGTGACGGATTACCGCGAACTGGTGCCTCTGACGGATGACACCTTCATTCTCCGGGAACTTATATATTTCCGTGTGCGCTTCGATATCGATGAGAAGGGCTTTCCCCTGGCCATTATCGGCCTCTACGAGAACGGGTACCGGGACCGCTCCCCCCGGGATTGAGAAAGCCGGAACCAGTCCTTTCTCAGGGGAGTCGCGCATATACCCACGCCCGTCCGGCGCACCCGCCTCTCCCCTGTTCAGGGGCGCATATGCCTAACCGGCGTACTCCAGCGCATACTTCTCTCCGGCGTGCCCGGGCGCATACGCCTCACCGGCTTAAATATTCCTC
>JAFGPI010000220.1 GCA_016926065.1 Candidatus Krumholzibacteriota bacterium
GTTTACAGTGTCTTTTAACAACTTCACTATAAACGAAAACGGAGATTTGGGCTACTTTTTTAACCGCTTAACCGGACACTAGTGATAACCAATCAATAATCGAAAGCCTGGCGAAACGGAGAAAATCACTTATGTAGGGACCATGAATGGCTATCAGCATTAGAACCACGGATCCCAGGATGGAGCCCAGCAAAATCTTGTTGGACCACAGGTCGCGGCTGAAAATGGATGCGTAATCGTGGCGCCGGGATAAAATATTGGCGAACTGGCAAAAAGCGATGGTGAGATAGGTGATGGTGGTGGCGCGGGCGTATAATAGAGGATCCGCGTCATCCACGCTCAGGATTATTCCCTCTCTGAACATGAACAGAAAGAAGTTCGCGAAGGATAGACCGCCGATCAATAGAGCCAGCAGAATCACCTCCGTGGCAGTGTTTTTGTTCAAGATATGTTCTCTCAGGTCGCGGGGTGGAGAGGTCATAACCGTTTTTACCGGAGGATCAAAAGTGAGAAAAGTCAACGGCAGTATCTCGGCCAGCAGATCGATCGCCAGTATCTGGATGGCCAGAATCGGTATGGCCCAATTCTTGAGAGAGACGGCGGCCAATCCCATTAGAACCACAAAGAGTTCGGCTCCGTTGGTGGTCATGGACGCCAGCACGGTTTTCCTCAAGTTATTGTATATCGTCCGGCCCTCCCGCACGGCATCCACCAGGGTGGGGAAGCTGTCGTTGAGGAGGATCAGTTCGGAGGCCTCTTTGGCCACGTCCGTTCCGATCCTACCCATGGCCACCCCGATATCGGCCTTTTTCAGGGCAGGTGCGTCGTTGACTCCGTCACCGGTTACCGCGACCACCTCCCCTTCTTCTTCTAGTAATTCGACGATCCGTAATTTATCCTCCGGATCGACGCGGGAGAATATGATGGAGTTTTCCTGCTTCATCAGATCGGTCAGGGCCTCATCGCTCATGCTCTTGAGTTCCTGTCCGGTTACCACCGGTGAGGCCCTCCCGGAATCGGATAGACCGATTTCCAGGCCTACCGCCTGGGCGGTAATGGCGTGATCTCCGGTCATGATAAAGGTCCGGATTCCGGCGCTGTGGCAATCGGAGATTGCTTCCTTAACTCCCTCCCGGGGGGGATCTATCATCCCTACCAGGCCTAGAAATATCACGTCCCTTTCCACTTCCTCCATGGTGTAGTCCTGACCGCCCGGGCCCAGGGGCCTGTAGGCTATAGCCAGCACGCGCAAAGCTTTCTTGGAAAAGGCTTCGTTGATTTTTTCTATTGTGCTCTTATCTTCCGTGGTGATCGGTGCCGCTTTTCCGTCCTTGTAGATCGACTTGCTGATGCCCAACACGTTGGCGGTGGCGCCCTTCATGGCGAGCTGTTCCCGGTCGCCGAACTGCCGGACGGAGCTCATTCTCTTTCGTTCAGAGTCGAAGGGGAATTCCTTCACTTCAGGATTTTCTTCGTCTTCGGTCGGAGAACGGGTACCCAGTTTGGTGGACATGGTTACCAGTGCCGCTTCGGTCGGGTCTCCCACCGGATACCATCCGTCATGCTCCTCGTCCGGTGCGTGGATTTCCGCGTTGGATGCCATGGTGGCGGCGTCCATCATGATTTCAATGGCGTCGATCTGTTGCTGGTCCAGAGGAGTTCCGTTCTCATCGAGGATTTTCCCTTGTGGTTCATATCCGATACCGGTCAGGGAGAAAAACTTTCCGTTGAACCAGACCGAGGTGACGGTCATTTCGTTCTTGGTCAAGGTTCCGGTCTTGTCCGTACTGATCACGCTGGTCGAACCCAGGGTTTCCACTGAGGGAAGACTCTTGATGACCACCTGCTTTTCGGCCAACCGCTTGCTGGTTGTGGACAGGGCCACGGTGACCTGGGCCGGAAGTGCCTGGGGAACCAGGGCCACGGCGATACCCAGTGCGTATACCATGCTGGTAAAGAGGCTGAATCCTTGCCAGATCGCCACCCCGAAAAGGATTCCCCCGATTATCACCACGGTTATGGTTAACCAATTGGCCAGAGTTCCCAGCTCCTTTTCCAGGGGAGATTTGGTTTCGGTGGTCACCTGGGTCATATCGGCGATCTTCCCCATCTCCGTGTTCATCCCGGTCCGTACCACCACCCCGGAGGAGCTGCCCGAGGTGACGGTGGTTCCCATGAAGGCCATATTGTCCCGGTCCCCCAGCACGCCCCTCTCCCTGATGACGTTGCTGTTTTTACCCTGGGGCATCGATTCGCCGGTGAGGGAAAAATCATCGGTCCGCAGGTCATGCGATTCAATGATGCGGATATCCGCCGGAACCTTGTCCCCCGCTTCCAGGTGGACGATGTCGCCCGGGACCAGTTGATTCTGGGAAATCTCCGTCAATTCTCCCTCGCGCCAGGCCTTGGCGGGTGACTGGATCAGTTTCTTAAGACTGTCGAGAATCTGGCTGACCTTGTATTCCTGCACGAATCCTATGATGGCATTGATGATGACGATGATTACCATTACCGCGGCGTCCCGGTAGCTACCTATAAAGAAGGAAATGGCCGCGGCCACGATCAGCACAATAACCAGCAGGTCCTTGAATTGAGAAAGGAAGAGAAGGTACTTGGGTATTTTGAAGTCGGTCGTTAAGGTGTTTTCGCCATATTTTTCGCGCCGCTTTGCGGCTTCTTCGTTGGTCAGTCCGGCGCTGGTTGTTTTTCGATCGTCCAAGGCTTCCTGCACGGTCATCTGGTAATAATCTTTATCGGGCGTGGTGTTCGTATTAGGCATGTTATCGCTATCAGGCATGGTGTTTGTATTAGGCACGGTGTTTGTATTAGGCATGGTGTTTTTATTAGATATAGTGTTTTTATCAGGCATGGTGTCGCGATCAGGCATGGTTTCTTTCTCCTTTTCAGGAAAACTTATAGGAACTCCCGGGACAAGTCAAGACAATGAGGCTTGTTGTACGCGGCGGAGTGGATGTACCTGCGGACTAGAAAATTAATATATTCACCGGGCATTTTTTTGTATTACTCCGAACTAGAAAAAAATTAACATAATTTTTAAACATTTTTACCATCTTTCCCGGTTTTTTCCTTGACAGGAAATCAGAGATTTATTGGCGAGCACACGATCCGGGGGAAAAACACGGCGGCAGGCGGCCCCTCGTGGGCCGGTAACGGATTATTGCTTGAAAAACATGTTTATTTCCGTCTTGCCCGCGGATAGAGCCGTATTGAACCTTTTTTCGATGTCTCGATACTACGTGTTATAATGAAATGGAAATTTTGGGGGGACATACTTGGATTTCTGCGGTTTGAAAGGGAGGGCAACGATGACGAATCCGGCATGTGTTCCCAGATTAAAGGGGCAAGATAATTCGGCGGAAGGCGCCGAAGCAGGATGGAGCGATCGAGTCAGCAAAGGCCACAAGGGACAATACATTTCAGTTAATACTCCGATAAATAAACGAATCCGGCATCAAATCGGAGCGGCTGATAGCGTGATTACGAAACCAAGATTAAGCGTAGCCGGCGGTCGAATCAGCCGCGGAGACAAAGGGCAGAACTTACCATTCTACGCCGCAGCCTATAAACGATACCGTCCCCAGCCCGGTTTGAATGACATAGCGATTAAGAAACCAGAATATAATTTCCCCCACGGGTGCAGTGAAAATCGATTTCCAATAGAATACAGGTTAATTCATCAGGGGGGATTTCCGCTTTGTGAAAAACCGCCCGTTTGGATTTCTTCCCCGGAAAAATCTCTCGAAGGATCCATTAGTCCCGTAAGGAAGTCGCTTAAATCGTTTTCCGATAGTGAACTGATTGTCAGGATGGAGAAGATCAATTTAAGGGAGAGAAAGGCAATGCTGGAGATGCTATGGCATCTGGTGGAGTTGGATGCGCGGCGCCTCTATCTTTCGCGAGGCTACAGTTCCCTTTTTGATTTTTGCGTGCGTCATCTCCGTTACTCGGAGTCCTCCGCGCTCAGAAGGATTCGGGCGGCAAGATGTATCAAGAATTATCCGGAGATCTTCGATATGCTTTGCCGGGGAGAGATAAATCTCAGCACGGTCTCCCTGGTTTCCGAGGTCATCACTTCAGGCAACAGAAAAGAAATTCTCTCTGGAATAAAAAATAGATCCACTCGGAGCGCAAAGATTCTGTTATCGAAATACAATCCCCGAACCATCATCAGGGATAAGGTAACTCCAGTGTACATCATGAAGAAAGTATCAGATTCCGGGAATCATGGATCGAATTCCGGGAAGGAGAAAACAATCTCCCAGGGAGATGAACCAAGCTCCGGGATGACGGATGGTAAAAATTTTACCTCCGACGTCGGCGGTCAGAAATCATCCACTTTGAATTCCGTCAAAAGTGGAGGACAGACCGGTACGAGCGAACCGGAGAAAATCGGCGTTGATAAACCACTGCCCCGGGTGATCATGGAGCAGAAATTCAGGTTGGAGTTCGCCGTGGCTCCGGCATTCATGGACAAGGTCAAACGGGTGAGGGAACTGTTATCCACCAAATATCCGGAAGGATTACAATACGAACGGGTGTTCGAGATCCTGATGGACGAATATATCGAACGCCGCAGCTCCGAATCCAGGAGGGAACGCAGAAAAATCGGGAAAAAGCAAAGAACCGCCGCCCAAAAACCGGAACAAACAGTCCAGAGGCGGAGGATGCCTGCATCCCGGAAAAGTGAATCTATACAGGGGACAAAATCCGCTCAGAATTCACAGTCAATACAGGGAGCCAAGCAGGTTCGGAAATCAAAATCTGTGCAAAAAGCAAAGTCCATTCGGCAAGCAAAATCAATACTTAACTCCGATTTCCGCCCGGAAAAATCCAAGTATAAACGATCACGCTATATCCCCGCCTCCGTACGAGATGAAGTTTTCGCCCGGGACGGGAACCGGTGCACCTACGTGTCCCCCCAGGGGAAGAGATGCAACTCCAGTTGGAACCTGGAAATAGATCACATCATCCCGTATGCAAGGGGGGGAGGCAACAACCTTGAAAACCTGCGGTTGTTGTGCCCTCGACACAATAGAATGGAAGCTGAGAGGGTCTACGGCAGAGAATTCATGGGTAGATATAACCGCAGGGAATAGAAGATATAAACTCAAGGGATGAGGGATGCACCCAGCCCGATCGTGAGCCCCGGGTGTCCGCAAGTGAGAGGACCTACGGCAGAGAATTCATGGATGAATATAACCTAGGGGAATAGAAGATATAAACACAAGGGATGCCATGGATGTACCCAGCCCGATCGTGAGCCATGTGTGTCCGTAAGTGAGAGGGCCTACGGTGATGAAGATGATATACTTTCTAGAAGTATTTAACCTCCGGGAAATCCGTACGGGTGCCAGTATCCTTTGTCGATCAATAAATCGTAGTTGACAGGGGAAGTGTAAATAACATAATTCTATACCGATGTAAGATCCGTCCGTTTGGCACCGGTTATGCACTTGATAAATCTATTATGGTTGAGCGATATCGACTGATGGTCCAAGATAATACGAAATATAATATAAAGTGCAAGCAGGAAAGGGAAATACATGTATAGTGGGAAGAAAGTTTCTCTGGTCATCCCGGCATATAACGAAGAGGGATCGATCTCCTTGGTTTTGGAAGAGATCGAACAGGTTATGAGGTCGCAGGTGAAGGACTTTGAAATCATCATCGTGGATGACGGTTCGACCGACAAAACCACCGCTGTACTGCAGGAACTACCGGTAAAAGTGGTGACCCATCCGCGCAACCGCGGTTACGGAGCCGCTCTTAAGTCAGGCATCCGCAAAGCGCAAGGTGAAATAATCATCATAACCGATGCGGACAGCACCTATCCCGCGGAACAAATTCCCCCTATCCTTTCGCACATGGATGAATATGATATGGTGGTGGGCGCCCGCACCGGAAAGAACGTGAAGATCCCCCTGATCCGCAAGCCGGCCAAGTGGTTTCTGTCCAAGCTGGCCAATTATCTCTCCGGTACGGACATACCGGATCTGAATTCGGGACTGAGGGCCTTCCGCCGGGAAACCGTCTTGAAGTTCTTTAATATACTGCCCGATGGTTTTTCCTTTACCACCACCATTACCCTGGGAATGCTCTGTAACGGTTATACCATAAAATACCTGCCTATCGATTATTTCAAGCGGGACGGGAAATCCAAAATCAGGCCCATCCACGATACCCTGAATTTTATTTCGCTTATTGTAAGAACGGTCATGTACTTCAATCCGCTCAAGGTCTTTCTGCCGGTCAGTTGCATGGTTTCACTTTTAGGGGTGGCGTTGCTGGCCTATGATATATTCGTCATCCGCAACTTGGGGGACAAAACCGTATTGATGCTGTCGATAGGATTCCTGATCGGCATTTTAGGCCTGTTGGCCGACCTGATAGTGAAGAGTATCGGCCGAATCGGAGAATGACCGCATGCGGCGTAAATGGATCTTTCAGCTCATCGGCGTCCTGATATTTGTAATCATACTCTTCAAACTGAACCTGAGAACCGTGCTCTCCGAATTATCCGGCGCCAACCTCGCCCTGCTGCTGGCGGCGGTGTTTCTTACCATACCCTTCGTGACCTTTAAGGCCTGGCGCTGGAAGTGCCTGCTCGATATGCAGGGGATAGAGTACGATTTTAAAAATAGTTTTCTGGCCTACCTGGGCAGCATGTACATGGGATTGGTCACACCCGGCCGCCTGGGCGATTTTATCAAGGTGATCTACCTGAAAAAAGATAAGGGGATTTCGATCGGAAGGGGCTTTTCCGGCGTTTTGGTGGACCGGTTGTTCGATCTGCTGGTGTTGATCTCTATGGCCACCGCCGGGGCCCTGGCCCTTACCTTGTCGATGAATATGATTACGGTAATCCTATCCTTTCTGGTCCTGCTGGTGTTAATCGTTTTTATATTTTTAAATGAAAAGATCGGCAAAAGATTGATTGGGATTTTATTCCGGGTCGTTCTCCCCTCCCGGCAGGTGGAAAAAACCGATGCGCTGTTCGAAAATTTTTATGCCGGCATAAAAGAGCTGAGAAGCGTCAAGTTATTTTTTCCCTTGGGATTGTCTCTTTTGTCCTATCTGCTCTTTTACATCCAGTGCTTCCTGATCACCCGCTCCCTGCATATACCGATAGATTTCCTGAACGTGGCATTTTGTATTTCCACGGCCAATCTGGTTTCCTTGCTGCCCCTATCGATTTCAGGAATAGGAACCCGGGACGCGACGTTGATAAGTCTTTTCTCCCTGTTGAATCTCAGCCAGGAATCGGCCCTCTCCTTTTCTCTCATGTTTCTTTTTATATCCAACATATCATCCTGCCTGATAGGAGTGGGGGCCTGGTTAAAGAAACCGGTTGATTTCAAGGTGTAGATGATGGTAGCTGACACTTTTTCATTCGGCTTTTCCTTTGTAAGCTTCGTCCTGGTCTTCGGGGCTCTCTTGATTCTACCGGGATGCTTGATTTTTAATCTCTTTTTCATCCGCAAGGAGTTCAGCTTTTTTGAGATCCTACCGGTTTCTTTCGCCTTCAGCCTGGCCTTTCTCTCTGCACTGGGGATTTTGTGCTACCTGTGCAGGCAGGGCGTAACGGCCATGATAATGGGGGCATCGTTCCTAATCGTGGTTTTAATCGTTTTGCATATAATCAAATTGATAACCGAAAGATCTGAGTTCTCCGGTGACTCCTTCCGGTGGTGGCCGGGCCCCGCGGGGGAGTCCGACGGGCATCAGGGTGACTCCGGCCACTTGGCCGGGGAGCTTCGCCCTGCGGACAAATCTCTTGATCGGACGGGTGATGCAAGCCACCTGGCCGAGGAGCCTCGCCCCGCAGGTAGATCTTTTGATCGGACGGGTGATGCAAGCCACCTGGCCGAGGAGCCTCGCCCCGCAGGTGGATCTTTTGATCGGCCTGGTAATACAAGCCAACTGACCGGGGAGCCACATCCCGCGGGCAGGTCTCTCGAAACTCCGGAAGCCGCCGGTGCTTCTTTCTCCGGACCGGGAGGAGACGGTGTGGGGTCCTCTCTTCCCCTGAAACTGACTCTGTGGATTCTATTGATCCTGGCTGCCATCCTGATGTTCAAGGGGGGGGCTTTTATTAATTCTTCTTCCGATTTGATGGATCATGCCGGCACCGTCCGGGAGATCGTGGAAACGCGCCGGATCTTTCCGGTGAATTCGTTTTATGCCGGGGGGGAGGGGCTGGGGCCCGATCCGCGCAAGGGATTCTTTCACGTGTGCGTGGCCATGATATGTATCATCTCCGGAGTAGAACCTTTCTCGGCCATGTTCTGGATGCCCACCTTGATGCTTCCCCTGCTGCTATGCGCGTTTTTCACTTTCACCCGGGGAATATTCGATGATCGGAACACCGCCCTGGTATCGGTCATCTTGTTCTTTCTCTGCTTCAAAGGTCTGGACCGGGGATTGCTGCGGAGCAGCGGATACCCGCTGTACGCCGCGTTGTTGGTTTACCTGGTGGCAATTTACTTCATGTTCAGATACCTACGTCACCGGCGGCTTGGATTCCTGCTGGGGAGCGCCCTGCTGGGCTACACCGCGGGCACCATTCATATATATTACTTCGTTCAATTATGTCTGGCTCTGTTCGCGTTTTTTATTTTCTCCCTAATAATCAACCGCAAGGACAGGGAACTTCTGGCCGGATTAGTAAAGATAGGCTTGATCATGCTGTTGGTCTCGATCCCCTTCTTGATTATAAAATACCAGCTTTCCTACTCCATATCGAATCCGTACGATTCGCAGCCCCGGCACTTGCTGTACCTCACCAAAAATATCTTCGTGGTGAATCCCCTGCGGCCGTGGAACATGGTGGGACCGCTGGGGGCATTGGCCCTGGTTCTGACTCCCTTTCTTTTTCGCCGGGCCAAGGAGAGCCGGGGATTGCTGTTTCTATTCTCCGGTATGGTTACCACCGTCTTGATCATATTCAATCCCCTGGCCGTTTATCTCCTGGGAAAATTCATGACCTACGGGTTGGTGAGGCGGTTCACCCTGCTGGCGCCCTATATCGCCGTGGCCGGGTTCTTCACCCACCGGAATATCATGGTCTTGATCCGGGAAGGGGACCTCAAGAAAAAACTGGGGGCCGCGGCTTTCCTGTTGTTGCTTTTACTGATACTGGTGCCCTATGCCGTTTCGTTCTTCCGGGTCTATAGCCCTCGGTCCCTGGAGGCTGAAAAGAAGGAGAGCCCCCTGGTTTGGATCGACGCCCTGGAGTTTTTGGAAGAAGAAATTGCTACTCCCAGCGTGATACTCAGCGATCCCTATACCAGTTTCAGCATCCCGGCCTTAACCAAACATTATATCGTGGCGGTACCGATCGGTCATTCATCCCCCAAGGATGCCGATAACGTCTTCAAGGTCAAGCAGGCCGGTGACGCATTGAGCGGGTATACCGGGCTGAATGAAACCTTGGCCATACTGGATAAATACAAGGTTACATATATTGTGCTCAACCAGCGTTTTGCCCAACCGGTATACGAGTACGCCTGGTCGATCGATCCGCGGCTCTATAAAGGAAGCCGGGATAAGTTCGATTCGGCCCCCGCTCTATTCGAGAAGGTCTACCAGCGTGATAATTTATATATCTACAGGTACAACCGCTCGCGGGACCGCAGAATCCCGGTATATGAGGAGCCGGTGGCGCGGCCCTTTATCCTTTCAGCTCTGCCGGAAGCCGTCCCGCGGGTAGAGGCCGAATTCTACGGGCGGTTCGTATTGCTCGCGGCTTCCCTGGACAAGGAAGCTTACCGTCCAGGAGAGAACATTCAAGTCGATACCTACTGGGGATGCCTGCGCAAAGAGATGACCCCCAAGCAATACAAAGTGTTCATTCGATTCGATACCACCTACGAAAAGAAATGGTTCTACAGCGAAAGGTTCAGCAAACTCTACCGGCGAATGCTCCAGCTGGCCACCGGAAGACGCTACCGGTTCCGAGCGGAGTTCAATCCGGTAAGCGGCATATACCCTCCGGATGCCTGGAAGGAAAACGAGATCGTAGCGGATAAATTCCGGATCTCCGTCCCCCGGGATGTGGCTGAGGGAGTGTACGAGGTCAAGATAAAGCTGCTCGATATCCCTTTCAATCCGAACTATTCGCTCAGCGATCTGCTCTCCGACCGGGACGTCTACGACGGCGTGAAGGTGGGAACGGTGCGCATCGGGGAATAACCGAAGGTAATCAGAGCATAGGGGATAGCCGGAGGCAGTCATAGCATCTGGGAGTAACCGAAGAAAATCAGAGCATAGGGGATAGCCGGAGGCAGTCATCGCATCGGGGAGTAACCGAAGATAATCAGCGCATAGGTGGAATCGCCGGAAGGAGCCTAAGCGGGTGTAATTGCTGTCGATTATAACGGCCATGGAGGATATGGTAAGTCGAAAGTGGAAGTAGGATAATCAAAAACAAATAGCTTAGTTCACTAAAATTCAATTCGCATTCCCAGGCCTATGGCTGATTAGATACTAAGAAAATATTAATTCTTGTTACTGATTCCGATATTTGATACAATCTGTTTTTAAATCAATAGCTAAAATTTGATATTTTCCCTCGCAGGTAAAAGGAGGTAGATTCGTATGCCGGAAAAAATGTATAAGTGTGTAAAGATTTTTCTGCTGACAACTATGGTCCTGTTTTATTCTTCCCTATGTTACGGGCTGGAATGCTTACCGGAAGACTCCGATAACAATCATTTTCGGGATAGGTTCGAGCAACAATTGGTAAATAAATTCTGTCCCTCCCTGGTCATGCCTAAGCAGGAGTTACTACACTGGGGTATAAATACTTGTCCCGAACCGGTGGAGATTGTCACCAGCAAATTGTACCGGTCGAGTTTTTTTGACGACGGGTACAAAGCGACTGAAGATTGCACTCCATTCTTCTCCGCCAACTACTCTTATATTGATAATTCCCAGGAGAATAAACGGCCGGGATTATGCTATGATTCGGAAAATTGCGGAATGATATGTCCTCCCTTTCCGGTTATATATCATTTCGACTACGCGGGAGTAACCCCCAATAATTGCAGCGCATATGGTGGGGTCAAGGAGTCTCCGAGTGGATGGTACGGCCGGTACGCGAGTGAAGCGGCGAGTTACCCCCACACCGTGTACGCGCATCCTTTCGTGGATGACAGCGGTGAATACGTGATACAGTACTGGTTTTTCTATCCTTTCAACGATTGGCTCAATAATCACGAGGGAGATTGGGAGCATATCAACGTAACCATCAGTTCCGATGATCCCCAGGAAGCGGAAATCACCCGAGTGATCTATTTTTTCCATCACTGTTACCGGATCGTCGAGAATACGCAGAATGAAAATCCTAGCTATTATAACTGTTTCGTTGTTGATGGAAGCCATCCGGTAGTATTCGTAGGAGGGTACAGTCAAAAAACAATCCTGGGAGGTTCGGGCGAGGGCTGGGCCTCTCACGGTAGTTACCCCTTTCCCACCACTTGGTACAATGTGAAGGATTATTATGTGGATGAAGCCGATGATTTTATAGAAGGGGACGGACAGTATGTTTCCTGGTGCGACATCGTGTCCTCGACCTCCGCGGACGGAAGATACGGAGTGGTGCTGCTGAAGGAACCAGGGGTTTACGATTATGACGAGAGACCGGAAATGAGCTGGTTGAAAGCGGATATACGGTGGGGGCATCTCAGGGTAGCTTCGTTTTATGATGATATACCGACGGATGTTGGAAACGGTTCTCCCGACGGGCCCTTCTATCAAGCGACCTGGAATCATAATCTGGACACGTCATTGCCGGGATCTGAAGCTGGCGGTGCGACGCATCCCTATAATTTGATGGCTTGCCAGGTAGGCTGGGATCCGCCAGCGAATCCGGCGGGAGAGCCCCGAGACCTGTTCACCAATTATTCTGACGGATCGACCGTTTTTGGATATATGTATTTGAACGGTACCGCTGAATGGACGGATGATAATATCGTGCTGGACTGGAAGCACGCCGAGGATACCGAGTGGTCCGAAGAGGGAATTGAAATGACCCTCTGGATGGGGCCTTTCGTCGACTTCCCCTACGCAAGGTGGAATACCTACGCGGCCCAGAACGGGCCGGTAACGCTGCGCGCCCGGGTATATAATGATGGCTCCCTGATAGCCCAGGAAACGTTGGATGTGATTATCGAAAGCCGAAGCCGGGTGGTGGCCCAGGATGGATCGGGTGATTTTACCACCATTCAGGCTGGTATTGATTGGTGCGAACCCGGTGATACATTATTTATAGCCGGTCCGGCAAATTATCAGGAAAATATATCTCTGAAGGGCAGTATCTTTTTGGTCGCAACAGCAGGCAATGTAGAAATCGTGGGAATCCAGGAGGGCGCGACCGCGGAACTGACCTGTTACGATTATCCCTGTTTCCTGCAGGGCCTGACCCTGAAACATCAGAGCGGTGTTACCGGCAGTGGATTATATGTCGAAAATGGGAAGGCGGTAGTGACCGACTGCGTCCTCAAGGACAACAACGCGCCCAACGGAGCCGGTGCCTGGATCCGGGGAGATTGTGAAGTACGTTTTGAACGGTGTGTTATCTCCAACAATACAGCCCATAATGGGATTATTGTAACCGGCGGAGTGGCTCTGCATATTGAAAGCCATAATTGCGTGCACGAAGGAACCACGCTGGATGGCCATCCCGTGGTATCGCTTGTTGATTGCGACATCATTGGAAATTGCCCTATATCAAATATGGGAGGACCGATAATATACTGCGGATACCATTGTTCTTGCACCGAACATAGTGAAGAGCAACCATACTTCGAAAATTGCAGGATCTGTGGCAACTCTAATGCCACGTACACGATCAATTTCCTTTACTGTTACCAGCCGATATTGAAAGATTGCATTATCGCTAATAATGGCCATCGTTATACCAACACGTTAAAAGGCGCGATAATGTGCTTGTATTCAGGGCTTGAGCTTGAAAACTGTACAATCGTCAATAACCAATGCCCAAGTGGCACCCGGCTGGCGGGAATTCGCTTCTACGGATATGCTTATGAAGCGGGTACCAGGATAATAAAGGAAAGCGTGATAGCCTATAACCACGGACCGGCGGTGGGAGATGTAGTCAGCGATATGTCGATGACCGATTGCGATCTTTTCGGAAACGTGTCGGAAGGAGCCTGGGGGCCGGCTGATACCGAGTGGCTGGCCATGGGAACGAACGTTATTAACGAAAATCCCTTGTTTTGCGATGCAACTGGTGGTATCTATACGCTTTTCGCTCATTCCCCCTGTGTGGGCGGATTGATTTATTCGGAGACAATCGGAGCGGAAGAGATTGGCTGTGTTCCGCAGTGTGAAATCACAGCAGTAATCAAAAATCTCTCCAGCGAAGAAGAAGTCAGCCCCGGATTGAATAATACCCTGTTCGGTTGTCCCCAGGGCGACGGGGGATTTGCGCTGGTAGTGAAGCTGAATTTCGATGAAGCCGATATGGTTGGAACAGACCTTCTATCCCAGGAGATCATCAGTCTGGATCTTTACCCGGAACAGCCGTTCATATTCTGGGGACCCAACGAGGCGGATTCATCTGCGGCGGGCGCTTATGGATACACAACGACTATTACCGATTCCTGTATAAGCGCTGTGCTGCCCTGTCAATCTTGCGATCAATGTCCGATTCTTTCCGTGAACGTTCTTTGCAACGGTGAGGTAATCGGATACATTGATTCCCTGATCGTGAAAAGTCCGGATTTTACGGGAGATGGGACGGTAGATCTTTCCGACTTGTCATTTTTAGGCGACACCTACTGCAAATCAAGAGGAGAGCCAGGGTATATCGACTGTCTGGACTTTAACGGCGACGGAGAGGTTAATCTTTCCGAACTTTCATTTATGGGAAATCATTATAACCATTCCTATAATCCCCTGTATTCATCCGGCGCGTGCGGACCAGTTGCATCCAAAGCGGAAGTTCTTCTAGACGTTATCCGGTCGGATAATGCAGGTGGTGAAGTTCTGATAAATGTTTGGTTGGCCAATGTATCCGGTGTTTCGGCTGCCGCTCTTGGTTTTCGAGAATTGGATTCACAATTGGCTTATAGCGGTTGGGACTCCAATCCGGAGTTTCCCGGTATCGTCGGGCTTTCTCGGGTATCGGGGAAAGGCGGTGATGAGATATTTATTACCGCGTTGAATATGGATATTAAGGAGCACAGAGTTAAAATGGGAACTTTAAGATGTCTGAGAAAGGATGGAGCAGAGGCAGCGGGCAAGGATATCGGAATTACTCTTTCTCATGGCGAATTACTTACGGAAGAGGGGAATATTCAGCGAATATGTGGGGTGGAAATCAAGGAGGCACTCCTCCATCGAAATTGTCTGGAAGACGCTTATCCCAATCCGTTTAATCCCAGTACCACCATCGGGTACTCAATCCTGAAGGACGCGCACGTAAATCTATCGGTGTTTAATGTAAGCGGACAACTGGTGCGCACCCTGGTGGATGAGAATCAGGCCAGGAACAGCTATAGGGTAGTGTGGGACGGAAAGAACAACCGAGGAAAAGTCGTATCCAGCGGTGTGTATTTTTATCGAATCGAAGCAGGCGATTTTGTGGCATCTAAAAAGCTGGTTTTATTCAGATAGCACGCGATTATTTTGAGTTCCGCCTTATCGCGCCTGGAGCCTGCTATAACGGAAAGTCGTTTTTTATTTTATGCCCTTGGAGGGTATATCGCCTCATGGGCGCACCCGGTTGTTGGTATATTTAACGATCAACTCGTCGCGCAGATCCAAGTACATCCGATGCGTCTGCTCCATCCGCGCGCGGGTGAGCGCGGTTAAATATCGTTTGCCTTTTTTAGGATTCTGGTTCAGCAGCCGGACTGCTTTCTCATCCACCTCGGGTATCTGGTCGAAAAAGGATTGTTCCAGGGGATCGCGCACCGCCTCCACGTCCTTGATCGCCTCCTGCCATTTCAGGTAGAGCAGGTTATCCACGAAATCGACCGCCCAGCGGGTGGAGTTCTGGTCGTACTTGTCGGGATCAAAGGTGCTGTATAAGGGGGAGATCTCCTGCACCCCGGCGTATATCGGCACATAGGTGCTGACGTACTGGTTGTCCAGGAAGTACCAGTAAATCCCGCCGACCGGATCGGGCAGCCAGCTCCGCAGCTGGGCGACCATGCCGTATCCGCCCTTGGCCACGTTCCGGCGGAAGGTGATATCGAGCAGGTTGCGCATATCGGGAGTGGGGAAGGGGGTGGTCAGGGGGCTTTTCACCATGCCCCCCTCTCCGTCCGGTATCAGCCAGTCGGTATCGGCCGTCATATCGTAGATGGTGCCCTCGAATACCGATCGTTGGAAAGCGATCACGTCCCGGACCGAAAGCTTCCGGTCCGGCTTGGCCGAGAAAGGATAAAAGGAGGGAGGTTCCAGGTACTGGTGATAGGGATCGTAATTCTTGTAGGGTTTATTCAGGCTCTTATCGGGCCATTCCTTATAGGAGGAGGCGAACATGCTGTAAAAAAGCCAGAGGCGGCTCAGTCCCCATTCGCGCGGGAGGGGAGTGTAGGCCTCCTGCCAGATAAAGGGTGCGCCGCTGTTTGGATCGTACCAGCCGTGATCGATCGCCACCTGCATGTAGTTTTTGGAAGCCATGAATTCCTGGGGACGGGAGAGATCTATTTCCTTTATGATGCTCCAGTTGGGAACGATCGATACTTGGTCATCGGGTATCCGCTGGGCGGCCCACAGGGCGCCCAGCAGATCCGTGCCGGGTTCCCAATCCGGGCCCACGCTGAAGAGTTCCAGGATCCAGGCCTCTTGGGGATCGGCGATACAGAGGGTCTCCGATTCGGATCCGCAGGAGGGCAGGAATCCGTATTTTTCCACCAGGGAAGTGATGAGCTCAACCGCTTCCCGGGAGGTCCGGCAGCGCTGCAGGGCGAAAACCATGGCCTGTTCCACGGTGATGATCTGCTTGCCGGTTTCCCGGTCCACCTGCAGTTCCTTTTTCTGGGCGGTGGTGCTTTCTCCGAGGGCCAGTTGATGCTCGTTCATATGGGAATATCCCGAATGAAAATAGGCGAAGGTTTGTTCCACCTGGGGTATATATCCTATTATCTCGCCATATTCCAGCAGGGGAACCTGCGGATCCTGGAGGCCGTAGTATACCGGGGCCTGGGATCCTTTTTCATGCTTACGGGCGGGGACCAGGTGCACCCGTGAGTTCTCGCAGGCGTCTGTGTGGGAGGTGATTACCGATCCGTCCACGGTGGCCAGTCTTCCCGCCCCGATTATGGTACATCCGTGAATGGGAACCGCTCCGGCCAGGCCGAGGATAAAAACCAAGGGGAATATCCAAGAGATAACGCCGCTTTTCATGTCCGACTCCTTCTGGTGATCGCCTTTCCGGCTCAATGGGCCCGGATTTCGTGACTGGTTACCGGCCGTCTATTTTACCCGGTTGGGAGCGATCTTTAAATCTCTTTTATTTTTGCCTGGTTGAGCACCGGCAGTGTTGGTTTGACTCCGGGAGCTTTTAACATGAGCCCTCCGGGATTTAAGTTTCTATTGACCAGCGAGCGGAGATTTATATATCTTTTTTCCCCGGAACTTTTTAATAGTTGGTTTGTATGCAATGGGGGATTGATTTAAATTGATAAGCGTTGTGAAGAATTTTTGGTTTTTTAACCGGATAATAATAATCACCAGTAATTTCGAAAGGAGCACTTAATGATCGAGATTTCTAATCTTACAAAATATTACGGCGATCTATGCGCCCTCGATCAGATTAGCCTAACGATCGAAAAAGGAAATATTTTGGGGCTGCTGGGCCCCAACGGGGCCGGTAAGACGACCGCCCTGAGGATATTGACCGGATACCTGTCGGCAACCGAGGGGACCGTGACCGCCAAGGGACTGTCGGTGGAAAAAGACACGCTGGAAATCAAGAAGCTGATGGGGTACCTGCCCGAGTCCGCGCCCCTTTACCAGAATATGCTGGTTTTCGACTACCTTAATTACGTGGCGGATATCCGGGGACTGGGGACCGAGCAAAAAGGGGAGAGGATCCGCGAACTGTCCCGGATATGCGGGCTGGATGAGGTAATGCACCGGTCCATTCACGAGCTTTCCAAAGGATACAAACAGCGGGTGGGACTGGCCCATGCCATGATGAGCGATCCGGAAATACTGGTGCTGGACGAGCCGACCTCGGGATTGGATCCCAACCAGATCGTGGAGATCCGGGATATCATAAAGGAGATCGGAAAGGAGAAAACGGTGATCCTTTCCACGCACATACTGAGCGAGGTGGAAGCCACCTGCGACCGGGTGGTGATAATCAACCAGGGCAAGATTGTGGCCGATGGATCGACCCAGGAACTGAAAAAATCATCCACCTCGGAATATTCGCTCAACCTGGTGCTGCAGGGAGCGGAGGAAAGAGAGGTGAGGGAGAAACTGGCGGCGGTCGGGGGAGTAACCGGGGTGGAAAAGACCGCGGCCGATGACGGCGCCCCCATTTTCACCCTCAAATGCGACACCTACCGGGATATCCGCGGCGAGATATATCGGGCCGTGAAGCAGACCGATTGGGTGTTGCTGGAATACAAGCAAGAAGCTAAGAGCCTCGAGAAGATATTCAGAGAATTGACAAAGGAGAATTAAAGATGACCGCTGCTGGCAATCTTTTATCGATCTTCAAGAGGGAGTTCAAGGTATATTTCATCTCTCCGATCGCCTATATCGTCATAGCGATATTCCTTATCCTTACCGGCTGGTTCTTCTTTTCCACCTTTTTTCTGTATAACCAGGCCGAGATGAGAGATTTTTTCTCCCTGCTCCCCCTGATTTTTTCATTCATAGTGCCCACGGTGACCATGCGGTTGTTTTCGGAGGAGTTCACGGTCGGATCGTACGAGATCCTGGTCACCCTGCCGGTAACCTTCCGGGATATTATCCTCGGCAAGTTCCTGGCCGCGGTGGCTTTCGTGGCGATCATGCTGCTTCCCACCCTCAGTTATACCATATCGGTGGCTTTTCTGGGCGAGTTGGACTGGGGCCCGGTGATCGGGGGTTATATAGGAGCGGTGCTGCTGGGCGCCTCCTTCAGCGCGGTGGGTGTCTTCGCCTCCTCGCTGACCAAGAACCAGATCATCGCTTTCATCGTAGGGATGATAATCTGCATGACCCTGACCCTGATAGACAAGCTGCTGTTTTTCCTCCCCGAATCTTTACTCGGTTTCCTGCAATACAGCGGAGCGGGCTATCACTTTCAGAACGTGGCCCGGGGCATCCTGGATTCCCGGGATCTTCTGTATTTTGCCAGCCTGATATTCATCGCCCTCTTCGGGGCGCATCTCATTATCATGGAGAGGAGGTAATGTAAATGGTAAGCAAGCAGCAAAGATACGGAAAATATTACAAGTTTCTGTTGTATCTGGTGGTAGTGGTTCTGATCAACCTGGTCGGACTGAGCCTGTTTTTTCGTTTTGATCTAACCTCCAATAGAATTTACTCCCTCTCCCAAGCCAGCAAGGACGCGGTGGGCAAGTTGTCCGAGCCGCTTACCATCAATGTATTTTTCACCAAGGACCTTCCCGCGCCGCATAATAATACGGAGCGGTATCTCCACGATCTGCTGGAGGAGTACGCGGCCAATTCCAACCGCTATTTCAATTACCGTTTTTACGACGTAAGCGCCGAGGAGGGGGATATAAGCGAGGAGGCCAAGGAGAATCAACAGATGGCCAAGAACTACGGCATCTATCCGGTGCAGATACAGAATATCGAGCAGGATGAGGTCAAGTTCAAGAACGCCTACATGGGGATGGTGCTGATCCACGGGGATGTGGTCGATAAGATACCTTCCATCACCTCCACCGAGGGGCTGGAGTACACCATCACCTCCAAGATAGAAAAGATGAACAACAAGATCAGCGTGTTGCTGAACCTGGAGGAGCCGGTACGGATAAAATTGTATTTTTCTTCCTCCCTGGAGGAGGTGGCGCCGCAGCTGAGGATCGGTAACATGATGTCCGTCCCCGGTTCGGTCGAGTCGGTGGTAACCCGGCTCAACGACAAGTATTACGATAAACTGTCCTACTCCCGGTTCGATCCTTCGGGCGATCCATCTCTCCAGGAAGAGGCCGCCCGCTACAATATCCTCACCCTGCGGTGGCCCGCCATGAGCGATAAACAGGGAAATCAGGTGCTCTCCGAGGGCCAGGCGTCCGCCGGCCTGGTGGTGCAAAAGGGGGAGGACTTCCAGACCATCCCGATCATACAGGTGGTAAGGCTGCCGCTATTCGGCACCCAGTACCAGCTGGCCGATATGAACCAGATGGAAGAGCGACTGAGCGAGATCATCAATGACGTGATCGACATCAACAAGAAGATCGGTTACCTGGCCGATCACGGCACCGCTCCCTTGGGCGGCGGCCCCCTGCCCAACCAGATGCAGCAGGGCGATAACCTCAGCAACTTTAACTCGCTGGTTTCGGAGGATTATTCGATAAGCCCGGTTAACCTTAAGGAAGAGGGAATTCCCGAAGGGATTGACTGCCTGATCATGGCCGGGCCCAAAGAAGAATTCAACGATTATGAACTTTTCCAGATAGATCAGTTTTTGATGAAGGGAAAATCTTTGGCGCTGTTTCTCGATCCCTACCAGGAAATATCGCCTTCTCCAAACCAGGCCCGGATGAACTACAACCAGCAGCCGGTTTACCTGCCGATCAACACCGGTTTGGAAAAACTGCTTTCGCACTATGGAGTGGAAGCCAAGAAGGCTTATGTGCTGGATAAGAACTGTTTCGAACAGAGAATGCCCCAGATGTACGGAGGTGGCAAGCAGGCCATATATTTCGCGCCCATTATCAAGAACGAGAATATCAACAAAGAACTGCCGTTTTTGGATAATATCAAGGCGCTCATCGCCATCCTGTCCGCGCCCGTGGAGTTGAAAAAAGATCGGCTGACCGCCAACGAGCTAAAGGGAGATCTGCTTTTTTCTTCCTCCCGGGAGTCCTGGGAGATGAGCGGGCGGATCAATTTGAATCCCATGTTCATGCAACCTCCCGAACGGCTGGATGAGATGCAGAGCCAGCCCCTGGCCGTTCTGGTGAGTGGAGAATTCCCCAGCTACTTCGCGGGTAGGGAAATTCCGGAAAAACCGGCCGAGGAAGAGCCGGAGGGTGAAAATGCGGGCGAGGAGGCGGTCAACGCGGAGGGAAGCGACGCCGCCGACATCCCGCCCGAGGATAAAATGGCGGCCGTCGATCAATCATCCGCCATAACCGGCGAAGGCGCCGTCATATCCCGGGGGAAACCGGGCAAATTGTTCGTGATTGGATCGGCCGAAATCCTCAAAAATAACGTTCTCGGCGAGGGCAGCGGATCGACCAATGCCACCTTTGTGATGAACCTTATCGATCATCTCAACGGTCGCAACGAGTACGCGGCGATGAGGAGCAAGATGCAGCGCTTGAATCCCCTGAAGGACAGCGGCCCGGGGACCAAGATGTTCATCAAGTCCTTTAATATCGCGGGACTGCCCGTGATCGTGGCGCTTTTCGGGATCATCGTCTGGTTCCGCAGAGAATCCAGAAAAAAGATCATTCAAATGATGTTTAAAAACTAGTTTCTGGAGGGATGACGGATATGAAGGTCAAGAAGGAATATATTTTAATTAGCTTGATCATAATCACCCTGTCGCTATACCTGATTTTCAAAAACAGCGACCGCACCCACTACGATCTTCCCCGGCTCGATCCGGTGGATAGAACGGCCGTCACCCGCATGGTGGTGACCAGCCAGACGGGCGGATTCACCCTTGAACGGCAGGATGAAATATGGAGAATTCTACCCCAGGGATATCCCGCCGACCAGAGTCAGGTGGACAAGATGCTGGACGCGGCCGCCGATTTCGTGCTGACCACCCTGGTTTCAGAATCACGGAATTACGTGCCCTATGATCTCACCGAGGAGAAAAAGATCAAGGTGGAGATCTTCGGCGGCGATAAGATGCTGCAGAAATACTATATCGGTAAACCGGCCTCCACCCACCGGCACACCTACGTTCTCCTGGAGGATAGGCCGGGTGTGTACCAGGCGCGGGGAAATATCCGCACCACTTTCGATGTGGAGGTGGCGAGGCTGAGAAACAAGGACGTCGTCACCTTGAACAAGGATGAAGTGCTGGGTCTGGTGCTAGCGAGCGGAGAAGAATCGCTGAAATTGCAGAAGCTGGAGGCTCCTCCAGTTCCTCCGGTGGAGAGCGAGGAAGGGAGCGCGCCGGTACAGCCTCAGTCCGGGTGGCAAACCGAGGACGGCAGGGACGCGGACGAACAAGTGGTAAACCGGATCCTGAATTCCCTGGCCAACCTGAAGTGCGATGGATATATAGAGGATAAGACCAAGGAAGATTTCAGCGCGCCCATATTCACCCTCAGCGTTTTCGGAGAGGGGGAGGTTACGCTTTCCATCTTCGAAATGGAGAATGAGAAATATCCGGCGATTTCTTCCCAGAACGATTATCCGTTCTATCTCCCCAAATGGAGGGCGGAGCAGCTAATTAAAAAACCGGATGAGGTTCTGGGGGTGAAGGTGGAAGAAAAAACCGGAGAGTAACTCCCCATCTTTTGGAAGCACTTTTCCCGGCGGTCCCGCCTGCGAGATCCCGCGGGGACGGATTAACCGGCGGAAGAGAGTGATTTCGGTTATTGGATAAAGCGACCGGTCCGGAGAAGCAGCGCATCTGTCCCTCCAAGACGGCTCCGGATCCCAAGGATGAATTCTGCCTCCGGAGACAGTTCCTGTCCTCAGAGAAGAATCCTGTGCCCCCCCCCCAAGTCGAATTCCGCCTCCAGAGATGGATTCTGCCCACAGAGAAGAATCCAGATCCCAGAAATGAATCCCGTGTTCCCCAGAAATAAATTCTGATTCCAGAAACGGATCCCGATTCCGCATCCCGGTGAAGATTCATAGGCCATTCCCCCCCGGTTGCGGCGGCCGGTCCCGGTGTAACTTTGATGGACGAAACTGGAATTTTTATTTTAAAAAGCGGGTATTTATTTTATGGTGATGCGGAATGAAAGTGAAGGCGGAGGTGGGGCATGTCATCGGTCATGATTAGATGTAAAAATTCAAGGAGTGGATCATGCAGTGGAATAATAAAATGTTCAATTTGCTGGGCATGGCCTTAGTGATCCTTTCCGCACCGCTACCGGCTGAACCGGGGAAGAAAGATTTCAGCTCCCGGGTCTACCCCTTTATCGGCACCTCCGGGCACGGCCACACCTATCCCGGCGTTTGCCTGCCCTTCGGCATGGTGCAACTCAGTCCCGACACCCGCCTGACCGGGTGGGACGGATGCTCGGCCTACCATTATTCGGATAGGCATATCCATGGTTTCAGCCACACCCATTTGAGCGGAACGGGATGCTCCGACTACGGGGATATACTTTTCATGCCGGTGAGGGGAAAGACCTGGGAAGGGGATAGCATCGATGAGGAGGAGCTTGACTGCCGCTCGCTGTTCCGGCACGAGGAGGAAGAGGCCTCTCCCGGCTATTACCGGGTAAGACTTGATGACTATGATATCGAGGTTGAACTGACCGCCACCCCACGCTGCGGGTTCCATCGCTATACTTTCCCGGAGAGTGAAAACGCCGGTATCTACCTCGATCTGCACCACCGGGACGAGGTTATCGAATCGGGCATAAGGATTGTCGGCGACGGGGAGATAGAAGGCTTCCGCCGGTCCCGGGCCTGGGCCCAGGATCAGCGCGTGTTCTTCGTGGCCCGTTTCTCCAAGCCTTTTGATTCATACATGATCCGGTCCGATGGGGAGAGCTTTCCCGGGGTCGGGGAAAAAGAGGGGAAGGATGTCCGGATCCTTTTTGGGTACTCGACCGGAACCGGCGAAAAGGTGATATTGAAGGTAGGGCTTTCCGCCGTGAGTATACAGGGCGCCAGGAAGAACCTGGAGGCAGAAATCCCGGGCTGGGATTTCGAGGAAGTAAGGAAAGAAGCCCGGGAGTGCTGGAACAGGGCACTCGGCAAGGTCAGGATAGAAGGTTGGGGGGCGGGGCAAGATACCGTTTTCTATACCGCCCTCTACCATACCATGCTGGCCCCCAATCTTTACATGGACGTGGACGGGAGTTACCGGGGAAGGGACTTGGAAGTGCACCGGGCGGATGAATTTTCCTACTATACGGTTTTTTCGCTGTGGGATACCTACCGGGCAGCCCATCCCTGGTTCACCATCGTCGAGCCGGAGCGTACGGTCGATTTCATCGAGACCATGCTGGCCCAATACCGGCAGGGAGGGATGCTGCCGGTATGGGAGCTTTCAGCCAACGAAACTGGCTGCATGATCGGCTATCACGCGGTGCCGGTGATCGCCGACGCCTATCTAAAGGGAATAAGGGGATTTGACTCCGCCCTGGCCCTGGAAAGCATGATTCACAGCGCCGAACAGGACCACCTGGGCCTGGGATATTACCAAGAGTGGGGATACATCCCCGCGGATAAATGCGGCAGTTCCGTTTCCAGAACCCTGGAATACGCTTACGATGATTGGTGTATCGCCCGCATGGCGCAAGCCCTGGGCCGCAGGGATACCTACCAAAAATTCATCCAGCGCGCCCAGTATTACAAGAACCTCTTCGATCCCGTCACCGGCTTCATGAGGGCCAAGGTCCAGGGCGGCTATCTGGAGCCCTTCGATCCGGCCGAGCTCAACTTTCACTATACCGAGGCCAACGCCTGGCAATACAGTTTCTACGTTCCCCAGGATATCTCGGGTTTGATTGCTTTGCTGGGAGGCAAGGATAAGTTTGCGGCCAAGCTGGATGAACTTTTCTCCGCCGCATCCTTGACCTCCGGCATAGAGATGCCGGATGTCACCGGACTGATCGGGCAGTACGCCCATGGAAACGAACCCAGCCAGCATATGGCCTACCTGTACAATTACGCCGGCCGGCCCTGGGAAACGCAGCGGCGGGTGAGGGAGATAATGGAATCGCTTTATACCAAACGTCCCGATGGCCTCTGCGGTAACGAGGACTGCGGCCAGATGTCGGCCTGGTATGTCTTCAGCGCGCTGGGATTTTACCCGGTAACTCCCGCCCAGGGTATATATGCCATAGGTTCCCCCCTCTTCGCGAGGGCGGAGATCGACGTGGGAGGGGGAAGAAAATTCATCCTAAAAGCTTCCGGTGTTAATGGCCGGAATATCTACATCCAGAGGGCCTCGCTGAACGGGGCTTCCTACTCGAAATCCTGGATTTCACACGAGGAGATCATGGCCGGGGGAGAGATCGAATTCGAGATGGGACCGCGCCCCAACCGGGACTGGGGAAGCGGGGAGGGGGATATCCCTATTTCGGAGATTTCCGACCATCCGCTGGTACCGGCCCCCTTTTTCCGCCCCTCGGGGGGGGCATTTAGAGGTTCGGTTGAGGTTTCCCTGGGCTGCGCGGATAAGGAAGCCAAGATATATTACACCACCGAGGGCAGTGAACCGACGGAAGCCTCCCCGGCGTACCGGAATCCATTCCCGGTATCCTCATCGTCTGAAATCAGGGCCCTGGCCCACCGGGAAGGGAGAAATCCCAGTTTCGTGACCTTCGCCCGGTACCATGAAATACCCGGCGATTTGGGCATCGAGCTCAAAACGGCCTACAGCTCCCTCTACTCCGCCGGCGGCGAACTAGCCTTGATCGATGGGGTGCGGGGAGTGGCTGATGTGCTGCAGGGCGGTTGGCAGGGATACC
Source organism: Candidatus Krumholzibacteriota bacterium (assembly GCA_016926065.1). Lineage (GTDB taxonomy): Bacteria > Krumholzibacteriota > Krumholzibacteriia > Krumholzibacteriales > Krumholzibacteriaceae > JAFGPI01. The sequence continues at coordinate 24,804 of JAFGPI010000220.1, forward strand.
AGGGGGTGGACCTGGAGGCGGTTATCGATCTGGGCCGCGAGAGAGAGATCAGCAATATCGCCGCCGGTTTCCTGCAGAACCAGAATTCCTGGATATTCATGCCCTCCAGGGTGGAATACGCTGTTTCCGTGGAAGGCAGGGATTACAGGGTGATCGCTGAAATCATAAACAAGGTTCCCGCTGATCTGGAAGGAGCGGTCGTCAAGGAGATATCAGTGGACGAGTTGAATCTGCGGACCAGGTATGTTAGGGTGCGGGCTAAAAATATCGGTGTTTGCCCCGCCTGGCACCGGGGCGCCGGAAGCAAGGCCTGGATATTCGTGGATGAGATCGTTATCGAATAGAAATAAATTATGGGGAGCCGCCGCGGAACCCGGTCTCATCTGCGCTCTCCCGGATCCGGCCCCGCGGGGAAAGACCGGTCCCAGGAGATGATCGGCCCCGGGCGTATACCGCTCGATCTTTTTCGAGGGAGGACTGGATGGTAGTATTCACCTTTCTGGATTGGTTCTGGCTGATCGCTTTCATCGTGCTCATGGTGGGATGTGGGGTGCGATTCTACCGCCTGGGAAAGAGATCCGAATCCGATTTCTTCCTGGCCGGAAGGGGCCTGCCCTGGTGGCTGCCCGCCTCCTCGGTTTATGCCACCCACACCGCCACCGACACGCCGATGTGGGTCGCCGGCAAGGTCTACAAACTGGGATTCACCGGTTTGTGGTACACCTTCTACGCGGCCTGGTGCGCGATCAGCGCCTTTGTTTCGACCAAGATCTTCCGCCGCTCCCTGGCCTACACCCAGGCCGAGTGGCAATCGCTGCGTTTCGGCGGCATGTCCGGAGAGCTACTGCGCGGCTGGGTGGCGGGATGGCAGGTGTTTCTGAATATGTTCATCCTGGGGTGGGTAGGTATCGCCATGGGAAAGGTCTGCGGATTCGTCTTCGGCTGGCCGCTCTGGATCGGGTTGATCGTCTTCTCCTCGGTGTGTGCCATCTACGTGCTGGCGGCCGGGTACTGGGGAGTGGTGATGGCTGATTTCCAGCAGGGGATAATCGCCTTGATCGTGATAGTAATCGTTTCCTTCTGGGGCATTCACGCCGCCGGAGGCGCCGGGGAGATAATCTCCCGGCTGGAAGCGATGGGGGAGGCAGGGAAATTAAATCCCTTCAACTTCACCGGCTTTTTCGCCGGAGATTTTCCGGTGGCCTGGTTTATCACCATGCTGATCATAGGCATCCTGGGCGGCCTGGGCATGGGCACGGCCATCGACTGGTTTCCCGAAGCGCAGAGGATTCAGTCGGCCAAGACGGTGAAGGACGCCTCCTGGAGCATATGGGCCGGTTCGCTGCTGGTGATAATCAGGAATTCCCTATGGGCCGCAGCCATCCTGGGATTTTTCGTGCTCTATCCTGATATCCAGTTGACCAAGGACTATGAAATGGCCTGGTTCAGGCTAGGCTTCGAGAACCTGCCTCCCGGGATGATCGGTTTCTTCTTCGCCGCCATCGTGGCCATTCACATATCCACCATCTCCACCCACCTGAACCTGGGCGCGGTTTACATCACCCGGGATCTCTATCACCATTACATAAATCCGCGGGCCGGTCAGGAGAAGCTGGTCTGGGTGGGCAGGGTCGGCACGCTGATTCTGCTGCTGGGGTCCTTCGTTTTCGGTTCGATCATGGAAAATATCACCGAGTGGCTGATATTCGCCCTGTGGATCATGGCCGCCGGGGTATGGCTCCCCGGGATCCTGCAGGTGGTGTGGTGGAGGTTTAACGGTTGGGGCTATCTGACCGCCTGGGTATTCAACCTAGTCTTTTCCTGGCTGGTGGTGTGGGTTCTCCCGGCCTTCGGAGTGCTTCCCCATCTAAAAGATTACCAGCAGTTCTGGATCCTGATGATACTGGGAGCCCTGGTATTTATTCCGGTGACCCTGGCCTCCAAGCCCGAAAACATGGACCACTTGGTCAAGTTCTATGTCATGTCGCGTCCCATAGGCTGGTGGGGCCCGGTGAAAGAAGAGGCTCGAAAGCGGGGTCTTATCTAGGAGGATCGCATGGGCATGTTCAAAAAGAAATGGTCTCCCCGGGATGCTGACAGATGGACATGGGAGGATACGATCACGGTCGTCATCTCTCCTGTCATCTACGTGCTGATACTGGTGGGGTGCGCGCTGGCCGCCTTGCTGAAACCGGTAGGTTTTATTCTTGTAATCATAGCCATAGCATTGACGGTAATAATGATCGGTATAATAAATCCCAAGCTCACGGCCATCTCCGAGGACTACGAAAAAAAGCAGAAAGATTATATGGAAGAGCTGGAGAGGAAAGTGAAATGGGAGGACTAGAGCAGGGAAATGAAGCAGCATAAAAAATATTCGCTGATTTTTTAATCTTCGGAGGAATTGATATGGGGGTTGAGCTGAAAATGGTGATCGGGATGTCGCTGGCCTACGTGACCTCATTCGCTGGTTTATTGCTGGCCTATTTTTCCTACAAGAAGCATCATCGGGATAGGGAGGGGGAAAGAGAATGAGTAATCTCGTGGTGGGGATAGCAGTGCCGGCCGCGGTCTTCATATTTTCATTCTGGATGACGGACCTGCTGTACCGGCATTTTTCCGGAAAGCGGGATGAGTGAGTAGGCTCCACTAATAGGGTTTTAAAACCGATAAGAGAACGGTTTTAAAACCCTATTAGTGGAGCCTATGTCTTGATCGTAGCCATGACTATAAAACCGATAAGAGAACGGTTTTAAAACCCTATCAGTGGAGCCTATGTCTTGATCGTAGCCATGACTATAAAACCGATAAGAGAACGGTTTAAAAACCCTATCAATGGAGCCTGTGTCTTGATCGTAGCCATGACTATAAAACCGATAAGAGAACGGTTTAAAAACCCTATCA
>JAFGPI010000221.1 GCA_016926065.1 Candidatus Krumholzibacteriota bacterium
CGCTCTCCCGCTCGAAATGGCCTTGTCTGGAACTCGTCATATCGATAAAATGACCTGTGCAAAATAGGAATCGCTCAATTTAGGTGTCAATAATATAAGTTGTCGATACGGTGGGAGCTGGATAGATTAGCCTGGAGGCACGCTGATTCATTTAAGTGCCATTCCCTCCTTCATATCTATTATATTGGTTTTCGTGATCTATCCAGAAAATTGTTGAGTTAGACGATGCGCATTGAAGAGTAAACTGTATAAAATCATGACTATGGCCTAGGATACACCTTTTAGTTTTTCAAGTTTGGCACAAAGCGTCTAAAAAGTAATAAGTACATGCCGATTGACGTTAAAAAAAAGTGGAACCGGCCGACATAATATATGTATATTGCTGAGAGAGATTGCTTTGGACACGGCCGAAAGTATCCTGCGGACCAGGCTCACGGGATCGCGCCGGCGGGGGATCGGCGGGGTATGAAAGAGAACTTTATGAAACAGTTCTTCATTATTCTGGTTGTCACCCTGCTCGGGGGCTGGTTCATCTGCGGTCCGTTCTGCCCCTTCTGTGTCGAAAAGCACATCGATGAAGGCTCATGCGACCAGTCGTGCGAAACACGAGGTTCCCAAGGGCATTCCGATCTTCACTCCGAGTGCGTATCTCATCATCAGGATGTATGCCACCATTGCGGCCGGGAACAGGTGAGCAACCACTTCCACCAGAGGCTGGTTTTCTCCTTGCCCGGCAAATCCAGGACGGGAGAATGTCCCTTGATTGTCACGGCGCTCACCGCCAAGAGCGCTGCCTATTTTCAGCTGATGGAAATTGAGCCTTACTTTGCGCCGGCGGGCGGGAGCAACCTATCCCTGGAGTCCCTGCGCTGCGTTATCATGCTGGCATGATACCCTGATCCATTAAAAATTCCCTTTTTGTATCAATCGAAGATTTGTCGATTCGAACCGATCCGTAGCCTTCCCATGCGCGGCATCGTTTCGGGAACTCAACTTTTTAGGATTGTTGTTATGCGTATGAAACTGATTCCGGTATTTATCGTGCTCTGCGTTCTCGCCGGCTCCGGGTGCGGAAGGCAGAGGGCTGCTATCGCGCTACCCGAGCCCCGGCCCCTGGGCGGCGAGTTCGATCTTTACCAAACACCTGTCCGGCCCGCGGAGATTGCCGGGGATACCCCGGATCTCCAGCGGCTGCCGGCGAGATCCATGGAGGTTGCCGGGGACCACCCAGATTCCCATAGGCCACCAGCCCGATCCGCAGGGAATACCAGGGATTCCCTTACCATCGAGCCCTCCGGGATTCTTACCATGCGGCAAGCGCTGGCCCTGGCCCTGCTGCGCAATCCCCGGCTCCGGTCCTATTCCTGGAAGGTGCGGGAAACCGAGGCCCGGCGGCTGGAGGCTTCCCTGCGGCCCAATCCGGAACTGGCGATCGAGGTAGAGGAGGTCGGGGGACCGGGCAAAAGAAGAGAGTTTGACGGCGCCCTTTTCACCCTGCAGCTGAGCCGGCTCATCGAGCTGGGGGGCAAGCGGGGCAAACGGGAAAGGCTCGCCTCGCTGGATAACGCCCTCGCTGGCTGGGATTACGAGTCGGCCAGGATCGACCTGCTGACCGAAGTGACGAAGTCGTTCGTCGCTGTGCTGGCCGCGCAGCAAAAGAAGGATTTTACCGAGGAGCTGCTGCGTCTGTCGGAGAAGTTGATGGATGCCGTCTCCATCCGGGTGGAGGCCGGCAAGGACTCCCCGCTGGAAGAAACCAAGGCCGCCGTCGCTCATTCATCCATAAGGATAGAGCATCAGCGCGCTCTGCGGGAGCTGGAGCTTAGCCGCAAGAGGCTTTGCTCCACCTGGGGCGGGGACCAGCCGCGCTTCGAGGTTGTAGCCGGGAAGCTCGATACTTTTTCCCCCCTGCCCCCCTTGGATAGCCTGACCCGCTGGTTAGGGGAGAGTCCCCCGGTTGCCAGGTGGTCCCTGGAGATGGACAAGCGGAGGGCGGCCCTGGAGCTGGAAAGGGCCAAGGCCCTTCCCGATTTCACCTTGAGCGGAGGGATGCAGAGGTTCAACGATACCGGCGAGAACCTCCTTATATTCGGTATATCGATACCCCTCCAGCTCTCGAACAGAAACCAGGCGGGGAAAAGGCTGGCCGCTTACGAGCTGGCCGGAGCCGGTGAAAGCCGGAAGGCCGATGAAACAAGGATACGTATCGCATTGACCGCCGCCTACACCGAGCTTGCCGGAGCCTACCAGGAGGCCCTGGAGCTCAGGGACCACGTGCTGCTCGGGGCGAGGAGCGTTTTCGATAGGTCGATGCTCAGCTACCGGGAGGGAAAACTGGATTATCTGCATCTCCTGGATGCCCAAAGAACCCTTTTTGACGCCAGGATCCGCTATATCGAGGTTCTGGCCGAGTATCACAAGGCGAAAACCGATGTCGAACGGATTATCGGCCGTTCGATCGACGACAATAAGTATTTAAGCAGTGAGGATTACGAATGAAAAGCTGGAGACTGGCGCTGCTGGCCGGCGCTTCGATCTTGCTGATAATAATCAGCTTCAAGGTGGTTCCCAAATCAAGCCCGGAGGGCTCGACCGATCATGCCGGGGAGCATTCTACCGATCTTGCAGGCGGGCATTCGCATGAATTAGTTGCCGGGAGTGCGAATGGCGCCGACCGGGATCATACTCATGCTGAGGGTGGTATCCATGAGCCCGATCTTGATGAAGGACATTCACCCGGCGTGGAGACCGCGCCCGATAAAGGACTTGACCCCGATCGCGGGGGTAATCCCGAAGAAATTGTCGTGCACCTGTCGGAAGAAAATATTGCCAAGTTCGGAATCGAAACCGAAATGGCCGGTCCGGGAGAGTTCGAGATCCGCCGGACGGTTCCCGGCGAGATCGTTATCGACGCCGACCGCCTGGCCCATATCGTTCCCCGCGTTCCGGGCGTGGTGAGCGAGGTGAGAGGCAAGCTGGGAGACCGGGTGAGGCAGGGGCAGGTCCTGGCCGTTATCGAGAGCCGCGAGCTGGCCGATGCCAAGGCATCCTACCTCGCTTCCCTCGAGCGCCAGGAGCTTGCGGAGGCCACCTATCTACGCGAGGAAAAACTGTGGAGGGAGAAGGTCTCTTCCGAGCAGGAGTATCTCGACGCGAAGAAAGACCTGGCCGAAGCCAGGATAGAACGGCGAAGCGCCGAGCAGAAACTTCGCGCCCTGGGATTCGGCCGGGGCGATCTGGAGCGTGTGCCCGGGGAACCGGCCGACAGGTTCACCGTTTTTAGTATATGTGCTCCCTTCGACGGCACGGTGATAGAAAAACATATCGCCCTGGGAGAGGCGATCACGGCTGAGGAGAACGTTTTCACCCTGGCCGATCTGGGAACGGTCTGGGCCGATCTTCATATCCGCCAGTCCGACATCGGTTTGATAGAAGAGGGCCAGGTGGTGGCCATATCCTCCAAATCGGGCCTGAAAGCGGTGGAGGGCGTGATCAGCTACGTCGATCCGATTATAGACGGGAGCACCCGCACGGCGCTCGCCCGGGTAGTGCTGGACAACCAATCCGGAAGGCTGCGGCCGGGCACCTTTATCACCGCCGATATCCTGGTGCTGAGACATTGCGCGAAGGTCAGGATTCCCAGCGGCGTCCTGCAAAGCGTAAATGACGAGCTGTGCGTTTTCGTGAAGGACGCGCACGGCTTTGAAATGCGGCCGGTCACCACCGGGCATTCGAACGGCCGGTACGTCGAGATAGTCGCCGGCCTCAGCCCGGGGGAAGAGGTGGTTACGAAGAACCAATTCCGCCTTAAGGCCGAGCTGGAAAAAGGTGAAAACGTTGGCTGCGCGGGCCACGCTCATTAAACCTGTGGAGTTGAAACGGAATGTTTACCAAGCTAGTTCAGTTCTCGCTGAGGCATAAATGGCTCGTGGCCCTGGGATTCCTGGGGATCTGCGCGGCCGGGGCGCTGTCCCTGTCCCGCCTGCCAATCGACGCCTTTCCCGATATCAGCCCCAACCTGGTGCAGGTCTTTGCCGAGATGGAGGGGATGGCGGCCGAGGAAGTGGAGCGGTTCGTGACCCGTCCGGTGGAGGTGGCGATGAGGGGGATCCCCGGGGTCACCAAGATACGTTCGATATCCTCACTGGGGCTTTCCACGGTGAATATCTACTTCAACGACGGCGTCGATATATATCTGGCCCGCCAGCTAGTGGCCGAGAGGCTCAAGGAAGCGGAGGAAGGCATCCCCGAGGGAGTCAATATGCCGCACGGGCTGGAGATGGGCCCCGTGGCCAGCGGGATGGGAGAGATACTGTCCTACTACCTGGAAGCGGATAGTGTCGGCCTCACCGAGCAGCGTACCCTGCAGGATTGGGTGATCAAGCGCGATCTGCAGACGGTGCCCGGTGTCGCCCAGGTGATAAGCCAGGGGGGGCATGTCCGGCAATACCAGATCAAGGTTCTGCCCGATCTGCTTCTCCAATACGATCTCACGCTGGATGAGGTCGTCGAGGCGGTGAGGAAGAACAACCTGAACCTGGGAGCCGGGATTATTGAAAGGGGATCGGAGGAGCTGATCATCCGCACCCTCGGTTTGATCGACACGGTGGAGGATATCGAGAATGTCGTCATCCGCGCCCGCCGGGGGAGTCCGGTCTACGTGAAGGATGTCGCCCGGGTGGAATTCGGCGAGGCCTTCAGGCGGGGGGTCGCGATCCTGAACGGCGGCAGGGAGGTGGTGGTGGGGAGCGTCTACAAGCTGCACCAGGCCAACTCCTTCGAGGTGATAGAGCGCCTCCGGAAGAGGATCGAGCGGATCAACGAGACTTTGCCCGGAGGCGTAAAAATGGTCGTCTTTTACGATCAGGCCGCCCTGGTCAGAAACAGCATAAATACCGTCAGGAATTCTCTTTTGCTGGGCCTGATCCTGGTATGCGTGGTGTCGTTTTTCTTCCTGGGAGATTTTCGGAATGCCCTGATAGTGCTCTGCTCGCTCCCCTTCTCCACCCTGTTCGCGTTCATCGTGATGTACCGGAATGGAATACCGGGCGATCTGATATCTTTCGGAGGGGTGGCCATAGCCTTGGGTATGATCGTGGATGCCACCATCATAATGGTGGAAAAGATTTTTTCCGCCTTCGACCACACGGTGAAGGGCTTTCCCCTGAAAGAGAGCATCCTGGCCGCCGTCGGCGAGGTCGGACGGCCGATATTTTTCGCCACCCTCATCATAGTCATCGTGTTCCTTCCCATTTTCACCCTGGGAGAGGTGGAGGGAAAGATGTTCCGGCCCCTGGCCTTCGCCGTCTCTACCACCATGATCGGTTCGCTCCTCTACGCGCTGATCGTGGCCCCCGTTTTCTATCACCTGCTGCACCGCAGGAGGCACGGCTCCAAAAAGGGAAGGGATGTCCCCCCGGTGATCCTGGATCGATATAGGTCTCTACTGCTCTATTGCCTGCGTCGCCGCCGGGCCGTCATTATCGCCATCTGCGTGCTGGTGGTTGCCGGGGTGGTGGTATTCAACCTGCTGGGAAGGGAATTCGTGCCCACCCTGCAGGAAGGATCGGTCCAGGTGCTGGCCTACATGAATCCGAACATTTCCCTGAAGGAGATCAGCGCGACTTCCAGGGAGATCTCCGAAGACATCCTCAGTTTCCCCGCGGTGGCTAAGGTGATAGCCGATATCGGTTATGGAGAAGTGGGGCCGCACATGCATCACACCAATTACACTTGCATGACGGTGACCCTGAAGCCGAAAGAAGAATGGAAGGACGTGGACACGCAGGAAGAGCTGGTGGAGAGGCTCGCCGGGCGTCTCCGGGAGTATCCCGGGGTTTCGGTCAGCTTTTCCCAGCCCATAAAGCACGAGATAGACGGCCTGGTGGGAGGCGTGGGCGCCACCGTGGTGGCCAAATTGTTCGGCCCCGACATGGCGGTGCTGAAGGTCAAAGCGGAGGAAATCGAGTCGGTGCTTTCCCGGGTGGAGGGAGCCGCCGACTTGCGAGTAGAGCAGGTGGACGGACAAACCCAGCTCCGGATAGAAATTGACAAGGCCCGGATCGCCCGCCACGGCCTGAGCAATCAACAGGTTCAGCGTGCGGTGCAGAGCGCGGTGAGGGGCGAAGAGGCGGGCAAGGTCTTCGAGGGCGAGAAGATATTCGGAATCAACGCCAGGTTCGAAAAGAGCTACCGCCGGGATATCGAGTCCATAGGGGAGCTTCTTGTCCGCACGCCTGAAGGGTACAATATGCCCTTGAGGGAGCTGGCGCGTATCGGCACCGTCACCGGGCTCAGGCAGATAAGCCGGGAAGACACCCGGCGGTATATTTCGATACAGTGCAACGTCCGGGGCCGGGACGCCGGCGGTTTCGTGCGGGAGGCTCAAAAGGCGGTTGCGGGAAGCGTCGATATTCCGGCCGGGTACATGCTCGCCTGGGGCGGCCAGTTCGAGCTGCAGGAAGCTGCGAACCGGAGGTTGGCGATCATTATTCCGTTGACGCTCCTGCTGGTGCTGATTATGCTGTACGGTCTCTTTAATTCTTTCAGGGACGTGTTGCTCATCATGCTAAACATCCCCTTGGCGTTGGTGGGGGGCGTTTTCGCCCTGCTTCTCTTCAGGGAAAATGTGAGCATCCCGTCCTTCATAGGTTTTATCGCCCTCTTTGGAATAGCCCTGACCGACGGCCTGGTGCTGGTATCGCGATTCGATCATCTCAGGAAAAAGGGCTTGGAGCTGAGGGAGGCGGTGATCGCCGGCTGTTCCTCGAAGTTCAGGCCCATCCTGATGACCACCGTTACCACGGCCCTGGGACTGCTGCCGCTGGTGATGGCCTCGGGCACCGGTTCGGAGATACAGAAACCCCTGGCCATCGTCGTTATAGGGGGGCTGGTTTCCTCGACGCTGCTGACGCTGCTTGTGCTGCCGACCCTATACGAGGCGGTTGTCGGGAGGACGGAAAGTGTGAAATCAGAATAGTGACGGTTCTACAATAGGAGTATGGCTTTGTTTGTTTGCAGAGGAAAGGTCTGTCACTTCCCCATGAAGCTACTGATAGTACGCCAGGTACTTCCCGAAACGATTTGGACATCGCAGGAGCAGGTTCGGTCGGGATTAATGACTGACGTGAGTCCTTCGGCAAATCTGATCTCATCCGCGCAGTCCGTCATAAAGATCCTATCATCTCCTGGTTTCGGGAGTACGGGATAGAAACAGCAAGAGGGAGAAGAGCCCAGGATTAAATAGTCTATCTGCAGAATGCAAACCGGACTTGCGATACAGCTCCCGTAGGTGATTTCCACGCCTGCTTGCGAGTTGCCTGTGGTTGAAGGATATATTCTCGTGTCCGATAACCAGATAAAAGAACTCGTGCATGCTGGCGGGGGTGCCGAGAATCTTACCTTGGTGGCACCGGTCGTCTCCAATTGAAAGACATAGATTGCGAGGAATCCCACCACGTGATCGTTCAGGTTGCAGTCTGAACCCCCGGCGTCCACGAATAAGCCGATGACCCCGAATCGAGTGGTAAAGCTCCATGTGGGACTTGAGATCTGATGCTCGGCGTCCTTTGCCACCACCATCCAGTAATAGGTGGTTGCGATATCCAAAGGCAGGGTAGGGGTGTAAAAAGTGTAGGGATGGTCCGATTTTACCAGGGAGGTGTCCGTTCCCAGATAAATATCGTAGGTGAGATCGTCACCGTCGGGATCCCAAGCGTTCCAGTTCAGACTGGTAAAAGGTGAGACCACTTCTGCCTGATCGACTGGCATCAGGTTGACGGGTGTATTCGGTGCCCTATTCGCGGGTGTCTTGTTCTCAGGTTGGGTTGGATCATCTTCGCAGCTTATGAAAGCGAGCACGGTTATCGTAATGATCATCGATAGTAGAAATGTACGGATGTGCCGCAGGCGTGAAAGAGAGGACATGGCCTGCTCCTCCTTTTAGAGTGGATATTCGCTCCCTCCCCGGTCTTTGACGGTATAAAAGATATTATTACACCCCACTTGGTTGACTCTCGCATCATACAGGTGTACTGAATCGATGTCAATATGATTAACAAGCTTTCCCACCCCTATAATATTACCAATATGTGACTCTATCCGTTCGATCCAGGTCACCGGCGAGTGAAGCCCTGATAGGGTTCAGCGCAGTACCAGCCTGAAGCCCCGGCCGCGGACGTTAACGATCTCGATACGGGCGTCGCCGGATAGGTACTTACGCAGCTTGGAGATGTACACGTCCATGCTGCGGGAGGTAAAGTATCCCTGCTTTCCCCAGATCCTGCCCAGGGCCGCTTCCCGGTCCAGGGTTTCGTTCAGGTGCAGGCAGAGCAGCAGCAGGAGATCGTTCTCCTTGTCGGTCAGCTTGCGGGTGGAGCCTTTCATCCGGGCGCCGCCGCTCAAGGTAAGAGAGCGGCGGTCGTAATCGAAGGTATACTCCCCGATCTCGAAGGTGCGTTTATCGGGTCGCCCGCCGGGGTGCCTGCCGGTGCGGCGCAGCACCGCTTGGACACGAAGGAGCAGCTCTTCCATGCTGAAAGGCTTGGCCAGGTAGTCGTCGCCGCCGGCCTTGAAACCCTCGATGCGATCATCCTTGAGCGACTTGGCGGTGAGGAAGATAAGGGGCGTGTCCCGGTCCGTCTTGCGGATCTCCCGGGCCAGGGTGAATCCGTCCCGGCGCGGCATCATCACATCCAGGAGGCAGAGGTCGAAATGCCCCTCCAGAAACGCCTGGTGCGCCTCAATCCCGTCGGCGCAGCGGATCACTTCGTAACCTTCGCGCTCCAGAGACTCCTGCAGCACGAAACCCAGGTTCAGGTCGTCCTCGGCCAGCAGTATTCGGGTCTTCTCCATTGAGCTATCCTTCAGCCTTTGAGCCGCCGGGCCCGTGACCGAACCGCCGGGGGATGCGGAGGGTGAACGTCGAGCCGGAACCGGGCACGCTCTTCACGGCTAGGGAGCCTCCATGCGCCTCCACGATCAGCTTGACGTAACTCAGGCCCAATCCGAAACCCTTCACGTCGTGCAGGTTGCCGGTCGGCACCCGGTAGTACCGGTCGAAGATATGCTTCAACTCGTTTTTGCCTATTCCCACTCCGTTGTCCTCTATCGATACTATCACTTCCTCATCGCCGCCGCTGGTGGACACGGTTATCCGCGGCGGCCGGGCGGTATAGTTGACGGCGTTATCCAATAGGTTGAGTATGACGTTCTCCAGGTGGGTGCGGTCCGCCTCCACCAGGGACGGTTGCGCTTCCAGGCGCATGGTTATCTCTCCCCCCGCGCCCTCTATCCTCATGGCCAGTCCGGAAAAGGTCTCCCGCAGCAATTGATGCAGGTCGAAGGGGGCCGGATCGAGGGTGAAATCGCCCTCCTCCAGCGCCGCCATCTCCAGGATCTTCTCTACCTGGTGCCGCAGACGCCCGCTTTCGGTGGAGACGATACGGCCGTAGTCCCGTAGCCGTTCCCGGTCGATCTCGCCCTCCCGGGCGGTTATGTTCTCGCCCACCAGGGAGATGGTGGAGAGGGGGGTCTTAAATTCATGAGTCATGTTAGTTATAAAATCGGTCAGCTGCCGGGAAAAGCGCTTTTGCCGCCTCAGGGTGCGGACCACGTAGATGAAGCAGCCGGCGATAAGGGCGATCGAGAAAAAAGCGAAAAGGAGAAAGATCCCCTCCCGGCCGAGCAGGTAGGTCGACTGGCGGGGAAAATAGAGAAGGAGCCGATCGTCGCGCGATATCAGATCGTGGGGGAAAAGCCGGGTTTTAAAGGGACTGGTACGCAGCTGCCGCCGGTATCTCTCCGGCACGGCCAGGAGCAGGGAATCCCTCGCCCCGGCCAGGATCCCGTAGGCGTATTCGGTCCGGATACCGGCCTCCTCCAGGGTGGCGGCGATGATCGAATCGAGCCGCGCCGGAGCGATCCGTTCGTTAATGGGAAGATTGCTCCTGCCGCTCAGGTCGTGCAGCGCTTTTTCCACCAGGTACCGGCGCTCGATGGAGAAGGCCGTGTTTATCGAATCGGGATTCACGATGCGGGTTTCTTTTTCCTCGATCTTCCGGCCGGTTATGGTATCGGAGGCTCCGCAAACGGTATCCACCAGCACCACGCTGATGTACTGCCGGGCGGTATTGGCGGAGTCGCCGGAGGGGATTGCCGCCGGAGGGGAAACATCAGAGCGCGCGGAAGTCCGGGCGGAGCCGCCGGAACGCTTGTCCGCCGGGACGGAGCCGCCGGAGCTCGCGGCCGCCGGTGCGGGAGCCGCTGGAGGGGAAGCCGCGCTGATCCCGCCTTCCGAAAAATGATCCTCCCCGGCCAGGTTTTTTAGGATCTTATGCACCTGAATGCTGTCCGCCCGGATTATCTCTTCCCGGCTCAGCTGGCTGTCCTTGTCCCCCAGGCGCAACTTGAGGACCATTTCCCCACCGTCCTGCTGGGCATCTATGAAGATGCGGCTGACTATCATACCGGTCTCCCGGGCCTCCAGCTTGCCGGCCACGCTGCGCAGGGCCCCGTTCACGTTCTGCGTGAACACGCGCAGTTCCCGGTCGTAGGCGCGGGCCAGGTAGACGACCTGCACGCAGATCAGCCCGGCCAGTCCCAGGACGACGAGCAGGCTGATAACGGCGAACGTATGGCGGCCAAGTCTCATATGACTATTCTACAACATTGGGGAGCCGCGCGGTCCCATTTTAACAATCTTTAACAGTTGATAACATTTATTGGCGGATCAAGCAAGGCGTTCCACTTTTATAATCGAGTGTACTTATTCAGTAAGGAGGTGCGTCTTGAACAAGACAAAGGTTGTTTGTTTGATGCTTCTGCTGGTGATGATCGCCGCCCCGCCGACGGGGGCGCAGAAAAAGACAATAATGAAGATCGAGGGGGAGAATATCTTCCTGTTTCAGGAACTGTTGCTGGTGCTGAGCGAGGAGGAGGGCCGGGTGGTGGTGAATATGGCGCCCCCGGATGGAGCCCTGCCCCAGGAGCACAAGGACCTGGACCTCAGGGCGAAGGACAAGGTCCTCATGATGAACGGAAAGAGGATAAAGTCGACCGCGGAGATCAAGCAGATCTACGAGAAGCTGAAACCGGGCGATGAGATAAAGCTGGGAGTAAAGCGCGGAGAGGAGATGTTCATCGTCACCTTCGAGAAAGAGGATCTGGAGAATGGGCCGGTGCGCAAAGTGATCCGCCGGGAGGTCAAAACCGAGGATAAGGAAAGCGAACCGGAGGAAGAGTGATCGATGTCTATATTTTCTACCCGTCCCGGCGGAAGCGGGCCGGTTAAGCGATACCTGATCGATTCATTGAGGGGAGCGTTGCTGGTCGCCCTGCTCCTGATGACAGCCGGCGGGAGGACCCCGGCGCAGACCGTGGTGCCCTTCAATCAACGCGATGACACCTATCCCCTGCTCGGCCTGAAGCGGGCCCGGGAGGCCTTCGAGTACGCCCGCTCCCACCTGGAGCGCCAGCAGGAGATGTTCGATAAAGGCTTAATCTCCTTCCAGGAGCTGGAGCAGGCGCAGAACCTCTTCGCCGATGCCGAGGTGAATTACCAGCAGTCGCTGCTGGCGGTGCTATTCGAGAAACAGTTCGTTTCGGTGCGTGAGGCGGTAAAGTATCAAGCGGCCGACGGCAGCAAGCACGTGAGAATAGTGCTGGCCAACACCTCGGGAGGAAGCGCCGATTTTCTCAAGCTGGTAAACGTGGACGAAAAGCTCTTCCGCTCGCTACAGCCCGATATCATAAACGATGTCTACGTCTCCCTGCTCAACGACGAGGGAGCGATCATCAGCCAGCCCTACGAGGTGAAGGTCGAGCAGCTGCGCTTCGGCAGTCCGGTGGAGCTGGACTTCGAGATACTGCAGGATCTGGACGCCTTGACCGTCGATATCGTGTACGGAAACGGCAGCCGGCGCACGCCCAAGATCTTCCTGCAGAAAGACTCCTCGGTCGACCGGGTGGTGGTCCAATCGGAGCAGTTCTCCCAGGAAGTGGAGTTGGGGGGATCGGCCTCCTTCGATCTCAACCTGGAGCTTTTCAGCTCCACGGCTAATACCTACAAGCTGGAAGTGGCGGGCCTGCCCCGCCAGATCACCCGGTACTTCGTCAGCGGGAGCGGGGAGGCGCGCCTCAGCCAGCTCAAGTTCACCGAACGGACCAATTCGGTATCCGCCGCCTTGCGTATATTCCTGCCCGACCGCGCCTCCGGCGAGGTGGTGATCGGCGAGCCGATCCCCTTCTACGTGCTGGCCGTTCCCCGGGATCGCAACGGGATTTTAGCTGGGCTGGAGGAGGGAGAGCTTAGCGAGGACAAGATCGAAGCGCTGGATGTCGGATTCGTCAAGCTGGAAGTGGTCCCCCGGGGCCAGGGCAAGCTGCTGGTCAAGGCCCCCCAGCTCTACCATTCGATCGAGAGCGACGGCCGGGTGGAAATGAGCATCGTGCTGGTCAACGAGGGAACCCGCCGGCTGGATAACGTCGAGGTGGAGATCGACGCGCCCTTCGACTGGCGTAAGGAGGCCGATCCCCGGCTGATTAAATCACTGGAGGTGAGCGAAGAACGGAGCGTAAAGCTGATATTCACACCGCCCGTGGACATCGCGGTGGGACGCTACGAATTCCGCCTGCGCACCTCCTCCCTCTCCGACGATCAGCCGATCCGCGGAGAGGACAAGACCGTCACCGTGGAGATCAAGGCCCGGACCAACTTGGGCGGAATTTTCACCCTGATAGCGTTGATACTGTTGGTGGTGGGAGGCATCGTGGCCTTCGGAGTGAAGCTCTCCAGAAGATGATGCCATCAACCGGTGTTGCTAGAAAGGATAAGGACATGGACGAGGGAAAAAACGACTTTTTCGGGGGAACCGGGGCGGAACCCGGCAGGACGCCCATGATCGAGGCCCGGGAGCTTACCAAGCGTTACCAGGACGGGGTGCTGGCCCTGGACCGGGTGAATTTTTCGATATATCCGGGAGAGGTCTACGTGATGCTCGGCGCCAACGGAGCGGGAAAAACGACCACCATCAACCTCTTTTTGAACTTCATCGAGCCCAGCGGGGGAGAGGCCAGGATCGACGGCATCGTCTGCCACAGGGAACCGCTGCGGGCCAAGCGGAGGGTGGCCTACGTTTCGGAAAACGTGGAACTCTATCCGAACTTCACCGCCGTACAGAACCTCGATTTCTTCACCCGCTTGGGGGGGCGGACGGGGCATACCGCCGAGGATTACCGCCGGGTTCTCTCCCGGGTGGGATTGGATGAGGGAAGTTTTTATAAAAGACTCAAAGATTTTTCCAAGGGAATGCGCCAGAAGTGCGGGATAGCCATCGCCATCCTTAAGAACGCCGCGGCGGTACTACTAGACGAGCCGACTTCGGGACTCGATCCCCGGGCCGGTCACGAGTTCATCGAGCTGATCGAGTCGTTGCGGGAAGAGGGCAAGGCGGTGCTGATGTCCACCCACGATATCTTCCGGGCCAAGGAGATAGCCGACGTGGTCGGTATCATGGACGAGGGAAAATTGGTGATGCAACGTTCCCGCAGGGAACTAAAAAACGAGGATCTCCACGCGCTCTACCTGCAGTACATGGGTGGCCGGGAGAAACCGCGGGCCTCCTGAGGCCGCTTGAAGACGGAGAAGATATCATGATTTATCTGATTATCGAAAAAGAACTGCGGGACATGCTGGGATCGAGGAAGTTTCTGCTCAGTTTCCTGGTCTGTTCCCTGTTGATCGTGCTTACCTTCTACGTGGGAGGAAAGAACCATCAGCTCAACGTGGCCCGGCACGAAGCGGCCCTACGGGAGAACCTGCGAAAGATGGAAGGGGTAACCGATTGGACGCAGGTGCGCAACACGCGTATCTTCCTCCCCCCCCAGCCCCTGGAGGCCCTGGTCTGCGGAGTATCGAACGATATCGGCCGCACCATAGAGGTAGCGGGAAGCGGGGAGCTGGTCACCGAGGACAGCCGTTACAACGAGAACCCGGTCTTCGCCATCTTCCGTTTTCTTGATCTTGATTTTATCTTCCAGATCGTTCTCTCCCTCTTCGCCATCCTATTCGTGTTCGACGCCGTGAACGGCGAGAAGGAGCGGGGCACCCTGCGGCTGGCCTTCGCCCATGCCG
>JAFGPI010000029.1 GCA_016926065.1 Candidatus Krumholzibacteriota bacterium
ACCTTTGGAATTCCGTATACTCTTACTGTTGATTGCTCTGGTCATCATTCTCCTGTTATTCTCCGCCTTTTTTTCAGGAACCGAGACCGCGCTGTTTTCCCTGTCCCGGTCCGCGGTGGCGGAGATGAAGAATGGTCCGCGCCGCAAAAGGATGGTAGCCTCCATCCTATCCCAGCCGAGAATGCTTCTGGTAACGATTCTTTTCGGAAATCTGTTGGTAAATATTGCCAATACCAGCCTGGTGACGGTACTGGCGATCAAGTTTTTCGGTCCCCCGGGTGTCGGCTATACCATGATCTTTATGACCTTCCTGATCCTGATTTGCGGGGAGATTTCCCCCAAGAGTCTGGCGCTCAAGTACGCGGCATCCCTGGCAGTTACTGTGGTTCCGGTGATGAAAATCTTTATGACTGTCTTCTATCCGGTTCGGTTTGTGCTGGGTAAGGTGGCCGACCTGGCGGTCGATAAAAGCCGCCAGTTATTCGGTGAAAGTCAGGAAGAATATGGTTTCCGGGACCTGGCCACGGCCGTGGAGATGGGGTACGGAGACGGATTATTCGATGATTTTGAGAGGGAAATACTGACCAATCTATTTTTGCTCGAGGAAACCATGGCCCGCGAAATTCTCACTCCCCGGGTGGAAGTTTTTTCGCTGGATGTGAATTCCCATATCAACGACGCGATTATTCAAGTGAAGAACCATGGATTCAGCCGGGTGCCGGTGTATGAGGATCGGCCGGATAATATCGTGGGTATCCTGATGGCTAAGACCTTGCTTAGTTTTTCCCGGGATGAAAAAACCGAGCTGAGGGCGATCATGCGCGGGCCGCGGTTCGTGCCCGAGACAAAAAAGGTCAGGGATCTGCTGGGAGAGTTGATAACCGAGGGCCAGCATGTAGTGATAGTGATCGACGAACACGGTTCTTTCGCCGGCATCGTAACCCTGGAAGATATCCTGGAGGAAATATTCGGGGAGATCCGGGACCGGCGGGAGCCCCGGGTGGATGAGTTCAATTTAATCGATAAAGATCGTGTGATCGTCGAAGGAACCATGAGGCTGGAGGATTTCAACGAAATATTCGGAACCCGGCTCCAGTCCAAGGAAGTGGAAACCGTCGCCGGATACCTGATCGAGGAGGTGGAGAAAATACCGCGGGAAGGGGAGACCTTTATTCTGGACAATATGCGTTTTCTCGTCCTGTCGGCCGATGCGACCAAGGTGAACAAGATCAAGATAGAAAGAGTGGAGAGGGAAAAGGAAGCGGATGAGTGAGATTGAATCGATAATCGTCATAGTGGTGGCCCTGATGCTGACGGGATTCTTTTCCGGGTCGGAGACCGCCCTGGTGGCCTGCAGCAAGGTGAAATTGCGCAATCGGGCCAAGCAGGGATCGTGGCGGGCGCGCGTCTTGGAAAATCTGCTCGATTCTCCGGAACGTTTCTTCAGCATCGTTCTGGTTGGAACCAATCTCTCTGTGGTTATCTGCACCGCCACGGCCACCGCTTTGGCCGTATCTCAGATAGGAGACTCGGGAGCCCTGGTCGCCACCGTCGTCATGACGCCCCTGCTGTTGATATTCGGAGAAGTGATTCCGAAATCGGCCTTTCTGTATCATGCCGACCGGATATCGATACTCATCGCTCCCTTTCTGAAGATCATTCCGTACCTGCTCTGGCCCCTGGTTATTCCCTCCACCTGGTTGGCCCGGGTGCTGACCAATCTGGTGGGAGGCGACCCCCGGCGGTTTAACATCCTCTCCACCCAGGAAGAGTTGATCTATCTTTACCGGAGAGGAAAGCAGGAGGGATCGACCGAGGAGCGGGAGCGCCGGATCATAGATCGGGTGATCCGTTTAAACAAGGTGCACACGGAAGATCTGATGGTTCCCCTGGAGAGCGTGATATCCTTTTCCGTATCCTCATCCGTGGATGAAGTCATAGCGGAAGCCAACAAACATACCTATTCGCGTTTTCCCCTGCTATCTCCGGAAGGGGGCAGGGTGGTGGGTATCATATCCCTTTTTGATCTGCTGGGACTGGATGGGGGAGAGAAGCTGTCGGCGGTGATGCATTCGCCCTTCCTGGCTCACCGGAACGAGTATGCCGACCACCTGTTGATCAGGATGAAGGATGAGCCCCATCACTTTGCCATCGTAGTGGATGATGAAGGAACCAATCTGGGGATTGTCACCCTGGAGGATATCCTGGAGAATATCATCGGCGATATTAGCAACGACTATCAGCTTTAAACGGTTGCTGCCGGCGGGATGGAATTTCCGTTTTAATCCCATCGGGAGGGAAGGTATTTCCCGGACCCCGCCACCTTCGGGACCGCTTGCTCAATTATCAACTTTGAGCGTATTTCACCGGATCCCGCCACCAACGGCTCCGCCTCCTCAACCCAGGTCCCCCACCTCTTTCTCCACTTCCTCGAGTATTTCGCAGGATTTTACCAGCTCTTTCATGGCCGTATGATCGGGATATAAGGGGCGGTCGATATCCAGGAAATCGACGTACCGGCGGATCACTTCCTTGGCCTTGGTTACCCCTTTCCCGAATTTGAAATCACGGAAGTCGAGGGCCTGTGCGGCCGCCATGAACTCTATGCCCAGGATACCGTAGGCGTTGTCCATGATCTGGAAGTTCTTGATGGCCGTGTTCATTCCCATGGACACGAAGTCCTCCTGATCGGCGGCCGCGGGGATCGATTCCACGGAAGCGGGGGCGCAAAGTATCCTTTGTTCCACGATCTGCATGTCGGCCGTGTACTGGCTGAGCATCATGCCGGAGAACATTCCCGCCCCCTTGGTCAGGAAGGCGGGCAGCCCCACGTTCAAGGCCGGATGGTTCAGGCGGTTCATCCGCCTTTCCGACATTACGCTTACCATGGTAATGGCCGCCCCCACCATATCCATGGGCAGCGATACCGGACTACCCTGGAAGTTGGCGCCGGAAAGCGCCAAGTCCTCTTCGGGAAAGAATACCGGATTATCCCCCACTCCATTCAATTCGATCTCCACCTGGGAACGGGCGTACGCCAGGGCATCATGGGCGGCTCCGATAACCTGGGGAGTGGAACGCATCGAATAGGCGTCCTGCACCTTGCATTTGATTTTGCCGTTGATCAAGTCCCCTCCGGCCACCAGTTTCCGAATGGCCGCCGCGGTCCTTTGGGCTCCGGCGAATCCTCTTATCCGGTGAAGCTGGGGACTGTAGGGCTTCATGTTGGCCTTAAGCGCTTCCAGGGTCATGGAGGCGGCGATCTCCGCCTGTTTGAGCCACCGGTTGGCGTCGTAGAGCAGGATGGCGCTCATGGCGGTCAAAACGTTCGATCCGTTAATGGCGGCCAGCCCATCCCTCGCCTCCAGCCCGGGAATAGGTATTCCCGCGCGGTCCATGGCTTCCCGGCCCTCCAGAAGTTCACCCTGGTAGTAGGCTTTACCCTCCCCCAGCAGGAGAAGGGCGATCTGCGACATCGGAGCCAGATCCCCGCAGGCTCCCACGGACCCTTTCTGACAGACAAAAGGAGTAACTCCCCGGTTGAGCATTTCCACCAGGGTCAGGGGTATCTCCGGACGGCAGCCCGAGTTTCCGTGGGCGTGAACGTTGATTCTGCTGGCCATGGCGCCCCGCACATACTCGAGGGGAGCCGGATCGCCTATCCCGGCCGCGTGATTGTAGATAAGGTATCTCTGGAAATTCTTTATCTGTTCGTCATCCAGGACTACTTCGGAGAATTCGCCGATACCGGTATTGACCCCGTACATGATCTCGTGGGCGACAATTTTCTTTTCCAGCATGGCCCGGCACGCCTTGATCCGTGCGATTGCCTGCGGGGATAATTTCACCTTTTCACCGTGCCTGGCGATTTGTACCACTTTTTCGATCGTCAGGTCAGATCCGTCCAGAATGATTGTCACATGGAACCTCCCGCATGTTAGTTCTTCACGTTAAGTCGCTGTAAAGCAACGGTTTTTAGTCTCCCCGCTTTGCCCACCTGATTCCGGTGCAGGGGCTATTTTTAATAATTCCTTCTGCTGCTCTATCACCTTATTACCTCGATTTATATACCACCCTTGGAAGCTCAGCGCAAGGGACAAAAGGCGAAATAGAATAATTCCTAAATCCATGGTTATGCCGGGGTGATGGAGATAGAACCGATAAAGTCGAATTTCCGTCGGAGATGCCGCGGGGCTGTCCGGTCAGGATCTAAATACCACAATCAATATCGATGTAACCAGGCAGAAGAGGCCGGCGGCGAGGATCAGGGAGGTAATTCTGGAAAGGGAGCTCTTCCAGTCCTCGGGAACGCGCAGCAGGTTCAGGACCGGCGGCGCCTTGAGCAGGTTCGATAAACCGATCGTCAACAGGGCCAGGGCCCACAGGGGGATCCCCGCCACCACCATCAGCCTCCGGTGCAGCTCCATTATACCGAAGAAGGAAAAGATCGTTCCCCATATCAGGTAACCGTACCCGCCCTTATCGTTGTTTTCCGCCTGATCGTTCATCCCTCGGTCATTCCCCCTGAGGCTTTTCTATGCAGATACGGTAAAAATTGCAGTAACGGCAGAGATTGTTTTCCGTTTTGGGAAAATGCTCCCGGGGTAACGCCTGATTGCTTTTGATATCCCCGTCTATCAATACCGAAGCTAGCTTGGCCACCCCTTTTTTTATGTATTCATAAAAAAGTGCCAGGTCCTCATCGTTTATGCTGTATACGACCACTTTTCCGTTATCCAGCAGATTTACCTCCTGCAGGCGGATGGTGGGGAGGGGCTCCTGAAGGATCTTGGCCGCATAATAGCCGTATACGCCCAGTTGCACCCGGGCCTTGCCTTCTTCCGGATTTTCTTCCCTCTCATCTGGTTTCTTCCGGAATGATTTCCAGTCCACTATGTTGAAGGTCTCGTCCCGCCCCCTGAACATAAAATCTGTTTTGGCGAATACCCGGGCTCCCTCGAAATCGAATACCTGGGCGAATTCCGCCAGGTCGATATTCTCTATCACCCAGTGCGAGCTGTCCGTCTGGGAGATTTCGCGCAGCAGCGGACATTCCAGAAGTCCTTCCATGCTCTGCAGGCAATCATCTAGGGTCTCCTTGATTTTTTCCCAGCCCAGGGGGCGGTCGTATTCATGTTCGAAGAGGGCCAGCCAGTCAATATTTAACCGGTTCCCTCGCTTTTTGGGTTCGGTAAGGTATTTTTTTTTCTCGGAAAAATCAAACTGCTTTTCGAAACGCTCGCTGATATAGTGCTGCACTTCCTTGAGAGGAGGGAGGTGTCCGCGCCGCCTCAGGGAAGAGAGCACCTTGGTGGTCACATAGTGGATCAGTTGCCCTCTCCACAAGGGCAGGGAGGTGAGCCTTTTCAGCTTGAACGCTTCCCGCGCGAGAGGGGGAGCCGAGTCGTTCCATCCGCCCCAGCTGAGATAGTAGTGGTAGTAATAACGCCGCCGGCAGCTATCGAACATCGATTCCCGTGATATGGACCATCCGAACTGGTTGGCGAAGCTCATCTTACTTGTCAAACACTCCCCGGTCGATCCTGTTCTCCAGCCGGTAGCTTTCGAATTCATAGTCGAATTTCATGCTTTTCATACCCCGCAGGGCGACGGCCTTGTTGGTATACATGTATAGATGGTACTTTCCGGAAGTTCTCTGCTGCGCTAATTTGGTGAATTCCTCTTTTTTGAAAATCCACGCCCGCAGAGTGCTGAGGTCGACACAGGCCACGTAATCGGCCTGATTATCCACCGGAACCCACCAATCCAGGGCCATCTTGCCTTTCCCCCCGGATTTTTTCGGTTTCAGATTGGTGGTCACCAGGACTGTGTATCTGCGTCGCGGCCGCGTTAATTGAATAACCAGGTCGTAACCGTCGGCCCCCAGGACGGCAGGGATATTTTCCCGCAGCAGCAGGGCGTTCACAAACAGTTTTCCACTGACTCCGATCATACCTTTGGGAACTTCATTCATCATCAACCTCCTTCCAAAATGACGATGGCTTGAGCGATATCTCCTTCATGCGTGATACTGATATGAATATCGGTTACCTTCCGGGTCTGGAGTTCCCGCCGAACCCGATCGGAAAAAGAAAGGCGCGGTTGCCCCGTTTCCGTGTTCACCACGCTTACTTCGCGGAGTGAAATGCCCCGCCCCCAGCCGGTGCCCACTGCTTTGAAGAAAGCTTCCCGGGCGGCGAAGCGGGCGGCGAAGTACTGGCCGGGGTTTTTAACTGCCTGGCCCTGGGAGATTTCGTTTGGGGAAAAGATTTTTCTTAGGAAACGATGACCGTATTTCCGGTAAAGGTCATCGATCCTCTTTATCGAAACTATATCGATGCCGATTCCATAAATCATTACGGTTCCTGGACCTGAAGGTTAACTTCTGGGTTGCGGTTTAAAAATATAACGGCTATTTTTAAGATAC
>JAFGPI010000222.1 GCA_016926065.1 Candidatus Krumholzibacteriota bacterium
CGGCTTGGTCCAGCGGGGGAGCACGGTCACCACCCGGTGGTATTTTTCGGCCAGGCTTTTATATCCCCGGGTGACCACCACCGGGTGGTGGCCGCCGCGGATAAGATGCTCGGCGAACGCCAGAACGCAGGGGGTTTTGCCACCCCCCCCCACCTCCAAATTTCCCACCGATATCAGGCGCGGCCGGGTGGAGGAGTCCCGCCAGCCGTAGCGGCTCCATTCCACCTGCTTCCTCTTCCGGCGAAAGGCGGTCAATCCCAGCAGCGCCCGGTAACCCAGGGAGAGGCAGAAGGAAAGGGGCGAGGCGAGGATGAATCCTCCCTTCCTGCGGAATAGCCGCAGGGGAATGCCGTATCGTTCAACTATCTGCATGTGGCCATACCCTCTCTCCGGAATACCCCATCCGGCGGTCCAGTCCCGCGGTCAATTCCCGCAGCCTCTCCTGGAGCCTGATCCGGTAACTCTCGAGTTCCCCGGTCCGGGTACCGGCCGGCACTTCAAAAGGCTCCCCGTAGGCAATGATCACCCGGGCGAAGGGGGCGGGCAGCTGCATCCGGTCCCAGGAACGCAGCAGCCACCGGCGGCTGGCGCTGTTGGATACCGGCACGATGATCGCCGCCGATAGCCGGCTCAACCCGATCGCTCCCGGCTGCACCACGCCCCGCGGCCCCCGGGGACCGTCGACGGTCAAACCGACGTCCAGACCCCGCTTCAACACCGCGCTCAACTGGCGCAGCGCCCGCGCTCCTCCCCTGGTGGTTGATCCTTTCAGGTGCCCGAATCCCAGCCGGGCGATTATCCTCCCCATCAGGTCTCCGTCATAATGCTCCGAGGCCAGGACCTGGACATTCCGCCCGCGGTGGGAGAAGCTGAGAACCAGCAAGCGCCCGTGCCAGAAGGTGAAAATTATCCGGGGGGACAGGGCCCGGGCCCTCTCCAGATGCTCCTGGCCGGTCCATTCTATCCTCCAGGTCATTCCCAGCAGGCGAATGAGCAGGGCCAGTATAAAACTGGCAACTCCGCGATGAGGCCTGATTTTCATGCCCCTCTATCCCCTCCTCCTTCCTCGCCGCGGGAGGATTCCGGCTTTTCCCCGGCGGCCATTTTCAAGGCGGTACGGGCCAGGCGGTTCAATCCGCCCGGATTATCCAACCTCCGGCGCAGGGCCAGCAATTCCCCGGATACCAGGGCGTATCTTGGCGGGTCGGAGAGCAGGGCCACCGCCTCGGCGGCGATCCGCGAGGGAACCACCTGGTTCTGGATCAGCTCGGGCAGCAGGGATTTTTCCGCCAGCACGTTGGGCATGGCTATCCAGGGGATCTTGACCAGATTCTTGCCCAACGCGTAGGTGAAAGGGGAGGTCCGGTACACCACCACGGCGGGGGTCCCGGAGAGGGCGGTTTGCAGGGTGACGGTGCCCGAGGCGGCCAGCACCAGGGAGGCGCTTTTCAGCCCGGCGATTCCCTCCCGGGTGAACTCCACCGCTCCGGCCAGATCGGCCGGTATCGATAATTCCTCTTCCCCTATGAGCGGGGCCAGGCCTATCTGAAAGCGGCAGCGGGGAAATTCCCGGCGGATCAAGGAGGCGGCCGCCAGCAAGGGAGGCAGCAGCCTGTCCACCTCCTGCCGCCGGCTTCCCGGAAACAGCATCACCGTAAAGGCATCTTCCCGTCCCGGGGCCTGCTTGGGCCGGGCGGGCTCCTCGACTTCATCCAGCAGGGGATGCCCGGCGAAGAATACCGGGATCCCCGCTTGTTGATAGATCCTCTCCTCGAAGGGGAGGATCACGGCCATCAGGTCTATATGGGCCTTCATCCGGCGCAGGCGCCACCTGCCCCAGGCCCAGACCTGGGGGCTGATGAAATATAGCACCGGCACCTTCCGTTTCCCGGCATAGCGGGATAATCTAAGGTTCATCCCGGGATAGTCGACCGGAATGAACAGATCCACCCGGCCCCTTCCCAGGAGCCTTTTCAACGATCTCTCCAGCGCCAGCACCCGCGGCAGGGCGGTGATGATCTCCGAGAATCCCATGAAGGCGAATTTTTCGAGGGGAAATAATATCTCCGCTCCCGCCGCCGCCAGGTTATCTCCTCCCAGGGCCAGAACGCGGCAGGACGGTTCCGCTTCTTTCAGCTCCCGTACCAACCGGGAAGCATGATGGTCACCACTGGTCTCCCCACAGGTAATGAGAATGGTTTTCAACGCTGGTCCCCGTCCTTCTTGATGGCTTCCAGGATCTTTTCCGCTATCAAGAGCGCGGCCAGTCCATCCTCCCCGGTAACCACCGCCTCTCTCTCTCCCCGCACCGCCTCCAGGAAAGATTGTATCTCCTTGCGTAGCGGCTCCTCCTGGTCGACCTGGACCGGCAGCGGACGGATAAAGGACGTGGGATCGGCGGCCAGCTCCTCCCACCGGATGCCGTCCGCCCGGGTGAAGGCCTCCACCGTTTTGGTCCGGAAATCGGCGGAGACGTAAAGGTTTTCCTGGAAGAAACGGATCTTGCGGAAGGGCTCCCGGGAAATCCGGCTGGCCGTGAGGTTGGCCACGCAACCACTATCGAACTCCAGGCGGGCATTGACGATATCCGGAGAATCGGTTAGGATGCCCGCGCCCGAGGCCCGTAATTCCTTCAATCTGTCTCCCCGCAGGACGGTCAAAACTATATCGATATCGTGTATCATCAGGTCCACCACCACCGAAACATCTATTCCCCGGGGGGTGAAAGTGCCCAATCTCTGAGATTCGATGAAAAGGGGCTTGTCCAGCAGCTTTTCCACGGCCTGAAAAGTCCCGTTAAAGCGCTCGATATGTCCCACCTGAAAAACGCAGCCCCTCTCCCGGGCCAGGGTCACCATGGCTTTTGCGTCGTCCGAATTCGACGCCACCGGTTTTTCCACCAGCACGTGCACC
>JAFGPI010000223.1 GCA_016926065.1 Candidatus Krumholzibacteriota bacterium
AATCCGCCCCGTCTCTTTCGCCGCCTGAGCCTGGCGGCGGCCGTCCTGTTGCCCCTGACCGTCATGGCGATCCGTCTGGCCCGGGGCGTGCTGGCCGATCCGCCCGGCGAGATGCCTCCCTTCGTTCCAGCGGCTATTTTCTCCCTGCTGGTGCTGGCTCCTTTCGGCTTCATTTACGGTAATATCTACAATCAGGCCAGCGTCCTCTTCCAGGAGTCCCGGGGGAGAATAAGGGGGAGCATCACCAGGATTTACGTTCTGGAGTCAGTCGGCTCGCTGGCGGGAGCGCTGGTTTTTTCCTTCCTCCTGCTGAGATTCCTGCCCCAGCTGCAGGCGGCCTTGGTACTGGCCCTGTTTTTTATTTCCCTCTCCCTGTGGCCCTCGAGATGGAACGGAAAGCTGGTCTTCTCCCTGGTTCTCCTGTCCGCGGCCTGGATAGCGGTGGGGGGCTACGGCTCCCGGCTGGACGAGAGGACCATCCAAGCCGTTTTCCCCGGTTACCGGCTGCGCGCTTTCCTCTCCTCAAAATACGGGGAGCTGGTGGCGGTTTCCCAGGAAGAGACCATTTCCTACTTCTCCGGGGGTTCCCGGCTTTTTTCCGATCCGGAGCCGGAAAGGATCGAGGAAACCATTCATCTCCCCCTGTTGATCCATCCCCACCCCCGGGAAATAATGCTTATCGGTTGCGGGCTGGGCGGGGGCTGGGAAGAGGCCCTGAAACATCCCTCAGTGACCACCATCGATTGCGTGGAGCTGGATGGCGCCCTGATCGATCTGACCCGGCGAATGGACAAGGAAATACCGCGGGGGGAGGGAACAAGGAAGATCTCCGGTCCGGAGCGCGGGCGCTCCGCCCGGGTCAGTTTTCATGCCGTCGACGGGCGTTTCTTCCTGGCCCGGCCGGAGAGGGATTACGACGTGATCATCGTGCACGCACCCGTCCCGCTCAACCTGCAATGGAACCGCTACTTCACCAGGGAATTTTTCGAACTGGCCTCCCGGGCGCTTTCGCCGGGGGGAATCCTGGCCATCAGCCATCCCTCCGCGGAGAACTTTCTTTTCCGGGAACAGGCGGAGGTGCTGCGGATAATCCAGCTCACCCTGGAATCGGTGTTTGCGAAAGTGCTGATCCTTCCCGGAACCACGGCTTATTTTATCGCCGGAGATACCGTGTATCCCCCCTCTTCCATTCTGGAGCAGGTGACCCTCCGTGCTCTGGAGACCAACTTCATGAATGAAAACTACCTCCCCTACAGGATCTCATCCTCCCGCATCGATTTTTTAAGGGAAAGCCTCTCCCGCGGCGAAGATCTCAGCCCCAACACCGACGGCCGGCCGGCGCTGACTTTTTA
This sequence comes from Candidatus Krumholzibacteriota bacterium, assembly GCA_016926065.1. Classification (GTDB taxonomy): domain Bacteria; phylum Krumholzibacteriota; class Krumholzibacteriia; order Krumholzibacteriales; family Krumholzibacteriaceae; genus JAFGPI01. Next base: position 1,353 of record JAFGPI010000223.1, read on the forward strand.
CGAACAGCTGCTGGAGGGAAAGAGAACCGGCTGGGGATTTATTCATATATTCGGCCGCCTGCGCAGGATATCCCCTTTCCTGATTTCACTGGTACCGCTGGTGGCCGTAATCTCGCTCCTCCTTCTGACCCCCCGCCGGGCGGTCGCCAAAGCGGCCGTTTTCTCGGTGGGTATGGGCAGCATCCTTTTTCAGCTCACCTTGCTGCTGACCTACCAGACATTTTGCGGATTACTCTACTATTCCCTGGTCCTGCTGACCGCGATTTTCATGGCTGGAGCGGCCGCCGGCGCCGCTTTCCGGTTTCCCGCCGAGGGCCGCCGTTCCAGTCTCCTGGGAACGCTTCACCGGCTCTTTATGATAGTGGTCCTAACCTTTCCCGCCTGGCTGTGGTGGGTGCAAAAACCGGGATTCAGCGTTCTTCTAGCCACGGCCGGATTCATGAGCTATTCCCTGCTGGGCGGCCTGCTCACCGGAGCCTATTACCGGACGGTGGTGCATTCCGCCTTCCGCACCGACGGAAAAACCGTGCCGGCGGTATTCTACGCCTGGGATCTATTCGGTGCCTGCGGGGGAGGATTGCTGGGTGGATTTATACTTTTTCCGCTGGCGGGAATCAGCGGAGTTATCCTTTTCCTGGCTTTTTTTCACCTGGTAGCGGGCACGGTGATAGGCCGCCGCTTATAGGATATCGCGTTCAGCGCAATCCCATCTCCTTTTCGGAAAAGATGCGGGCGGAAAATATCTCGATCATGGTTCCCGGCTTTTTCCAGGCGCCTTGATCCAGCCCGGCCTTCAAACAGGTATGCCTGAGAAAGGTGTCGCGGTCCCATCCCTGCTCGGTGGCGACCTGGGGAAGGAGCAGCCCCCGGTTGCGTCCCCGGGTAATGATAATTCCATGCTTACCGACTTCTATTTCCGCTATATCCTCGATGCGTACTATGGGAGAGAGGACCGATATTTCGATCTCTATATCATCCAGCTCTCCCGCTTGAACCGGGGGGAACCGGTAATCGTCGAAGGCCGCCGAGGATGCCATGTCGGTGATGGTTTCCAGCAACGGCTTGAAGGCGTCGATATAGCCAATGCATCCGCGCAGGTTTCCCTTTTTCTTCAAGGTGACGAAAGCTCCGCGTTTTTCTTTTAAAACCGGTGAAGGAGGAGGATCGATTTTCAGATCGCTGTCCTCGAGCCTGGATTCAATCACCCGCCGCGCCAGCTTGAGGAGAAAAAGCTTGTCTTTCCGGGATAGATCACCGGCCTGACCGGTGGGGGCGGCGCTCCCTTCATCTTTTTCCCTGTTTTGCTTCCGCCCGTTTTCCCCCGCGCCGGATACTTCCCTGGCGAATACCGCCGAAACGTATCCCACCACGTTGTTGAGATCTCCGGAAATATGGCCCGAATCGGCGTACTTAAGCACCCGGCAGGAGTTGGCTCCCAGCTCTCTGGCGGCTATCATGGCCGCGGCGGTGGGACCTCCTCCACAGGCTTCGGTTTTTTTGGACGCCAGGGCGTCCAGCAGGGACCGGGGATCGAACTTCTTCAACCGGTCTATAAAGACTCCATCCAACGCCTCCGCTTCCGCGCGACGGTGAAAATGGGAGAGATCGGTACTGGCGACGATCAGGGCTCGGTGCTCCCGGAGCGCCTCGCCCAGCGCCCTTCCCAGCTCCTCGATGGAGGCGGATGATTGATCACCCATTACTATGGCCACCAACTTGAAATCGCCCAGGGCGACCTGGAGAAAAGGAAGCTGCACTTCCAGGGAATGTTCGCCCCTCCCGGAACGGGATAGCTCGTGCCCTTTCATGCTCAGCGCCACCTTATCACTGTTCGCGCATATCCGCGAGGAAAGCTCCCGGTCCACCGGGATGTCTCCCAGGGGAGTCCGGTAATAGTCTCCGGGGAATACGGCGCTGAAGGGGAAATAATCGACATGACAGGGAGCAATTACCACTACCGATTCGAATTGCCCGGTTCTTAGCAGGCTGTAACCGTGAGCGGCCACCTGGCCGGAGTAATAGTACCCGGCGTGGGGCGAAACCAGGGCCACCACCTCTCCCGCTATTGCCGGGGGAGAAGAGTTGCGCAGATAACCTTCGATTTCCTCTCTCAACTCGTCCGCGGATCCGGTGTAAAATTGGCCGGCCACGGCCGGTGTGCGGATTGTTTCTTCCATGATTATCCCTTTCCTGCCGGATAGGTCCGGGGGCCAGGCTAAAACGGCTATAAGCAAGCCGGTCGTGAAGGCGACGAACGGTCTCATGATTTATCCTCTCCCCACAATCCGGGAATAGGTTTTCCACAGAACCGGCAATTCCCGTTGCTGATATCGATCTTTTCTATCCGGTATCCGTTTCTCGATATTACCTTTTTTTCACAGAAGGGGCAATAGGTACTCTCCGCCCGGTGAGGGGGTATGTTTCCCAGGTACACGTAGCGCATACCTTCCTGGCGGCATATCTCCCAGGCCTGTTCCAGGGTGGACAGGGGGGTGGGGGGAAGGTTGTTCAAGCGGTACTGGGGATAGAAACGGGAAAAATGCACCGGAACATCCGGTCCCAGGTTCCGGAACAGCCAGCGGGACATCTCCCGCAGCCGGTCGGGTTGATCGTTGAGGGTAGGGATCATGAGATATACGATTTCCAGCCACACTCCGGACTGCTTGATTCTTACCAATGAATCCAGCACCGGCTGCAGGCGGGCTCCGCAAATCTTCTGATAATAAGTATCGTCGTAGGCCTTGAGATCTATCTTGATCGCGTCCACCAACCGGCACAGATCGGATAAAGGTTTCTCGGCATAATACCCGTTGGTCACCACCACGCTGCGGATACCCTGCGCTTTCGCCAGCCGGGCGATAGCGGCCATGTATTCGAAAAATACCACCGGTTCGCCGTAGGTATAGGCAATGGAAAGGGCCTGGCGGTCCCGGGCGATCTTTACCACCTCCGCCGGTTCCTGATAGCGGATATCGGCATCCTCCGGCCGGGACTGGGAAATCTGCCAGTTCTGGCAAAACCGGCAGGTCATGTTGCATCCCACCGTGGAAAGGGAAAGCGAGGACGTTCCCGGCAAAACATGGAAGAACGGTTTTTTCTCGATCGGGTCCAAATGGATCGAACAGGGGTAGCCGTATACCAGGGAATATAAGATGCCGCCGCGGTTCTCCCTATTTCCGCAGATTCCCCGTTCCCCCCGGGGAATAACACAACCGTGGGGACAGAGGAGGCATTGGACCGTCTGGTCCTCCAATTTCCGGTAATAGGAGGCTTCCTGGGAGTGGTCCTCATCTCCGAGGGAGGGGGAAGCAATCCCCAGGGCGCAGGTCAGGAAGGCGGCTGATCCGGTGATGAAGGAGCGCCGACTCATCTCGCCGCCGGGGGAAGGGATTTCCCGGAGCAGGTTGGGTTCGAGTTTTTCTACCAATATCGTTTCACCCCCTAGCTGAAAGATATATGAATATCGGATAACTTTCAAGGCAGGTGAAATCTTTTCACCCTGCCGGGAGGGGGTCCGGTCCGGAGGGGTGCCTCAAGAATGGTGTGCGAATTCGATTAAGGTTTTTCGCTCCCCCGGCGTTCCGGGGGAGGGGCGGTTGACTTCGCGGGGGGATTGTGCTAAACTAAGCGGCGCAAGGGCTAAGGCAACCTATACCTGCTTGATTACACCCGGTGAGCGCTTGATCAACCGGCATGGTGGAGCACCGCGGCGAGAGGGACCGCGCGCGTGGTATTTCACTCATCCGGACTTTCGACCCCCTTTGCCGCGAAAGGCAAGGAGAGATGCGGCCGGCTACTCTCGGGGGTACGAGTACAGGACCCGGGCCGATTTTATCCGCAGTGCGTCCTGCGGCATGATCTTACCGCGAGCGACAGGTTAAGGAACGGAAAGCAGGCAGAGATGGTATCTCCTATCAAACGGCATCCAAAGACGACCCTGGTCCTTTTCAACTTGGGACTGCTGGTGCTGCTGCTGGTCCTCATCGAAGCGGTCCTGAAGATTTGCGCGCCTTTCAATATTCCCGTCATCGGGCACCAGGACTCCGCCAACGCCGACAGGTACGGTTGGGGTTACTCTCCCCACGAACAGATCACCCTGTTGGATCCGGATACCGGGAGACGCTTCGCAAGTCCCGCCAATAACCATGGCTGGAGGGACCGGGACAGGCAGTACGCTAACCTTAAACAGGCCTACCGGATTCTGGTACTGGGAGATTCCAATACTTTCGGGGCGGTGGTCCCGGCCGATAAAATGTACACCCGGTTGGTGGAGAAGAAGTTGCTGGAAAACGGGTATAACGCCGAGGTGATCAACATATCCTACGGCGGCTGGGGCACCGACCAAGAGCTGGAAGCCTTGATCCGGGAGGGGCTGAGCTACAAGCCCAACTTGATCATAGTGCAGTTTTGCGCCAACGACCTGGAGGACAACGCCTATTTTGAATATGCCTCCCGGGGATATCAGCGGTGGGCAAATCATCTGGACTGGAAGCCGTTTTATTACGCACTCGATTCCCTCGGGTGCCTGCATAGATGCGTGAATCCCTATTTCAACCACCAATACCGGCGCTACCGGAAATTCACCAAAAAAATCATCTCGCATTCGGAAATGCTCAAGCGCCTGTACGCGGTTTACCTGCACTGCAAATTCAGGAATGCGCTCCACCCCGACCAGGAATACGCCTCGGATGAGGGGCCGGATCACCAGCGTTACCGCATTACACGGAATCAACTTTTACAGTTGCAGGCCGCCATCGGCCTGGAAAAGGATTCAGGGCTCTACCGGTATCTGGAGCACCGCCTGGGCCAGCGATTAGGTTACCGGGAGCTGTGCCGGGCCGTTGAATCTTCCGTGTATTGCGACATGCGAAGCGTCCTTTTAAAGATACTGGAAGAGAGATGGTTTCATGATTACTGGTCGCCCGACGATTACCTGCCCCTGCGCTTCGATGCGCAATCATACGAATGGAACCTGTATATATCGTTGATGCAGGAGATGAAAAAGCGGTGCGCGGCGAACGACGCGAAGCTGGCGGTTCTGCCCGAGAACGAGGAAGGCCACTACCGATGGGATCTGGCCTGGCACCGCATCAGCGGAGACAGCCAGTCCCGGGAGAACTACTGGAGTCTGAACCGGGAAATCCGAAAGTCACTGCGGAAGCTGGGGATAGATGTCATAGAAAACACCCAACCCTATACCCGGGCGCATAACGATCCCCATCCCAACACCGAGGGGAACGAAGCGATGGCGGAAGATCTGTGGAAGTACCTGATGCGGTACCGCAAACACGAGTTGGACATACACAAGAAACTGGCCCAGGGTTAATATTCCATGTTCAAAATAAGAATAAACCTCTTGATTCTGGCGACTTCCATAATAGTCGGCCTGGTGTTGGCGGAAACGGCTTTCAGGCTATTCATAGAACAGGAAAGAAAAAGGTTGGCCGTATACGACAAGGACCTAGGCTGGCGGGGAAAACCTCATGGGAAAGGGGTATATATCCGTAAGTCGGATAATATCCGGGTGGAATATAAATACAACCGGTACGGTTACCGGGATGAGGATTTTTCTCCCGCTCCCAGTGTTTATACCCGGATAGTGCTGGTCGGCGATTCGTTCGTGGAGGGCTTGGAAGTCGCCTACCGAAAAACCTTCCACCGCAGGCTGGAAGACCATCTGTACCGGGAATATCCCGATCAATTCGAAGTGATCAGCTTGGCGTCCCAAGGTTATTCCACCGCCCAGGAATTAGCCGCCCTGAAAAAGTTATGGACGGTTGTGAAACCGGATATCGCAATCTTATGTTTTTATACCGGAAATGATTTTTCCGAAAATTTGAGAAGCCGGTTTATAGCTTTGGATGGGGAGGGAAAAATCCAATTCCGCGTCAATACCGACTCCTGGGTGAAAGTTCGCTATTGCGGATTAAAAAGATGGGCCTATGAAAACATTCACTTGATATTTTTCTTGAAAAATCTTATGAATTCTTCCCTGCGTATGAACATCGCCGATACGGGCAAAAGGACGATGTCAACTTCACCGGAACGCAGAAATAACGTAACCCGGCAGCTGCTTTTCGCGGCGGCGGAAGAGGCGGGAAGGCGGGGAGCCCGCTGGGCGGTGGTGATTATTCCCAGCAAATATGAGCTGATGAAAGCGGACTCCAGCCTGGCAGCCTATGTGGCGGAAACCTGCGAAATTCAAAATGTGCCCTACTTGAACCTGTTCAGCATCATGAGCCGGGACTGTTATTATGGACGGGACGCGCATTTGAACGACCGGGGCCATCAGGTGCTGGAAGAAGAGATATACGAATTTATCGATACAGAGATGAAAGGGAGGAGCCATGACGAAAGGTGAAAATAGGGAAGCGGGGAGAGGGAAGGGAAGCAATCGGCTCGATCATGAACCGCCCCCGGCCATCGCGTTACGGGGTTGGCGTTATCATCATCTGGGAATTCCCACCGCTATCCCCCGGCCGGATGAATCGTATATCGAGGAGCTGAAGTTGTACGTTTCCGGTTTTGATCGCAGTCCTTACGGAATCGAATGGATGCGGTTCGACGCCGATTGCCCTGTATCCGAACTGATAAAGACTGTTCCCCATATAGCCTTCCAGGTGGAAGATCTGGATGCGGCCCTGCGCGGCAAGGAAGTGCTTTCCCCGCCCAGCTCGCCTTCACCCGGAGTGAGGGTGGCCATGATCGTGGATAATGGAGCGCCCATAGAGATTATGGAATTTGATAAAGACCTTACCGCCGGTGAATGATGGAGATACGGCGGTCGCCGGTTCCTGGAAGGGCGCTCGCGGCGACCGGGAGGCCGGACCGGGCAAGAAGATGTATCAATCATCCGGAGGAGCCGATGAGGGAAAAGATATGAAATATCTCGCTTAACATGTCGGCGGTGACCTCTCCGGCGGTCCGCAGCTCGAGGGAGGAGGCCACCACCCCTCCGTCCGCTGTTCTCTTGAAGGTGATGGCGTCCAGCAGTTCACCGGATTCTTTTTTCAACGTCAAGCGCAGATCGTAATTCTCGAACCTCCGGTCGGGATAGGTGTCCGGCCGGGAAATCAATCGATTGTATTTCAGTCCTCGCAACAGCCGCAGCAGGTCATTGACCTGATAGGTGCTGAGCTCGGGGTCGCGGGGATCACCCGACTTCCAGGTTTTATCCAGCAGGGTCAGGTGCAGGGTGGTGTCGGCGCTCTGATAATCGATTTGTGACACTTCGCCCGGCCTGAATAGGGAGATGCTCCTCTGTTCGATATCCTTGATGGTCCAGTTGAAAATCTCCTGGAATTCGGCCTTGATCGACATCACGTGGTCGATGCCGGTGCGGGTGACGTAAACGAAATTATTGTCCACCCGTCCGAAAGAGATGAGGATCTTATCGGTGACCGTGATGATGGTCAATTCACGCCGGGGACGGCCGAGGCCGTAATCCCCGGCCTGGTCTGTATATTGCTCTGAAAATCTGTAGACGATCGCATCCACCAGGGCGGTCAGATACTTTTCGATCAACAATTTGTCGGCCAGGAAGCCATTCCCGGTGGTTATCCATTCCACCCCGTCCCAACCCAGGCTCACTTCCAGCCGGGGCCTGGATATCCTCAGCTCCTTTATCAACCTGGTGTCTATCCGGAGAAAGTTCTTGTCCCGCATATGGTAGAGACTCTTATTCATCATATTCCGGGTCATCTCCCGGGACACCAGCACCTCCCGGGAACTGCCCAGGCGGATGTAACAATTATCCCCTACCGGAGTTTTATCGCCTATGTAGAGGGTGTCCACCCGGCCGCGGGTCCCGTTGTAGATTATCAGTCCGGCGAAGGGATCTTGCAGGCCAAAATCGGCCAAGCTTTTCACGTCCACGTCCGGAATGGGAGTGGTTTTCTTGCCGGGAAGGATCTGGGTCAGGAAGGCGTCTATGGTGGGAGATGAACCGGCGGTGACGGTGGGGAAGGTGATAAGCCAGCCTTCACCCTGGCGGCGCCAGTGGATCACATCTCCCTGGGGATTGGTGAAAACGACGCTATCCACCTCCGCGGGTCCATAGGGAAGAACCTGACGGGAGGCTACCCTCTGCCATTGCTGGTGACGCAGTTGTTTCTGGTCGAAGAGAAAGAAATAGGATATGATTATGGCCAGCAGCAATACCAGAAATACCGTGCTTCTGAATTTCATCAGCTACTCCCCTAGCCCGCCCGGCGCCGGCTGACGATCACCAGCATGCCGACCAGCCCCACCAGCGCGGGAAGCCCCACCACCGGCAGCCAGAAGACCACCCTTCCCTGCTCGGAGGATAAGACCACGGGCTGGGTAAAATCGTCCTTGGGACGGATGGAGATCAAATCTTCCGCTTCGGCCAGCCAGTTGAAGGTATTCAGGATCAAATCCCGGTTGCCGGAGAGCCGGAAATTGCTGTTGGAGGAAAAATCGCTATCGCCGAAAACCACCAGTCGGGACCGGGCGGGGGAGGAGGCGGGGGAGAAATCCGCGGGAGACGCGTCCTCCTCCGTTCCGGAATCCGCTCCCTTCCCGTCACTCCCGGTGGCGGAGAGGGTCAGGGTGAGTTCCGCGGCGGCGGCCACGTCGATCGGTCCGGGAATATCCTGGTCCGGATTGAATTGGGTGCTGCCCGCCAGCAGGGTGTCGATATTGGTTTCCGCGTAGGCGCTTTTATCGGTTTTGCAGATAATGGAAACGCTGACGTCTCGGGGAATCTCGGCTAGGGCGGTTACGGAACGGGCCTGCGGGAAAAAGGAAAATTGCCTGAAACCCTCGGTTATGGGATGTTGGCCGTAGCGGTTGATCACCGGCGTCAACAAGTTGCCGGCCAGCACCTTTCCGGCCCGATCCACCACCACGTTGCGGCCCAGATCGATGCCGTAGGCGGCCGCGATTCCGGACAACATCTCGGTTTCGGTTATGGGGTCGAGGAGAAAAAGCCCTTTGCCGCCACGGGTTAGATAATCGAGGACGGAGTTTTGCTCCTTTTTCAGAAGCTCCCGCCGGGGACCGGCGATTACCAGGATATCGCAGTCCTCCGGGATCTTCTCCTCGCGGATGATAAGGAGCTCACGCACCAAGAAGTTCTCCTGCTCCAGAGCTTCGCGCAGGGCCTTGTATTCACCGGGAGCGGGATCGTTCATCCCCTTCTCGCCGTGTCCGGTGGAGAAGTATATAGTTTTTTGATGGCTGCTGATTACCCGCAGAATGCTGTTGGTCAAATCCCCCTCGGTGAGACCCTTCAGCTCCTCCTTCGAGTCCGCGGTTTCCACGAAGGTGGTCCCGAATTTCTTCAGAGCGTAACGCCGGGCGGTGACCGGATCCTTGTCCGGATCGATAAAGGTATAGATAATCCGGGGACTTATATTGCGATAGGCCCGCAGTAGATCTTCCAGCACGATTTTATCCTCGGATGTTTCCTTGAAGAAACAGGTGAAATAGATATCTTTCTCCAATCCCCGTAGCACCTTCTCCGTTTGGGGAGAGAGGGAGAACCTCCGGTTCCGGGTGGTGTCGATCCTCAGGTTGTGGCGGAGAGAGAGGGCCTGAATGAATATCACGATGGCGGCGAAGACGAGGATCGATATTCCGGTACTGATTCCATACCGGGCCGATCGGCTCAGGCTGGAGGAAGGATCACGGCGCCGCCCCAGGAAGAGGGAGGTCACGGTGAGGATCAAGCCGGCGAGCAGAGGCAGGAAGGCCAGAAATCCGCTGGAATAGAGAATGCCGTAACCCACCCCGCCGGCCACTATCAATATTAAACCCACCGGACCGATCAATTTCTTCAGCCACTCCATCTTAATTCCTCCAGCGGGTTGATTCCAACGATCTCAAGGTAAGGAAAATGAAGAAAATGGTGAGCAGCAGGTAATAGGTGATATCCTGCGTATCGATAACCCCCTTGGAAAATGAATCAAAATGTATGAGCAGGGAGAACTGGGCCAGTATGGTGGAGGTGGTGTTACCCACGAAAGGCGCGGCCCAACCGATAACCAAGAAAAACAGAGAGAGGCCAAAGGTGGCCACCCCGGCCACCAATTGGTTGCTGGTGAGGGAAGAAAAAAATAGGCCCATGGAGATAAACGAGCACCCCATGAGGAAAAGTCCCAGATAACAGGAGAGGATGGGCGGGATCTCCGGTTCGGAGTAGATCATCAGGATAACGGGATAGAGAAAAGTGCCGCTAAGCATTATCAGGTAAACGGTGAGGGCGGAGAGAAACTTCCCGGTCACCGCGGTGATATCCGGCACCGGATAGGTAAGGAGTAACTCAAAAGTGCCCAACTTTTTCTCTTCAGCCAGTAGCCGCATGGTCAGCAGGGGAAGCAGGAGCAGCAGGATGATGCTGATGTTACCCATCAGGGGGCGGATCACCCCGTCGATCAGGTTGAGGTTTCCGCTGAAGGTATTGTTCTGAATGGACTGCAGGGATATGAGATTGTAGTATCTGAATATACTGAAGAAGAAATACCCGGAGAGAATCAAAAATATGGAAATGGTCACGTAGGCGGTCACCGATTGAAAATAGTACATTAATTCCCTTCGGTAGATGGCCGCGAATTTCCTCATCGGTTCACCTCCTCCGTCACCAGTTTGATAAAGATATCCTCCAGGGAGAGTTCTTCGTGGAATATCTCCAGCAGGGGAAAGCCTTCTTTCACCAGTTTACCGGCGATACCCTCGCGGAGATCCCGGTCGGGACGGGATTCCACCTGCAGAACCAGGGTGTCGGCCTGGGCGGGGGAGCTTTTCTCCTTCACCATCAGCACGCCCTCCATCTCCAGGAGGGCCTCCCGGGCACCCCTGGATCTATCCGAGCGCCGGAGGGTAATCCTGGTCACGGATACCTGCTTAAGCCTGGCCCGCAGCTTATCGGGCGTGTCCACCGCCACCAGTTCACCCTGGTTCATGATAATAATCCGGTCGCATACCTGGCTTACCTCGGGGAGTATGTGGCTGCTCAGGATCACGGTGCGGTCCCGGCCCAGGTTCTTGATCATGGTTCTGATATCTATGATCTGCCGGGGATCCAGCCCCAGGGTCGGTTCGTCCAGGATAAGCAATTCGGGATCGCTGATGATGGCCTGGGCGATTCCCACCCGCTGCTGGTAGCCCTTGGATAGTTTGCCGATGGAGCGCCGGTGAACCTCCTCCAGGCCGCATTGTTCGATAACGCGTCCCAGGGCCGGCTTGACGCGGGGGGGAGCCATCCCCTTTACGCTGGCCACGAAGCGTAGATATTCATCCACCCTCATTTCCTGGTAGAGCGGAGTTTTTTCGGGAAGGTACCCGATCCTCTTGCGCACTTCCATGGGATCGTTCAATATGTCGAAACCGAATATGGTGGCCGTGCCCGAGGAGGGGGGCAGGTAGCAGGTCAGCATTTTCATGGTGGTAGTCTTTCCCGCTCCGTTGGGTCCCAGAAATCCCAGGACTTCCCCCTTTTCCACCTCCAGGCTCAGATCGTACACGGCCCGGGTCGTTCCATAGTATTTGGAAAGGTTCTTGATCTGAATCAAAGATTACCTCCGGCCAGCGGCGCCTCGATATTCCTCTGGATTATACCAAGGTTAAAATGTTATGTATGTAAACTAAGTGCTTTATCGAATGGAGTCAATCAGCTATTGTAAGAAAAAATGGAATTTCGCGCGATTTGTGGAACAAAAGGGAGGGAGAGAACGTAAAGACAAGATGAGAATGGTTTTATCCAAGACAGGAAAGGATTTCATATGCTGAGGAAAGGTTGCGTCTTGCTGGTGCTTTTTTTGCTCTTATCCCCTTCCGCTCGGGCCGCGGAAGCGGAAGACATCATCTACTCGGTCCTTTTCCCCGGATGGGGGCAGTTGAGAAGCGGGCGGTACACGCGGGGAACGCTGCTGATGGGAGCCGAAATAGTGACCCTGGCCGGTTTGATGATAGTGAATATCCAGTATGACCGGGCGGTCGAAGGTTACGATAACGCCAAGTTGATGTACGACAATGCCACCTATATCGGGGACGCCCATTATCACTACGATATGATGCTGGAAAAGTACGATTCCGCGGAGAATTACCATAAATACCGCAATATGATGCTGGGCGCGGCGGCCGGCGTCTGGGTGATCGGCGTGGCGGATATGATCTGGGGAAAGGATGCCGCCGATCCACCCCTTACCCTCGAGGTGAGGAATAACGGATTCATGATTTCAAAATCGTTCTCTTTCTAGGACAGGAGATAACCATGAAGCGTATTGCAGTGCTGGGATTGATTATTTCAACGGTTTTTACGATCGCGTGCAGCAACGAGCACGGAGATTCGCCCACCGCCTTCAAATATGATCCTCCGGCCTCCCCCACGGACCTGACGGCCACCGACGGGGTGGGAGAGATCGATCTGCAGTGGAACTACCCGCCCTCCCTGATGGGTGAAATCTCCGGATTCATAGTCTATTACCACGTGGCGATGTATGGCATATTAGAACCAATTGATACAGTAGAGAATGTTACATCGTTCAAAGATGAGAATCTCCCCTATAATTACAGATTTTGCTACCTGGTCTCCGCCCTCGACACCAGCGGATTGGAGGGATGGAGAATGGGACCGGTTTGCGGGAATTCCTTGAGCCCCTGATGTAATTCCAGTTGATCATTTCGGTTAAGCTCTTGCTCCGGCACGTACTCCGGATATGGCACGAAATGTGCTATCATCCGCTATGAACGGAGGGATGAGTATGTCCACTTTAAAACCGGGCCCTAAAGATTCCGAATCTTTCAATCCCTGGCACGAGGAGCTGCTGGATTCGAAAAAACCGGAAACTTACGCGGTCATCCTGGAAGGATTGAAAAACAATATAGAGACCAACGAAGCTTTCACTATAAAGTTTTCCCTCCTCATCCGGGAACCGGTAAACAAGATCCGGCATATGACCAGGAACATTCCCGCCACGATCTGGAAGGGGAAGCGCAGAAAAAAGGCCCTGGCCATCTTGGCCTTGGTGGAAGAGGCGGGGGGAAAGGCAAGGATAGAGATAAGCCGGAGGGAAGAAGAAAAAAGCGCCGTTAAAAAACCAGACCTGGGGACGGCGGTACAGGCCGTGTGCGTCAAGTGCGGATTTCCGATAAAAGAGGATGATCTTTTCTGCAAATTCTGCCTCACCCCGCTTAAAGAAAAAGCCAAAAATGATGTCAAGATCAATATCACCAAAATCGCCCCCGCCATTCCACCCCAGAGGTTGATCATCTATGTATTGATCATTCTGGGTGCCTTTATATTCGCTTTAATCAGTAAATAATTCGCTCCGGGCTCGCCGCTTTCACCATCCGGGCGCTCCCGCCCCGGGCCGGCCGTTACCAGAGCCTTTAGCAGAGCCGGATCAAATAAATATCATCTACTCCAGGTCGAGTTCGAAGGGATCAGTGACGGTGATCTCTTTCAGCACCGGATAGGCCTGCAGCAACTGCGGGGGGATCTCCTGGGGGCGGTTTAACAGCCTCGCTTTGAGCTGTAGGGCGTTCACCAGGGCCTGCCCTCGGAAATGATTGTTGGTTATAATAAACAGGTTCTTGGCCGAGGAGAGCAGCATCCGGGCCCGTTGCTCCCACTCGGTGATCTCATCCCGGTTATAGAGATAATCATAGCGGGCGTCCCGGCCGGCGTCTTGGTTAAACCAGTTTTTTTTGTTGCGTCCGTGCAGGCGGATATATCCCATTTCCCGGTTGGTAAGGTGCTGGGAAGGTCCCACCGAATCGCCTATCCGCGGTTGATCGATGTTGCAGAGGGAAAGCCCGCAGTCGCCGAGCAAGCAGAGGGTGGCATCTTCCTCCCAGGAACCGTGCCGCAACTCCACCGCGGTGGGAAAATCTTGAAAGAAAGCTCCCAGGTTCCGGATCAATTCTCTATTTTCCGGCTGATTGCGGAACGACCAGGGAAACTGCAGCAGGAAAGCCCCTACCAGATCTTTCTCCCATAGCGGATCAAAGCTGTGTATGAACCTTTTCACCTCCGCTTCCGGACAGATGCGCTGGTGGGTGAAGCGTTGCAGCACCTTGACCGTTAGCTTGAAGCCGGTGCGGGAGGCGAGCCGCCTCGCCCAGCTGGCGGTTAATTTCTCGCTGGGGGTGCGGTAAAAGGAACTGTTCAATTCCACGCAGTTAAAAAATCGAGCGATATAGAGAAGCCGGTCGATCATCCCGGTCCGGGGGTAGACCGGTCCGATCCAGTCCGGATAGGACCAACCGGCCGGACCGACGTACAGTACTGCGGGGGGGCGGGAAAGGGTATTAACTTTTTCCATGCCTCCAGTATTATCGGCGTTCCGACGGATTTCAACTGGAAAATAACTCCGCCTTGATGTATAAATGGAAAGATGAAAAGTATTTGGAGTGAAAAACGGGAAACGGTCCTATTGTACGGGATAATCCTCCTGGCCGTATTCCTGCGGTTCTACCGCCTGGGATATCAATCCCTCTGGTATGACGAGACGCTCAGCATCGGCACCTATTCCTCTCCCGGCGGGGGAATTTCATACTGGTACAAGTTGCTCTGGGACGTGCATGGACCGCTTTACTCGCTGATCATGCATTTCTGGAGTAAAATCGGATCGAGCGACGCCTGGCTGAGAACTCCCAGCGCCATCGCCGGCGTGCTGGCGGTTTATTTCATGTACCGTTGGATAGTCCTGGTGGCCGATGGAAAAACCGCCCTCTGGGGAGCGCTCCTACTGGCCCTCAGCCCCTTCAACCTCTATTATTCCCAGGAGATTAGATTCTACTCTCTCCTGACCCTGTTTATCATAATTTCGCTTTTTACCTTCCAGCGGTTTTTGCTCCGTCCCTCGCGGGGATCGGGCGTATCCCTGGGACTGGTGATGGGATTATCCGCCCTGGCCCACTTCATGTCGCTGTTCCTGCTGGCCGGACTCTTTTTCTATCTTCTCTTCACCGGCCGGCTAAGAGGCAAGATAGTAAAATACGGGGCGCTGGCCGCCGTCATAGCCTTTATTATCGTTTCTCCCTGGCTGTACCGGGAGTACTATTTCCTCACCACCATAAAGATAGTAAATATATCCACCCTTGCCCCGGAAGAGAAACTGTCCGGCGAAAACACCCTTAATACCTGGGCTTATCCCTATATTTTATACGCTTTTTCGACCGGCTTCTCTTTCGGTCCCGATTTGCGGGAACTGCACCTGGCGCATTCCGGTCTGAACCTTATCCAGCGGCACGGCTTGGTTTTATTGTTTTCGGTACTTCTTTTCGGAGGAATGCTGGTAAGAGGCATAATCCGATCGGCCCGGGAACGGCTGCTGTCCCTTTTTCTCTTCATTTCGCTGGTGACGATTGTGCTGACCACCATCACCGCCATGCTCAATATCAAGGTTTTCAATGTCCGCTACCAGATGTGCATCTTTCCGGTTTTTTTGACCATCCTGGCCCTGGGAATATCCAAAGGCCGATTCGTGGGTATGGCTTTGGCCCTATTGGCGTGTGCCGTGATGCTCCTCGCGGACTGGAACTATTTCAGGGATCCCCGCTACGCCAGGGATGACTTCCGAAGCGCGGCAAAGATTATAGGCGAGGAGGAAGGCGAGCGCGACCTGATACTGGTAACCGGATTCGAGGATATCTTCAATTATTACTACCGGGGAAATAATAAAAGAGTGGCCAGCTATTTCGGATCGAACATGGAAGAAGAGGAAATTGAGAAACTCATAGCTTCCTGGCAAATGGAATACAACCGGATATGGTACCTGCGATGCCGGCATTGGGCGCACGATCCCCAGGATAAGTTCCTGCATTTGCTCGAGCATAATCTGAAGATGATCCAAGCGCATCAGCTCCCCGGCATCAGATTGATGCTATTCGAGCCGGCGGTGAGCAGGTAGGCGGGGGGGAAGGGAAAGATAAGGCAAAACATCTTCCCCGCACCTTAATCCACATTATCATGCAATTTGCGTAATATGATGCATTAAAATATCATACACCTACAATTAGTTATTCGCCAGGTTGACACGTCTAGTGATTTCGGATATAATATTAATGCAGGGTTGATTGACATGGGCCCGTCCCATGACGATTCTTCAACCGCGCGGCAGATCAATAGAGAATGAATCGCCATGGGGACCGGAAACCATGGCGATTTTTGTGAGGAACAAAAGGCCGGCCGATACCCGGTACACTTGTTCCGGAAAAGGGGAGGAAGTGTATGCGTAAAATCATCATTTCCTGTGCTGTTTTACTGTTTCTTCTAAATCTCGGTTGCTCTCGGGTTTCCATGGTGGAGAGAGAAAGCTTTCAGGCACCGGAAGCCCGGGAAGCGTACGTCAAGTCCCACCCGGACGGGGCGTATTGCCAGCATATCTGCAACGGGGAAATCGTCCGGGGAATGAACGGGCACGAGGTTCTCGCTTCCTGGGGATTACCCAATCTGTACCTGGTATCGGACAAGAAACCCGAAGAATATTGGGTTTATTACACCGCCGATATCAACGCCAACGCCATGCTGATCTACACCCTTACCTTCAACGATATGGATCAGCTGCATGATTGGGACATCGACATCAAAAGGTTTGTCAACCAGGGCTTTGCCATGGAACCATCGAAGATATTGTCGAGCCTGAAGGAAGAAAGTTCCATTTCCCGCAAGCGCTAACGGTTGTTGAACGAGCGCCCGGACGGCACTTCTAATTATTACTCGGCTCCAGGGGGGTAGGGCGTCGCCCTCCTATATCCATCGCACTTTTCAAATTGACTTATAAGCCATCCTTCTCTATGCTGGTTAGCGGAGTTTGATATATTCAGACCGCGGTGTATCCCGCCCCGGTAAGGGGACCGTTAATCATAAGTATGGCTGCGCATTCGGGTGGACGGACTCGACCGGCGGCAAAGTTATTATCGGTTGACAGAAAGATATAAATAAAATTCTCTTTTCGGGCCGGAAAGGTTGAGGGATGGTCGCCATCAAGGATAATCACGAGCTGTTGAAGAGAATCAAAAATGAACTGGCGGTAATTCCGATAAACGACGGCGTGGTATTTCCTTACATGCTGGTACCTCTGGTGCTGACCGATCCCAGCCTGATCCGCTTGGTGGAAGAGGTCCTGGAGGGAGAAAGGATAGTGGGGGTGTTCACTCAGATCGACCAGCAGGTGGCCACTCCCGGAACGGAGGATCTCTATCCGGTCGGTTGCGCCATGCTGATACAGAAAATGGCCCGTTTCCCGGATAACCAGATACGCATTATCGGCCAGGGGCTGTCCCGCATCGGCATCAACTATTTTCTTTCCACCGAGCCCTACCTGCGGGCCAGCATAGAAATTATGGAGGAGCCGGAACGGCAGGACGACCGGGTCAAAGCACTGCTGCAGAATGTCGCCTCACTCTTCGTCAAGCTGGTCGATAAATCGGAGAGTTACCCCGAAGATTTGAAAAACGTAGTCTCGGATATCAAGAATCCCGGCCGCCTGGCCGACCTGCTGGCCTCCAATATAGACATGAACATTCCGGAACGCCAGTCCGCCCTGGAACTGCTCGATCCCGTCGAGAGACTGACCTACGTCTACGAATTTCTCAACAATGAGCTGGAAATAGCCCGAATCGGGGAGAAGATACGCCGCGACGTGCACCAGGAAATGGACAAGGAACAAAAGGAGTACTATCTGCGGCAGCAGATAAAAGCCATACAGAGGGAACTGGGCGACGGCGACTCCGAGGTGGAACTGGACGATCTGAAAGAGAAGATCGATGAGATCACCATGCCCGATTATGTGCGCAAAACCGCCCTCAAGGAATGGAACCGTCTCGCCCGCATGTCCTCCGGCTCGGCTGAATATACGGTGACCAGGACCTATATCGACTGGATTCTCGATCTTCCCTGGGAATACTCGACCGGGGATATCCTGGAGATGGACAAGGCAAAGAATGTTCTGAACCGGGAGCATTACGATCTGGAACAGGTAAAGGAGAGGATACTGGAATTCCTGTCGGTCAAGAAATTGAGAAAAGATACCAAAGGTTCCATCCTCTGTTTCACGGGACCTCCGGGTACCGGAAAAACTTCGCTGGGGAAAAGCATCGCCTCGGCCCTGGGACGGCAGTTTGTGCGTATCTCCCTGGGGGGGATCAAGGATGAAGCGGAAATCCGTGGGCATCGGCGCACCTACATAGGAGCCTTGCCGGGGAGGATTATCCAGGGGATAAGGAGCGCGGGCACCAACAATCCGGTATTCATGCTGGATGAAATAGACAAGCTGGGAAACAGCTTCCAGGGCGATCCCTCGGCGGCCCTGCTGGAGGTGCTGGATCCAGAGCAGAATCACTCCTTCGAGGATCACTACCTCAATTTGCCCTTTGATCTCTCCCGGGTGATGTTCATAACCACCGCCAATATCCGGGAAAGCATACCCCCGCCTCTCTTGGACCGCATGGAGGTGCTGGAAATCCCCGGGTACATTACCGATGAAAAAATCCAGATCGCCCGAAGGTTCCTGGTGCCCCGGCAATTGCGGGAAAACGGGATCAGTGAAAAGAAACTGGAAATAACCGAGGATGCCATCCAGGCCATAATAGACCGTTACACCCGCGAAGCCGGCGTCCGGAATCTGGAAAGGAAGATCGCCACCATCGCGCGAAAGGTGGCCAAGAAACTGGTGGAGGGTAAAAAGGGTCCATTCCGCGTATCTTCCCGGAACCTTAAAAGCTATCTGGGAACGAAAGATTTTCCCGACCAGGAGATGTTATCCCGTCCGGAAATAGGGGTTTCCACCGGAATGGCCAAAACTTCCTCCGGGGGAGTGATCCTGTTCGTGGAAGCCCTGGCCATGAAAGGGCGGGGAACGGTGAAGCTTACCGGTCACCTGGGAGAGGTGATGAAGGAATCGGCTGAAGCGGCGGTGAGTTTTGTCCGGTCGCATTATTTCGATCAGCTGTGGGAGAAAAATTTCTTTGAAAATAACGATATCCACCTGCATATTCCCGCAGGGGCCGTTCCCAAGGACGGACCCAGTGCCGGTATCGCCATCATTGCCTCCCTGGCTTCCCTGGCCATGCATAGAGAGGTAAGGAACGATCTGGCCATGACCGGGGAAATCACGTTGACCGGCAAGGTGCTTCCGGTGGGAGCGGTCAAAGAAAAGGTGATCGCCGCCCACCGGGCGGGGATCCGGGAAGTCATCCTGCCCGCGCCCAACCGTAAGGATCTGGAAGATATTCCTCCGGTCATCACAAAGGAAATGCGCTTCCGGTTCATAGAGAATGTGGAAGAGGGTATCTCCCTCGCCTTGATCCAGGAGGTTAAGAGGGAAAGGCCCAAGGCAGAAAGTAAATCGCCATGACGGTATCAGGCAGTGATAAGAGTTTCAAATCCAAGTTACTCTCCACCTTCGTGGGAAGGATGAGAAAGGACAGGCAATTTTCCCTGCCCGGAGATATAACCGATTCCCGGCGGATCCTTTTCGTTGATTCCGGCGATGAGACCGATTTGCTTTTTGCCACCCCGGTTATCAACTGGTTTCACGACCAGTATCCACACATTAAGTCGACCTTGCTGGTGATCGGCAAGGATGCCGAGATCGCCAAAAGCATCCTCAAAATAAATACCCTCATAACCTATGAAAAAAAGCAAATGAAGCTATTCAAAGCCGATTATCTCGCCCTGGTGCGCAAGCTGAAGGGCCAGAAGATCGATACGCTGTTCCTGCTCAGCCCCCGCATGTCGTTGGAAAGACAGGTCCTGGCCCTGGCCTGCGGAGCCGTGACCAGAATAGGATTTTCTCATCCCGGTTCCTTCCCCTTCATCAATTGCGAGATAAAAACCCGGGAGGGAAGATACGAGGGAGACCGGATGTTCGGACTGCTGGATTGCTTGGGCTTGAGGGGAGCGGGAATCAAACGGCGAATCCAGATTCCCGAATCCGACAGCCTGCACTCGCGCCAGCTCATCCATTTCAGAAAGCCGGAAAAGGGCAGAATCACCGTGGGAATAGATCCCGGCCGCAGCAAGAGCAGGCACAACGTGATACCCGAAATACTGGCCTATCTGGCCAACAACCTGGCCGGGCGGAGGAAAGTGAAGTTTTTAATACTGACCAATCCCTGGGACGAAAAGTTGATCAATAAATTTTCACTGGATCTGAAAAGTGAAATCATCGATCTGATCCCCACGAATCCGGGAGAAACATTATCCTTGCTGGCGCAATGCGATCTTTTCCTTTCCGGCAACACCAATCTGTTTCATTTCGCTGTGGCCCTGAATGTTCCCACCGTGGGAATATTCACCAAATACGACGGCAGGGAGTGGATTCCCGATCATATTGCTAACGTCAAGATATTCAAGGGCACCAAAGGGGAAAGGCTGTCCCTGGGCAACTTCTTCACCCTGGTCGATGAGGTCCTGGCGGTGAGGGATAAAGTTCCCCTGTGACGAGTTATTCCGGGAAGGTGTAATTACCGATGCGCGATCGAGAAGCGGGCAGGATATATCTGAGATTGCTGAAATACCTTTTTCCTCACTGGAAGAACGCGATTATCCTTTTTGTCGCCACCACCATATTCGCTTCTCTGAGCGGAGTATCCCTGACCCTCATTCCTCCCTTTCTGAACATACTGTTCCGCTCCGAAAAGGCCACCGTGACCGCGGCGGCGGACCGGCAGGAAGAATCGGTGCTGATTCCCGAAGCGATGGAGGAGCGGATCGATGATTTGAAATCCAGGTTCAAGAGCCTTATTTACGCGGGGAGCCCGGTGGAGAGGCTGGCCCGCTTCTGCGTGATATTCTTCCTGCTGATGTTCATCAAGAATATCTTCGGATACCTCAGTACCTACCTGACCATATATTTGGAGCAATCGATCCTGGCAAAAATCAGGAACGAGCTGTACGGAAAAATTCAGTTGCTTCCCCTGAGCTTTTTCGACCGGCAGAAAACCGGACACCTCATCTCCCGTATTACCAATGACGTGACCAGCCTACGCGGAGCAGTGGTGGGCAGCCTGGCCAGTATCGTGCGCAACAGCCTGATGACCCTGATCGCCATCACCATCATTTTTTACACTTCCTGGAAGTTGTCGCTCCTGACCATTATGCTGGTTCCCCTGAACATATTCCTGATATCTCTGATCAGCCGCAAGCTCCGAAAGGGAAGCATGCGGGCCCAGGAGAGGATGGCCGATATCACTTCCGTGCTGCAGGAAACTATTTCCGGAGTGAGGGTGGTAAAGGCTTTCGGTATGGAAGCCTTCGAGAAAAACAAGTTCGGCCGTTTCAACACCCGCTATTTCAGGGAGTTCATAAAAATGAGACGTTTCGCCGAACTGGCTTCTCCCACCAGCGAGACCCTGGGAATCCTGGCCAGCGTGATAATACTCTGGTACGGGGGCAAGCTGGTTATCTCCAACCATCTGGATCCGGCCAACCTAATGATGTTTATCGGAGCGATGCTGTGGGTGGTCACTCCGATCAAGAACCTGAGCAAATTGAACAACGTGGTGCAGGAGGCCTTGGCCTGCGGGCACAGGATATTCCAAATACTGGACATCCCCACCGAAGCGGAACGTTCGGGGGAAATCGAGATCGATGCGCTTAGCGAAACCATAACTTTTGACCGGGTCTGTTTCAGCTACGAAAACGATATCCCCGTCCTGGTGGACGTCAGTCTGACCGTAAAACGGGGCGAAGTGGTCGCCCTGGTGGGACCCAGCGGTGCCGGAAAATCGACCCTGGCGGATCTCCTGCCCCGCTTCTACTCTCCCCGGTCGGGAAAGATATATATCGACGGCCGGGACATAGCCACCCTTAAACTTTCTTCGCTGCGGGACTTGATGGGTATCGTCACGCAGGAAACCATCCTCTTCAACGATACGGTTTTCAACAATATAGCCTACGGCCGGGAGGAGTGTCCGGAGGAACAGGTGGTGCAGGCGGCCCGGGCCGCCAACGCCCATGAATTCATTACTTCGCTGGTGGATGGATACCATACGGTGATCGGGGACCGCGGCGTCCAGTTGTCGGGAGGACAGCGGCAGCGCCTCGCCATCGCCCGGGCGCTGTTGAAGAATCCGCAAATATTGATCCTGGACGAGGCCACCAGCTCCCTGGACGTGGAGAGCGAAGCCCTGGTGCAACAGGCCATCGACCGCCTGGTGCAGGGGCGGACCACCCTGGTGATCGCGCACCGGCTATCCACCATAAAAAACGCCGATACTATCGTCGTGGTCGAGAACGGGCGGATCCGGCAAATGGGCACGCATGAGGAGTTGATAGGTGAGGAAGGGATCTATCAAAAACTCTACCAGCTACAAATCAGGGTATGATGAATTTCTGGTTCTGGCTCCCAACTGGCTGGGGGACGTCGTGATGGCAACCCCCTTCCTTTCGGCGTTGCGAGATGCCTACCCGGAAAATAAAATCACCGTGTTTTGCCGGGGATACGTTTCCGCGCTGCTGTCGCGAAACCCCTTTTTCGATCGCCTGGTGAGCGGGGGAAAGAGGGGTGGATTTCTCCAGGACCTGGCCCTGCTGGGAAGGAGCCGCCCCCTCCGGAGGTATAAAGCTTGTTTTATCCTGCCTCCCTCCCTGTCCTCGGCCCTGAAAGCGGTATTTTCGGGCGCGCGGGACCGGGTGGGATACGCCACCGACAACCGAAAGATTTTTCTTACCCATTCCCTGAGCGCTTCCCTGTTGAAAAAAGACCACCTCTCGCGCAGTTACAAGCGCCTGTTGGATAATTACCGGGGGAGGGATGCGGAGGGGGAACTATCCGCGCCGGTGGTCGTCCCGCCGGCAGGCTGGGCCGAAACGGTCCGGGAAATGGTGGGAAGGGAGGATTATCTGGTGTTGGCCCCGGGCGCCACTTACGGATCGGCCAAAAGATGGCCCGCCGAGCGTTACGGAGCACTGTCCCGCCGCCTGAAAGAAAGGACCGGTTGGCGGGTGGTGATGACAGGATCGGAGGGAGAAAGAGATACCCTGGCCGCAATAGACTCACCGGCGGAAAACGATTCGCTTAACCTGGCCGGGAAATGCGACCTATCCCAATTGATCTCGATTCTCCGGGGAGCGAAAATCGTAATCGGGAACGATAGCGGGCCGGTGCATATAGCCGCCGCCCTGGGAATACCGACCCTGGCCATATTCGGTTCCACCAATCCCGCCTGGACCGCGCCCCGGGGGGAAAAAGTGGAAATCATGAAAAAAGATGTCGAATGCGCTCCCTGCTTCAAGCGGGAGTGTCCGGATGGCAGCGCCCGGTGCCTGCTGGATATCGAGGTGGAGGAAGTGTACCGGAGCGCGCTGCGTCTGGGCGGCTGCGCTTGATTTCACCCGGCGCGGCATTCAGGTAATAGGGGAGCGCCTCCCGCCGCCCAAATGAAAGGGGCCCGGAAGAAATGATAATCGGAGCCATCCTTCCCCATCTGCTTCTTTTCGGCGGAGTGCGCCGTTACCTGGAACTGGGAAATCAATTCGTGGGACGAGGGCATGAATTCATCATCTATACCCCGGCGGGGCGGACCTGCGAATGGCAGAAATTCGACGGCCGGATCGCGACCCTGGACGATCTGGACAATTCGTTCCTGGATGTGATTATAACCGGATCTCCCGAATACACGGGATACCTGGAGAATAGCGCGGCCCGCCTAAAGATTTTCTACCTGCAGCTGGAGGACCTCGCCCGCGAAAGAGAGATCGTGAACTCGGGTAAATACCGGGTGATGGTCAACTCCTCGGGATTGCTGAGCAGGGTGCGCGAACGCTACGGCCGGGAACCTCTGCCGGGGATAGGAGGAATCAATCCGCGGTTGTTCCATCCTCTTGACGGCGAGGATGAGGCGGCCGCCGGGAGCGGGAGAGGCGCGGAAACACCCTTCCGGATCATGTGCTACGGAAGGCTATCCCGGCCCCGCAAGGGCACCCGTTTCGTCATCCAGGCGGCCCGCTGGATGTACAACCATGGCTTTGATGTGGAACTTGATTTATTCGATTCGCGGGTATCGGAACGGGACGATCCCCGCCGGGGATTCGCTCCCGGCCTGCCGTTCCGTTATTATCTCGATTTGCCGCAGGACCGGATGGCGGCCATGTATGGCGCCGCATCCGTGTTCGTTTCGGTGGAACGGCGGGCCGGGTGGGCCAACACCGCGGCGGAAGCGGCGGCCTGCGGCCTACCGCTGGTCTGCACCGGGAGCGGCACCACCGACTTCGCCATCCCCGACCGGAGCGCGCTGGTACTGCGCACGCGGAATTCGTACGGAATAAGAAAGGCCTTGATCAAATTGTACCGGGATCCTGCACTGGCCGCGCGGCTGGGAGGAGAAGCCCGGAAGAGGATACTGGATTTTACTTGGGAAAAGGTAGCCGGGCGGATGGAGGAAACCTTCCACCGGCTGTTGCGGGAAGAAGAAAGTGCCGGCGCGGACTCAAGGTGATTCAAGCCTTTCCGCCGTCCACCCCTTGTCCCGGGGAGGAGCAAAGTGGACCTGGCCAAAGTGGCCCGCCGGAAAAGCCGGCCGTTAAGAATCTTGGTGACCCGTCTCCGTTTCCTGGGTGATGTCATTATCTCCACCCCGGTACTTTCCGCACTCCGTAAAAGGTATCCGGAGGCCGGAATATTTTATCTGGTGGAGAGAGAATATTCCCCCGTGCTGCAAGGCAATCCCCATCTGCAAGGAATCCTGGAATTGGACCGGGGACCGGCTTCATTCGTAAAAATGGTCGGACGGATAAGAAAATTGAAGTTCGTGGCCGCCCTGGATCTTTTCTACAATCCCCGCAGCGCCAATCTCCTTTTCCTTTCCGGTATTCCGGTTCGGGCCGGGGGAAGCAGAAAGTGGAGAAGAAGACTTTATACCGATATCTACCACGTTCCGCCGTCCCTAAAAAGCGCCGTGGAGCACCATCTTTACTCTCTGCGGTTATTTGATTGCCCGCCGGCGGAAGCACTCCCCCGCGTCTACCTCGACCGCGAGGAAAGCGAGAACGGCCGGGAGCTGATCAAAAGAACCATCCGGGACCGGGGCGAGGGACGGCCGGTGATAGCCCTCTTTCCCGGAGGCACCTGGCAGGCTAAAAGATGGCCAACCGAGTCCTTTTCCCGTCTCTCCGTCATGCTCAGAGACCGCTTCGACGCCCGCGTGCTGGTTATTACCGGACCGGGGGAGGATGCACTGGTGAACCAGGTAATACCCCCGGGGGAAAGAGACATTTACGCTTTACCGGTGCTGCCCTTGAGGGTGGTGGCCTCTATTCTGAATAACGTACAGGCGGTGATCGCCAACGATGGAGGAATCATGCACCTGGCCGTGTCCCTGCGGATTCCCACCATAGCCATCTTCGGTCCCACGGAGCCTGAGATCTGGTTTCCCTACGAGAAGGGCGGACCTTTCCGGGTGCTGACCCGGAATGAAAAATGCGCTCCCTGTCATCTTCATTATTGTGAAGACCGCGGATGTCTTGCTAAGATTCAACCCGAGAGCGTAATAAAGATCCTGCGGGAAGTAATGCAGGGGAGGGAAGCTTAATCACGGGAATTCCCGGTTTCTCCGGGAAATATTCCGCCCCGGCCTACCGGGACCGGAAGGATAGCAGGCATGGTGAACGGATCGGATGGTCTTTCGCGTCTTTCCCTGATCGTCATCACTCTGAACGAGGAGGATCATATCGGGAAATGTCTCGATAGCGTAAGGGGGGCCGGCGAAGTTATCGTGGTGGATTCGTTCAGCGATGACCGCACGGTGGAGATCGCGCGGGACCGCGGAGCCCGGGTCTATCAACGGGAGTTCATATCGAACGCCGACCAGAAAAACTGGGCCATAGATAAAGCCGCTAAGGACTGGCTGCTTATCCTGGACGCGGACGAATCCCTTTCCCTCGGACTGCTGGCGGAGATTCGGTCGGTCCTGGATAATCCCGGAGCGGAGGGATACTGGCTGCGGCGCCGCAGCCGCTTCCTGGGCAGGCAGATCAAGCACTGCGGTTGGGACCGGGACTACGTGTTGAGGCTTTTCCGGAAGGGAGCGGGACTATACATCTCCCGGGCCGTGCATGAAAAACTGGTGCTCCAGGGGAACGCCCGGTACCTGCGGGAACCTTTAGATCATTGTCCCTACCGGGATATAGAAGATTATATCGATCGCATGAAGAGTTACAGCCTCCGGGGGGCTCAGGAACTGCATAAAAAACGGAAAAGGTGGTTTCCCGGAATAATCACCCATCCCTCCGCCCGCTTTTTTAGGATGTATCTTCTACAACTGGGATTTCTCGACGGATTGGCTGGTTTGATGCTGTGCTCCATGGCCGCGGCCGGAGTGTTCTTCAAGTACGCCTTTCTCCGGGAGATCTATTTCCGGGGGACGGAAAGCGCGGATGAATAACCGGGCCGGGGATAAGCGGGCGGAAATCGTTTTTTTCGGCGGATTCGATCCCCACTACCCGAGGAACGCCATTCTCCGCAAGGGGATGACGCGGTGCGGGATGGCGGTGGAGGAATGCCGGGTCGGCCTCAAACGGAAGGTGACCACCCGTTATCCCGCCCTGCTGTGGAAATACCTGCGCCTGGCCGGCGGCAGGAAAATACTCTTCGTTCCCGATTTCCGGCATAAAGATGTGCCTCTGGCCTGGTCCCTGGCCCGGCTGGGTGGGCATAAGCTGATTTTCGATCCCCTGGTTTCGCGTTACGAAACCAGGGTTCTGGACCGCGGTGACATATCCGAGGGTACGCCGCAATCCTGGCACAACCGCAATCTCGACCGGTTATCAATGCGTCTTCCCGATCTGGTATTGGCCGATACCGATATTCACGCTTCCTACTATGCCCGGGAATTCGACCTGCCGGAAAATAAGCTCCGCACGCTCCGTATCGGATTCGACGATGACATATTCGGGGAAAGGCGCCTTCCCCCGGAAACCGGCACATTGAAGGTGCTTTTTTATGGATCATTCCTCCCCCTGCACGGCATCGATACGATCGTCGATGCCGCCCGCCGGCTGCGGGGAGAGAGGATAAATTTCCGGATTTTTGGTTCCGGACAGACCTACCGGCAGGTCGAGGAGAGGGCGAAGGAGCTATCCCCCAAACTACTATCCTTCCATCCCCCGATGGCTTACCGGGACCTCTCCCGCTTGATAGCGGAAGCGGACGTGGTGCTGGGGATATTCGGAACCACCCTCAAAACCCAGATGGTGATACCCAACAAGGTCTTCCAGGCGCTGGCGGTGGGACGGGCCTTGATCACCGCCGATTCTCCGGCCGTTAAAGAAATATTCCGGGATGGTGAACATCTCTTAACCGTTCCTCCCGGAGATCCCACTGCCCTGGCCGAAGCCCTGAGAATCCTCCGGGACGATGCCGAGCTGAGAAAAGGGCTGGCCCGGGAGGGAGGCGTATTGGTGCGTGAGGAATATAATCCCCGGCGGGTGGCCGAGCGGTTGATTGGTTTATTGAGGGAGTTCGATATCCGGTGAAGGTGCTGCTGGTAAATAGCGAAAAAGGCATGCGGGGAGGCGAGAGGCAGACCCTGGAGCTGGCCTTCCGTCTGGCCGCCAAGGGCCACGAGGTGAGGTTGGCCGCGAGGGAAGGAGGACGGATAATCGCGGAGCTGGGGGACAGGCTGCCGCTCATCGGGCTCCCCTTTGAATCCTTGCCCCTTCGTACCCCCCGGCTGCTCGGACTCTACCTGAAAGACTGGAAGCCGGATATCGTTCACACCCAGACTTCCCGGGCGCATACCCATTGCTGGCTGGCGGCGAAGTTCCATAAAAATTTCCCCCCTCTGGTAGTGAGCAGGAGGGTGGCCTTCGAAGTTACCCCGGGGATAAGCTCATTTTTAAAATACCGTACCGGGGTGGCCCACTATATCCCGATATCCGAAGCCGCCGCTTCCGGGCTGTTGAAAAGAGGCATTCCCCGCCACATGATGACCATCATCCACAGCGGAGTGGATACGGTCAAATACCGTGACGCGACGCCGGATTCTGACCTACTGGCGGCTTGGAAGGGAGAGGGGAAAAAGATTATCGTCGGATCGGTGGCGGCCTACGAAAGGGAGAAGGGCCTGGACACCTTGATCGAGGCCGCGGCGGCGGTTAAAGGCACGCCCGCTGAATGCCGCTTCGTAATACTGGGGGAAGGGAAACATGAAGGCGAACTGAGGAGGTTGATCCGGTCCCGCGGCCTGGAGAAGGACGTTCTACTGGCCAAAATCGACCGGGAACTGGAGAGAATGCTTCCCTGCTTTGATATATTCGTGCTGTCCTCCCTGCACGAAGGGCTTTCCACCGCCCTTATCGCCGCCCTGGCGGCGGGATTACCGGCCATAGCCAGTAATACGGGGGGGATTCCGGAGGTCCTGGGTAAGGATTCCGGTCTGCTGGTGGAAGCCGGAGAGGTATCGGATTTGGCAGGGGCCATACAAAAATTCGCCCTTTCCTCCTCGTTACGAGACTTGTACGCGGAAAAGGCCCGTTCCCGGGCCGCCCGGTTCGATATCAACGTCACGGTGGAGAAAACGCTGGCCGTCTATCAAGCAATCGAGCGGAGAGCGGGAGGGGAACGATAACATTTTTTCGAAAATCAGCACGTCCCTTGCATAGTTACGTAATCAGAAAGGATACGCTGCCTCTAAACGACTTTAAAATAAACTTATAACTGGCAGCGATAAAAAGAATTATGCTTTATAACGATGCGACGGTTAGATCCTTTTTACGGATCCTGGCCACTGTACTTATACTAACCTCGTTTGTCCAATATTTAGGTCAATACCCGGTGTGGGCCGGGGATTACGCAATCGCTCCGCAAGAAGAGGACAGCACCTCTCAAGAATACTCCTCCGGAATGGATAATCTCGAGGGCTTCAACATCGTTAATCTGTTCCCCACCGTGGTTCCCTTTGGAGAGGGCGAAAGGTTGCTCTTCGGCATCCAATACGGACTCATCCATGCCGGTGACGCCACCTTGGAAATACGCAATATCGCCCTTATCGATAGTATGCCCTCCTATCATATCATTTCCAGGGCTCGAACCAACAAGGCCTTTGATTTGGTCTTCAAGGTCAGGGACCGCCACGAGTCTTTTATGGATTACGATGACCTCTATTCCCTGCGCTTCGAAAAGCACCTGCGGGAGGGTAAATTCAGGCGGGACGAAGAGGTGAACTTCGACCAGAACAACCATTTGGCCATTTACCCGGATAAAACGGTTCCCATCCCACCCAATACCCAGGATTTCCTCAGCGCCCTGTACTATATGCGCACCATAAATATCGAACCCGGCCAGGCGGTGGCCATGGCGAATCACACCGGGGGCAAGAATTATCCGATCTACGTGAAAGTGTTAAGGAGAGAAAGGGTAAAGGTCCCCGCCGGGGATTTTAATTGCCTGGTGATAGAGCCGGTGATGAAAACGACCAGCATATTCGAACAGAAGGGAAAGTTGACAATATGGCTTACCGATGATACGGTCAAGATGCCGGTGCTGATGCGCTCCAAGGTTATCGTCGGTTCGTTCGAAGCGGTGCTGAAGGAATACCGGTTGAGCACGGAAGAGCCTAGAACCCTGGATAGAAAAGGAATACCCGGAGATGGCTAGCGGTTACGAAGAGATGGACCTGTCGCGCGTCAGGACCGTATCGATCAAGGACCGGGAGAGCAAGGTCTCGATAGAGGACTACGGCAAGCCGGTCGAGGGGGATGGATCGCTCCGGCTTTGGCTCGATTCCCTACCCGATCAGTTGGCCGTGAAGCGCTTCCGCACGCTGGTGGACCACCTCAGAAAAGCCCGCTCGGGCGAGGATCGCGAAATTATCTGGATGATCGGCGCGCACCTCATAAAATGCGGATTACCCCCCTATTTGATAGAATTGATGAAGAAAAAGTACATTACCGCCGTAGCCATGAATGGAGCCGCCGCCATTCACGATCTGGAGATATCCTTTTTCGGGAAAACTTCGGAAGACGTGGCGGCGACCCTGGAGCGGGGCCTGTTCGGATTCTCCGAGGAAACCGCCTTCCTGCTCTTCGAGGCGGCTGAGCGGGGGGAAAAGGATGGCCGGGGATTGGGAGAATCGATTGGCGGATTTATCGCCGACCAAAAAGCTCCCCACCGGGAGATGAGTATCCTGGCTTCCGCCTTCAGGCTGGAGCTGCCGGTTACCGTCCACATCGCCATCGGAACTGACGTCATAAATCAGCATCCCGGTTTTTGCGGACGGACCTGGGGGGACCTGTCCGCCCGCGATTTCCGGATCTTCTCCCGCAAGATCCTCAATCTGGGCCAGCACGGAGGGGTGGTGCTAAACGTCGGTTCGGCGGTTATCCTTCCGGAGGTGTTTTTGAAGGCCTTCAGCCTGGCCCGGAACCAGGGCGCCCCCTGCGATAGCATAACCACCTGCAATATGGATATGATACAACACTACCGTCCGGGAGAGAACGTTCTCCACCGGCCTGCCGCCTTCGGCGGATCCTCCCTCAGCCTGACGGGACATCACGAGATCATGATCCCGCTTCTCTATTCGGCTCTGAATTCCTGACCGCGGCCGGGGAGGGAGAGTCAGATTAATGGTTGACAGTTGAATGCTATTTATGGTAAAATTCCCATAGAATCAAGGAGGTTTCTATAAGTTACGTTTGCTATAGACATTCGCTTCAGTGCGGTTTTTGAGCTAGTAAAGTTGTCTGTTATGTGGCAAGCGTTTTGCTTTATATCAATACCCAGGCTGAAGTGATCGGTCTGGGTTTTTTTGTGGAGGAGAAGATGACTGGATACCCCGAACTTAAAGAAGCACTCCTTGTTCCGGAAGATATTCCCTCCGACAAAGTGAACGACTCTGACATTTCAGAGCGGGGAATGTACATCTTGCTGAAGAGGGTAACGGACCTGGTCTTTACATCGCTGATCCTGTTGCTGTTTCTTCCTTTGATCCCCGTCATCGTGATCCTCATCAAACTCGATTCCCCCGGGCCAGTCCTGTTCAAGCAGAAAAGGGTGGGCCGCAACGGAATCGAATTTGATTTTTACAAGTTCCGCTCCATGTACGAGGGAGCGGAAAATATTATCGGGACGCTGCGCCCCCTCAGCAAGGGAAATGGTCCCATTTTCAAGCTTAAGGAGGACCCCCGGGTAACACGCGTCGGTTGTTTCCTCCGCCGCTCCAGCCTGGATGAATTACCCCAACTTCTAAATGTGCTGAAAGGAGACATGAGCCTGGTCGGACCCCGTCCGAATCTACCCTCAGAAGTAGCGCACTACCTTCCGTGGCATAGGAAACGATTGGATGTAACTCCTGGTATTACTTGCTTTTGGCAAATTGCCGGCAGAAGCCATATAGGATTTCAGGAGTGGATGAGATTGGATCTTGAATATATCCGGAAGAGAAGTTTGATCACGGATCTCAAGATTATGATTCAAACTATTCCAGCGGTAATTGCCAGGAAGGGCGCATATTAACGTTCTGGCATATATCTTGCCATAAATCTTGTTTGACATATAATTTCTAAAAGGTTAAATTTTCGCCTACTTAGACCGATTTCACAGCCGGGGAGGCAGTCTGGAAAAAATTTTTTCGGAGGTTGGTAAGATTATTTCGAGGACAATACTTTCCGCGTGGCTGATTTTGGGGCTTCTCTGTGCGGGATGCGGAAGCGGTAACAAACTAATTGACAACAGAAACGGCGAGGTTGAGGTCAGCCGGTTGGTGCCGGGAGATATTCCCTCATCCTGCGCTCCGGAGGACTATGCCCTGGGTTACGGGGACGAACTGGATATCGTTTTCTTGTTCAATCCGGAGATTTCCCGGAAAGGGATCAAGGTCAGACCGGACGGCAAGATTTCCTATCCTTACGTGGGAGAGGTGGAAGTGGATGGCTTGACGGCCACCGCCCTGGATAATTTATTGACAGAGAAATTCTCGGAAATCATACGCGAGCCGGAGATCTCGGTGATAGTGCAGGAATTCCAACCGCAACAGGTATATGTCCTGGGCGAGGTAATGGCCCCGGGGGGATATGATTTTAACCGCGGCTTGACCTTGGTACAGTCTTTGACCCTGGCCCGGGGGCTGCAAAAGACCGCCAGTAAAAACAACGTAGTGGTGGTCAGGCGCACCAGCCCGGATCGTATCGTGGGGCTGGAGGTCAACATAGACAACATCCTCAAGCACAACCAATACGAACTGGATATCCCCCTGGAACCTTACGATATTGTATATGTGCCCAAATCCAGGCTGGCCAGCACCCAGCAGTTCGTGGAGTCCATGTACTCCATCCTGTACAAGCCGATGGATATGTATCTAAAGACCTGGCAGATGCTGAACGCGAAAGTCCTTTTCGAGTATTATCAAGTTATGATAGAGAACCGATAGCTGATATGGAAACAACAACCACTACCACCAGAGAGACCACCATAAAAGATTTTCTGGAAGTGATCTTCCGCAGAAAGTGGATCGTGGTGGGCATGGTTTCCGTATCCACCATCATAGTCCTCTACCTCAACCTGCGGGAACCGGCGGTCTACGAGGCTTCCGGCCGGGTATTGGTTAAACGGGGGGAGGCCATAGGTGTTTTCAGCAATTACGTGCGAACCCTTAGCTGGGAGGAGGAAATAGCCTCCCAGATCGAGATGATAAAATCCCAGATCGTGATCGGACGGGCCCAGGAACTGATCGGCGAATACCTGCCGGCGGAATTCGAGACGGAAGAAAGAATTAATCCCGGGCGCGTCAGTTCCGGCGTCATTACCACCTCCAACGTTTTGTACATCGCCTATACCGGCAGGAATCCGGTTTTCTGCGAAGCGGCGGTAAACGCTATCATCCATGCCTACAAGGAGTATTACCAGCGCACCCGCACACCGCCCGAGATGGAGGATTTCTTTTCCCATGAGATAGTCACCTACAAGGAGGAGATGGAATACTGGAGAAACCTAAAATCACGGTTGGAAAAGGAGTGGGGAATAGTGGATATCGACGTGCAGAGAAAAAGCACCCTGCTCCGCTTGGATAAATATCAAAACGATCTGGATGAAATCTCCACCAGCATGAGTGAGATAGAAGCGGTGATCATCGATCTGGAAAAGGCCCTGGAACTCAATCCCGACGAGCAGTTCGCCCTGATCACCAACCATTTTCAATTCGGAGGCAAAAAAACGGTTATCGACAATCTCAAGGAGAACTTAACCACCCTAGAGATGGAGGAATCGGAAATGTCCGCCAGTTTTACCGACGACTACCCGGAATTGGTCAAGGTGAGAAGGCAGAAAGAGGATATTTACCGGAAACTCGACCAGGAGATACGATCGATAATCACCATGAAGAGGTCCACCTACAATATTTTGAATAACAAATCTCAGGTAATAGCCGATATCATGAGACAGATAGAGGAGGACCTGGATAAATTTCCGCAGAGAGAAATCGAGCTCAACCGCATCGCCGCGGCGCTCGCCCGGGTCGAATCCGGATACGATAACCTGATTGAACAGCAGATGAACTCGCGGATAACCACTGCCAGCAACCCGGAGTGGACGGTTACGATATTGTCCCAGGCTTCACCAGCCTATCAGAAAAGAACCCGGGACTACGTCAGGATTGCACTGGGCCCTCTGTTCAGCTTGATCGTATCCCTGGGATTCGCTTTTTTTATGGATAACCTCGATCATTCGATAAAGAATGTCAGCGAGGCGGAGGACGCGCTGGGATTCAGGGTGCTGGCCAGTTTCCCGGAAGCCAAGAGATAGTACGAATCATGTATGAGGAATATTACAGTTTCAAGGAATTACCCTTCAACGTCACTCCCGATCCGCGGTTCCTGTACCGCAGCCGCAGCCACCGGGACGCTTTGGCGTACATAACCTACGGTATATTCCAGAAGAAGGGATTTATCGCCGTGACGGGCGAGGTGGGAGTGGGAAAAACCACCGTGGTAAACGCCTTCATCGATCTCTTTCAACCGTCCCTGGAGACGGCTTTCGTCTTTACCACCAAATTCCCCTTCGATCAGCTTCTCTACCTGGTATGCAACGATTTCGGACTGGAAGTAGAGGGAATGAATAAAGTGCAAATGCTCATGGCGCTAAACAAATTTCTCATCTCCCAATACGAAAAAAACCGCAATACCGTTCTCATCATCGATGAAGCCCAAAACCTCTCTCCGGAGGTGCTGGAGGAACTCAGAATGCTGTCCAACCTGGAGACCAGGGACAGAAAACTCATCCAGATTATGCTGGTGGGACAGCCCGAGCTGGAAAAGATGCTGAACTTGAACGAAATGCGGCAGCTGCGGCAGCGTATACCGGGCATTTGCCACATACCGATACTGAACCGCGACGACGTGGAGAAATATATTCAATTCCGGATCAAGGTGGCAAGTGTCAACGGTCAAGGGCCGGCTTTCACGTCCGAGGCCATAAATGAAGTATTTCATTACTCCGGAGGCACACCCCGATTGATCAACATCCTCTGTGACCGGGTGTTATTGCTGGGATACGTGATGAACGTGCACAATTTCGACAGCCGGATCGTGCGGGAGGGGATTAGAGAATTAGAAAGCAAGGAAATCACTTGATCGATCGGGGCGGAGTCTCGATTGGATGACTGGTTGTGGTTTTAATACTTTCCGAAACCGGGAGAAATCGGGTGAGCAAGATATACGATGCCCTGAGAAAAGCGGAGCAGAGCAAGAAGAAAATAGGCGGCAAACCGAAAGGAAACCGCCGGATTCCGGTCAAATCGATATCCGCGGGCCGCGCGGGGACTTTCTTGCAGAATATGGATGATGATTTCCGCCGTTCCCTCCGGAACCTGAGAAATTCGATAGATACACAGATAAAAAACGAAGACTCACGGGTGATCATGTTTACCAGCTCGGTCAAGGGAGAGGGCAAGACCACCATCACCGCCTTCCTGGCCCGTGTCATCGCCCTAGGGGAGACGGACAAGGTATTGCTGATTGATTGCGCCGTGGACAATCCGGAACTGCATAAGCTCTTCGGAGTGGATAACGAAAAAGGAATCATCGAATATCTTTCGGGAAGAGCTAAGCTGGAAGATATAATCCACACCATCGACGAGAACGTTATGGATTTAATCACCAGCGGTCAAAGGGATAGCTCGGATGTCACCCAGCCGCTTTTCAATTCCGCCCTGATGGCCAACCTGATCCGGGAGGTGTCCCAGTATTACGATTACGTGCTGATCGATACTTCGGCCGCCCTGGAAGCCGCGGAAACGCCCATAATCGGTTCCTACGCGGAAGGCACGGTCATAATCATTCAGGCTGGGAAAACCAAACGAGAAGTGATAAAGCGAGCCATCATGCTCATAGAGAAGCACAAAGGCACCTTCCTGGGTACGGTTCTTAACCGTAAGAAGTACTATATTCCCGAATTTATCTACAAGCGGGTATAAGGTTGGATAATCATAACCACAGCATCGACCCGTGTGATAACCACGGGTTTTTTCATCTTCATAAAGGCATCCTATCCACCCCCGATTCCTCCCGGACGCAGAAGTGGTGGGAAGATTTCTTGTGCCGCAGCTCCGCTCTTATTTACCACCGGGTGGGGGAGGAAAACATAAAAGGCATATTCCTGTGCGGCAGTTTCGCCCGGGGGGAGGGGAGCCTGGCGGAGGTGGGCGGATGTCCCGCCTTTCTTTCCGATATAGATCTGGTCCTGGTGCTAAACAATCCCGAGGCCCACCGGATATATTGGGCCCGGCGAACCGAATTGGGGGCCGCCTGCGAAAGCCTGCTGCCCGGGGCAACGTTTATCGGGCATCCGGAGGTGGGGATTCTTCTTTACCGCGAACTTTCCACCCTGCCCGCCTC
>JAFGPI010000030.1 GCA_016926065.1 Candidatus Krumholzibacteriota bacterium
GCTATATCCATCTACCCGACACCTACCTGGGGTCGACCCGGGAGTTCCCCAAATATTTCTATGCCCAGACCCGCAAGCAGGGATTGATCGTGGACGGCCGTTTTAACGCCGGCGGACTCGACCCGGCCATCTTCCTGCAGCGGCTGGACAAGAAGGTCCATACCTACTGGACCCGCAGGTATTCGCACGATCAAACCGATCCCGCCCTGGCCACCCACGCGCATATGGTCTGTCTGACCAACCGGCAGGCCGGTTCGGGCGGAGATATGCTGCCCATGGAATTCCAGATGATGAAGATGGGGCCGGTGATCGGAACCCGTACCTGGGGAGGCCTGGTGGGGGTGTCGATGTTTATCAGGTTGATGGACGGAGGCGGACTCACCGCCCCCGATTACCGGATTTACGATCCCCAGGGTAAATGGATCGTGGAGAACGAAGGGGTGCGGCCCGAAATCGAGGTCGATCTCGATCCGGTGGAGATGTCGCGGGGAGAGGACGCCCAGATGAAAAAAGCGATCGAGGTCCTGCTGCGGATGATAAAGGAAGATCCCCGGCCCTGGCCGAAACATGAGCCTTTCAAGGTGGACCGGTAAAGATACCGCCGGCCTGATCGGCGCACGGAAACCGCCCGGGAATAACCAAGTTCCCGGGCGGTTTCTTTTGGCGGCGGCGGATTCGCGTTGAAGGGGGATTAGGGTCAGAGCCCGGTCGGTATGTCCAGGAAGCGGGTCTGGAGACCGAAGCGCTCCCGGAGCAGCGAACCCAGGGCCTTGACTCCCAGGGTCTCGGTGGCGTAATGGCCCGCGCAGAATAGGTTGATCCGGTATTCGCGGGCGATATGATAGGCGGAGTGGGCCGTCTCCCCGGTCAGCAGGGCGTCCAGCCCCTCCTCCGCCGCGCTTTTAACCAAGGAAGCCCCTCCCCCCGAGACGATCCCCAATTTCCTGATCTCGCTCCGGCCGAACTCGAAGTTGCGCGAGGGAGCGTTAAGGAGCTTTCTCAGCCTGGCGGAGAAGCTCCTTACCTTGAGGGGACGGGGCAGGTTTCCCGCCAAGCCGATACGGATTCCATGGTAATCACCGAACGGCTCGGTCCCGTCGAGGTGGAGCAACCGGGCCAGCTGGGCGTTGTTGCCGATTTCCGGATGGCAGTCCAGGGGGAGGTGGGCGGCGTAGAGGGAGATTCCGTTTTGGAGCAGGGCCCCCAGCCGTTTGGCCATGATCCCGGTTATCGGTTGGTTGCCTCCCCAGAAGAGGCCGTGGTGGACGATGAGCAGGTCGGCCCCGGAACCAACGGATCTCTGGATGGCTCTTTGGCAGGCGTCAACCGCCAGCGCCACCGAGGAGACGGAGGAGCGGCCTTCCACCTGCAATCCGTTGAGGGAAGAATCGCCGGGAAAAGCGGAGAGGTTCAGGGTCTGATCGATAAACTCAACGATTTTTCTTAGCTTCAAGGGTTCTCCCTTTCTTCATCGACCGGGTCAATTGTTCTTTCTTCTCCCGCTGATAGTTTTTTTCCAGCTCGGCCAGGTCGGCCCGTTCGGGTTGTCCCAGGGCCTCCTTGATACTATCCACGGCGTCCATTTGCGGCCGGTTGCCCCGGAATTCAACCTTGATTTCGGTGAAGGAACGGTTTTTCACGCCGGTATCGACCACCAGGGTGCCGCCGGCCCATTCCCGGTGGGTGGCGCTGTGCCTGCGGCGGCCGTTGATTACGATATCTATCCCGGGGACGGTGCCGCCGAACTCAACGCTTTTATTCCAGCCCTGGTGGCTGATGGCGACTATCAGCGCGCAGCCCTTTTTCCTCAGGATCGAAGCCGCTTCCAGCGCGGCCAGGCGCGGATTTTCCACTTCCAGCAAGCGCCGGGCCTCGGGTGTGGTGCCGTGGATGAATACGGGCAGGGCCAGGCCGATTATTCCCACCTTGATTCCGCCGCTTCTGCCCCAGGGGGTTTTACGACCGCCCCGGGTCTTGATTATCCAGGGCGCGCCCAGGGTCTGGCCGGATTTTTTTTCCACGATATTGGTGGAAAGCAGGGGGATATCGTAACGATCGGCCGTGCGTAGCAGCTCGTCCTTTCCCAGAAAGATCTCGTTAACTCCGATCACGGCGGCGTCATATTTCAGGATTTTCATTCCCCGGAGGAAATAGGATTCGTCCAGCTCGGTTTGTCCGGGGTGGGACAGGTGCCGGCAGAAATCTCCGGCATCCACCAGCAGAACCGGATTCTGGGAGCGGCGGAAATCAATCAGGGAAGCCCACCGGGCCATCCCGGAATAGAATTTCTTCTTTCATCCGCACGGCTCACGGTAGCCCTTGAGCTCGTTGGTGACGAAGATGCTGAGGCGGGTACCGTCGGGGATCCGGGGGACCTCCCCGGAGCGGGCGATGTATATCTTCAGGGGAATATAGATCAGCAGCAATAAAACGAAAATTGCCAGGATCATCCGGATGAAAGGCGATTTATGAACTCTTCTTTTCCTTCTCATAATTTTTCAGCTTGGAATAGAGGGTCGGTTTGGAGATACCCAGGATTTTGGCTGCTTTGGTTTTATCTCCGGTGGTTTCCACCACCTTGTTGATGAGAGACTTCTGGATCTTGGGCAGGATGGGATCGCTGGTGGTGAATTCATGGCTCTGGAGCAGTGATTCCAGCACGTCTTCAAAGGTGGAAAGCGATTTGGCGCGGAGCATTTCCGTGTGCTTGACGATATGATCGGGAAGATCCTCCGGCAGTATGGTGTCTTTCTTGCAGATTATCATGAGACGGTTTATGGTGTTTTCCAGCTCCCTGACGTTTCCCGGCCATTCGTAATCGGTCAGCAGCATCATCGCCTCCGGAGAGATCCTCTTCCGGGGGATTCCGTACAGGCGGCAGAAGGTGGTCAGGAAATGATTGCAGAGAAGCTTTATGTCTTCCCTTCTTTCGTTCAGCCCGGGAATCCGGATGGGGAAAATGTTTATGCGGTAATAGAGATCTTCCCGGAAGGTTCCCTGTTTGACCAGGGTGGGAAGGTCCTTGTTGGTGGCGGTGATGATGCGGGCGTTGGTTTTAATCTCCCTTATTCCCCCCACCCGGTAGAATCTCTGGTTCTCCAGGATATGGAGCAGCTTGGGTTGGAGGGAAAGGGGCATATCTCCGATCTCGTTGAGGAAGATCGTTCCCCCGGCGGCCGATTCGAAATGCCCTATCTTCTGCCGGGTGGCTCCGGTAAAGGCGTCTTTTTCATAACCGAAAAGAGCGCTTTCCAGCAGATCGCGGGGAAAGGCGGAACAGTTCAAGGAATGGAAAGGCTTATCCCGGCGCGGGCCGCTGTAATGAATGGTTTTGGCGATCAGGTCTTTTCCCGACCCACTGGGCCCGGTGAGGAGGACCGTGGTATCCATGTCCTTTATACCCTCGATAAGTTTGTATATGTTTCTTATGGCCGCCGACTGGCCCACTATCTCCCGGAAGGCGGCGCTTTCCCTCGGTTCGATCGATAACGGCCCGGCCGCCGGCCTCGATTTTTCGACATGCTTGATCCGGTCGGAGAGCAGAATTCTTTCCAGTCCCAGGGCCAACTGCTGACTGAATCCCACCAGGAAGGAATGGTCCTCGTTGGAGATGGAGGTATCGCTCTGGTGGGAATCCAGGTAAAGGAATCCGGTGACCTCGTCCTGAATCCACAAGGGGGTGCAGATCAAGCCGGGATGGGTGGCGAGAAATTCATCGCTTACCTTTCCGGGGGGGATATTGGTCCGGGATATGTCCAGGGGATATCCGAGCTGCCTGGCGATGTCCAAAATGGCGATGATATTTTTATCGGTAAGGATGTCCCCGCCGTTGAAATCCCCCACCGAGGCCAGGATCGAAAAGGTGTCCCGGCTCGCGTCCTGGAGGACCAGGACCGCTCGTTCCATGTTCATGATCTTGCGGGCGTTCTCGGTTATGGTCTGGTATAGCTTGGGGGGATTGTGGATGGTACGAATTATGGAGATCATCCTGCAGAGCGCCTTGAATCTGCTGGAATCGGAGCGTATCTTGCCCGGTTCCAGGGCCGAGCTTTTATCCAGTTGAAGCTGTAGATTCTTCACCGCCGCGGGAACGTTCTGGTTGTCACTGATCAGGGAGGTGGCGCGTAACAGGTATTCCCGGGCCAGGGATTCGTTGCCTTCCTCCAGGTAAAGCTCCCCCAGCCGGGTGGCGATGTTGGCGGCCGTACTTTTGCGGCCCAGCAGGGAGAGTTCCAGGCTGGTTCCTTCCAGGATCATTTTCCCCTGTTCGCGTTTTCCCTCCCCCAGCAGGATTCTTCCCTTGAGCAGATCGAGCAGGATCGTTTCCAGCCGCGATCCTATTTTTTGGTTGATGGAGCGGGCCTGGCTTAAAAGCTCCTTGGCCTCGGTCAGCTTTCCCTCGGCCAGGGATAGCTCGCTCAGCCTTCTGAATACCACCGCCTTCTCCCTCAGGGCCCGGGTCTTGTGGCAGATCTGCAGATCCTGGAAATAATATTCCCGCGCCTGATCGAAGTCTTCCTTGAGATAGGCTATCTCTCCCAGGGTGCCCCATATTTCCGCCAGCAGCTGTTGATTCCCTATATCCTTGGCCAGTTTATTGGCCACCCGGCAATTCTTTTCCGCCTGCTCTATCTCCTCCATATCGAGATAGGTCAGCGCCAGGTTCAGATGGGCCGCCGCCAGACCGGGCAGGTTGTTGTTTCTCCTTTTGATTTCCATGCTTTTTTGAAAGCTGGTGAGGGCGTCGCGGACCCTTCCCGTGGAGCGGTAGACCAGCCCCAGATTGTTATAACTGGTGGCCACCCCGATCTCATCGCCCGCTTCTTCCCTCAGGCTGAGACATTTCTCATGGCAGAGGATGGCTTCTTTATATTTGCTGCGGTTCCAGTTGATGGCGCCCATCAGGTTGTACGATTGGGCCATTTCGCTGATATGCTGCTTCTTATCCAGGAGTTTGTGCACCAGCAGGCAATATTCCCAGGATTTGTCGAACCGGCCCAGGCGATAATAGATCCAGGCCAGGTCGTTGTAGAGCCGGGCCCGCTCCTTGGCCAGGATATGCTCCCCGTGCGATTCCAGGGTTTTTTTCAGCAGGTTCTTGGCCTTGAGAAACGCGCTCTTCTTCTCCAGGATCTCGCATTCCTTGCGGATCGCCTCCACCGCCAGGGAGCGAAGGTTTTGCCATTTATCGTCTTTCCGGGATTCTTCCCGGCAACGGCGGTAAAGGGTCTCCGCTTTTTCCATGTTTCCGATAAGGGAGAAGTAGTTTCCCAGCTCCAAGAGCAATTTAAAGCGCGTCTCCGGAGGCAGGTATCGGTCCAGCTTCTGGCCCACGAATATCTCGTTGAAGCAGTTCACGGCGCTGAGCCTTTTCCGGCCCAGGAAAAGCTGGTATATCTCGTACCCCTTGAACGCCGCTTCCTGGTTTTCCCCGCAATTGGCCAGGTGATAAAAGATATAGGCCAGGGGAGCTTTGGGAATTTCTTTCAGGATATGGGCGATATTCCGGTGCAGCTGCTTTTTCCGATTCGGGGGTATCTGTTCCAGTATCAGGCGGGAGAGGCTGCGGCTGCGGATACTGAAGACCAGGCAAAGTTCCCAATGGGAAAGTATGGAAAATTCGCTCCGCGCCTTGACCAGGCCCAGGGTGATTAATTTCTGCAAGATGGAGTAGAACTCCTCCAGATCGGTGGCATAAACTTCCTGCAGAATCGCCAGGGGGACCTCGAACTTGAACACGGCGATGAAATTCAGGATGGATAGCTCCTCGGGAGAGAGAGCCAGGATCGGATTTTCCCTGAGGGCGGAAGGAGCGGGGGAGCGCTGGGGATCCAGAAAGAGGCGCAGGATAAAATTCATCACCGGCAGGGGATTGTCGGAATCGATTTTACCCAGTATCTCCTCTTCTCTATCCGCCGGAAGGAGCTGTCCCAGAATGTGCTTTTTCTGGATTGCGTCCGGGGAGGGCAATTCGATCTCCACCAACCTAACTTCGTTATCCCGGCTTTCTTCCTTCAAGGTTTGAAGAAACCAAGCGGGCGATTCTTCGTCGATGGCCATCAGGGATATTTTCTGGTGCTGGAGGTTTTTCGACAACCGCTCGATGATGTAGCTGTAGACGAGGGGATCCTGGGCGTGGTTGTCAAAAATACTATAATCTCCGGTGCCGTTACTGTTCGTTTCCTCGGTGTCCTGGAACACGTTTTGGTCGCTCAGAATCCCTTCGCCCTGGAGATTGTAGTCTTTCCTTAACAGTTGGGCGGCGGCGTTAAGGAAGGCGGTTTTTCCATCGCCGTTTTTTCCCTTCACCAGGATAAGTTGTTTGACTCCCTCGTGCGCTTTCTGAACGGACTGCTGGAATTTCCTGAAAGGACCCCGGGGAGGATCCCAGGGAGGCTCCCTGCCCGCCAGCACCGGAAGAGGGGAGGAGGGATGCTCCAGGAATGATGTCAGGGCGCCGACCATCCGGTAAAGTTCGTCCCGGTTCGTCTCCGCGCTCACGGCGGATAGTGCTTGCGCCAGTTGGGAGCAGGTGCTGGATAATCCGGGAGTCAGGTAACGGGAAAATACGGTGAATATTTTTCCCAGGTCCCGCAGATCCCGGAAAAGGGGTTCCCCCTCCTCGTCGGGATTGGCGCCGCCCACGGTTAATTTATCCATGATTTCCCCGGGCAGCAGATAGGCGGTGGGCAATAGCAGGAGTTTGCCGTTGGCCTCCACCACCGATTCGATATGCAGGTTGTGCAGGAACCGCCCCGAAGACAGGAGTTCCAGCACATGCGTCGCCAGGGTGCGAAGCATCCGCA
The DNA here is from genome assembly GCA_016926065.1 of Candidatus Krumholzibacteriota bacterium. Lineage (GTDB taxonomy): Bacteria > Krumholzibacteriota > Krumholzibacteriia > Krumholzibacteriales > Krumholzibacteriaceae > JAFGPI01. Next base: position 6,807 of record JAFGPI010000030.1, read on the forward strand.
GGCATTTATCCGCGGTCAACGAGGGCAGAATCTTGGTTACCGGAACGAGTTCCTGATGAGGAAGGAGAAAGGTTATCCCTTGGCTGTATTCCTGGAGGGAGAGTAGGGGAGGCATAATATCTTTTCCGTTGGAAAAAATATAGTCCCGCATCTTCAGATCATTGCAGGAGAGGGATATTTTGGGCGGGGGAATGATGGAAAAGAGATTGTACTCCTTACCGCTCAGAGAATCGGTCACCCCATAGCCTTGCCAGGGGTGATAATTTCCCAGGGCCTGGTTGATAATGAACCTTGAAGTAAATCCTCGATTCAGATCGTCATTTTTCACTTTTGCGCTCTTATGTAAAGAATTTTTCCTGGTTAAAATACTTTACAGCAAGGACGAGAAAAGTTCAAGTAAAAGATCGATTGGATCGGCAGGTGACTGTATATAGAAGATTTTATCAGATATAGAATAAATCCATCGTTACTTTACTGGTTAAACCGTAGGATATACAATAATCTCCCGCAATTTTCGCAGGTTACCAGTTCGTGGCTGTAGGCCGAGGAGAAAAATGATGTGGGCAATTTCACGAAACAGCCCAAACATTTATCCCCGCTTACCGGGAGGATGGCCAATTTGTAGCGCTTGGCCAATTTTTCATATCGATTTAGCAGGGCGACCGGTATGCGGGCGGCGATTTCATGGCGGGCTTCCTGGAGCTCTTCCAGGCCGGTCAGCTTGAATCCCATACTTTTCAACTCCTGGGAGGTCGCCTTGTCTTTAACCTCCTTGATCATGATATCGAGGTCCTGGAGTCCGATCAAAAGCCGGAATTCTTCTCTCAATCCTCATTACCTCCGAATATATCGATAAGGGATGGATAATCCTTGACCTGCATCAGCTTATCGAGCTTGGATGGTTTCTGGATGAGGCTGATCAATTCACTAAGCAGGGCCAGGTAGACGTCGGCTCCCTCTTCCGAGGGGGCCAGGATAAGAAAGAATATCTTGGTCGGTTTACCGTCCAGCGCCTCGAAATCGATCCCTCCGGATGAACGGGCGAAAAGCACGCTCAACTGCTTGATGGCGAGCGATCGACCGTGCGGAAAAGCCACCCCTTTGCCCAGCCCGGTGCTTCCCAGGTGCTCCCGGTTTTTCAACATCTCCACGATGAACTGTTCATCGGAGATCTTGCCCATCTTCTCGAGATGCCGGACCATCTCCTGAATGGCGGACAATTTCTTCCGGGATCGTAGATTAAAGATACAAAGATCTTCTTCGAAAAAAGCAGCGAGTTTACTGGGTTCCATAATTTTTTCTTACTGCCATGCTCGATTGGCATACACGACTAGGTTATTTTATAACAATTTAGTCTTTTAATTACAATGTTTTTTTATTATCATTCGAAAAATTTATACCGACCGGTGAAAAAAGAATCTGAAAAGCATGAATAATCCTCAGACGTCAAACGGATTTATTGTCAGGATAAAAGGGGCCGACTATTATGTGGTCGATGGGGACCGGGAGGTTTGCTGCCGGGTCCGGGGAAGGTTTAGGGTCGGAAAAAGTGCGGCGGAGGTGCTGCCCGTGGTGGGCGACAACGTGGTTTACCGCCTGGAGAAAGATACGGATGGACGCGGGCCGACCGGGCTCATCACCCTGGTCGGGGAGAGGAAATCGGTTTTCGCCCGGGCCGATGTCGCGGGCCGTAAGGGGAGCCGGGTGCTGGGTGCAAATCTGGATATAGTCTTTCTGGTTCTTTCGGTCAAGCATCCCAAGTTGAATCTGCGCCTGCTGGACCGGATGCTGGTGGCGGCCGAATGCGGTGGTATCGAACCGGTGATTTGCGTCAACAAGATCGACCTGGCGAAGGGATCCGACCGGCTGGAGGAAAATCTGGATCCCTATCGCCTGATGGGATACCAGGTTATGTATTGTAGCGCGCTGACCGGGGAGGGTGTGGAAGCGATCCGGGAAAGGATGGCCTCCCATCGCTCGATCATGGTGGGACCATCCGGTACGGGAAAAACTTCTTTGATTTCCGCGCTCGCTCCGGACCTGGATATGAGGATAGGGGTAGTCAGCGAAAAAACCGGAAAAGGAAAGCACACCACTTCCCATTTTGAATTACACCGGCTGGGAGGCGGATACCTGGGAGATACTCCCGGGGTGAGGGAATTTGGTATTTGGGGTGTTTCCAAACAGACCCTGGGCGGATATTTCCTGGATTTTGATCCTTACCATTCCGGCTGTAAGTTCAATTCCTGCACCCATAGCCATGAGCCCGGGTGCGGGGTGAAGGATGCCGTGAAAGATAACCGTATATCCCCGGAGCGCTACCGGAATTATTTGAAGATTCTGGAGGAGCTTCCCGACCGGCTTGATTGAATCCCGCCGATTTTATAAGAGGAGCGGCCCTTGCGGGCCGCTCCTTAGGTAAGGAGAGATTGAAGGTGGTGGGATATTGATCCGCTCTCTGATAGTAATACGTAGCGGGGGCGTATTTGTTCCATAAAAAATCGTAACGGAGACGATTTGTTGAAAAAAATCGAAAAAAGAGGCAAGCTCGCCCTGGCCAGGTTCATCTCGCTCTTTTTGAACGTTCCCCCGCGGGACCCCGCACAACTCGACAGGGATCCGCCGCGGCGCCTGCTGATCATCCGGCAGCACAACCAGATGGGAGATATGTTGTTGGCCGTGCCCGCTTTCCGCGGTCTGCGCGGGCGTTTCCCCCAGTCCCATATCTCGCTGCTGGCGGCCTCCATCAACACCGACGTGATGTTGAATAATCCTTATCTGGACCGGGTTTTCAAGTACGCCAAGGAGAGAAACCGGGGAAATCCCCTGAGAATTCTGAGCTTCATCCGCGAGCTGAGAAAATGCCGGTTCGATGCCGTGATTGTTCTCAATACCGTATCCTTCTCCATTACCAGCATGCTGCTGGCGGTGGCCTGCGGCGCTCCCCTGAGGATCGGTTCGACCAGCCGGCCCTTCGGCCATGATCTCTCCGTCCGCTTCTATCATCTGGAACTGCCCCTGCCCTCCGACCGGGAACTGGAGGGGATGCATGAGAGCGAGCACAATCTCTATCCGCTTTCCCGCCTGGGGGTGGTGGAGAAAGATCTGAGTTCCCTGATTGTTCCGCGGGAGGGGGAACGGGAAGAGTGCGACCGGTTCCTCCGGGCCGCGGTTCCATCCGGGGGAAGGTTTGCCGTCATCCATCCGGGCGCCGGCAAGAAGCGGAATGTATGGGGGGCGGATAAATTCGCCTCCCTGGCCCGAACGCTGAATGACAGGCACGCCCTGACGGTTATAGTGGTCGGCGGACCGGCGGATAATGAAGCGGTGGATGATTTTTTAAAGCATTTCCCTTCGGCCCCCGTTTTAGTATCCAGCCCGGCCCCGGGATTCCTGGCCGCCTTGATGAAGAAAGCGGCCGTCACCATCTGTAATGACACCGGGATCATGCATATAGCCGGGGCGGCCGGGGCCCGCTGCGTGGCGGTTTTCGGGCCCACCGATCCGCTCCGGTGGAAACCGGTGGGGGATCGCGTGGTGGCGGTGCGTTCCCGGGATGGGCGCCTGCAATCGCTGGGAGTGGAGGAGGTGGAGGCGGTGGTGAAATCCCTCCTCTAGTACTTACCCGGAGGGTGGATCGAGATCAATTCGGAACCAGGTTGATCTTCAGGTTCATCGTTTCATCGGCCGAGATAAAGACCTTGTTGGACCAATCCCGGTATCCGGATTTTTTCAGATCGACCAGGTGTTTTCCGGTGGTGAGCGTCAGCGGAGCGGGAAAGGGAGTAGTCCCCTTGTATATACCATCGATAATTACGCGGATTCCCTCTTCCATTTGAAACTCTATGGAGCCGGTTAACTGCGCGAGTTGAATCCTTCTGCGGGAAAGCTCCCCCTTTTGGATTACGATGGTTTCGGCATAATCGCGGAAATCGATTTGCCGGCAGGTGATCTGGTGTCTGCCGGCGGTGATTTCCACCGGACCGTAGCGGTTCGCCGACAACCGGTGGACGCCGTCAATGATGATTTCCGCCTCCGGCTCCACCTGGATATCGATCAGTCCCATCGGTATCTCCGGCTCCCGGGAGACGGGTTGAGCTTGGGCGGCGGCCTCCCTGCCGGTGGTCTGGGGAGGGGGATCTTTTTCCGGGACCTGCTCCGGGACGGATTCGGCGGCGGGCGTAGAGCTTGTTTCCAGGATCCCCCCGTACAGGCTGTCGGGACCGGCGGCGGGGGCGGACAGGGTGTCGGCGGCAGGAATAATTCCCTCCGCCGGCTGATCTTCCGGCAGGTTGATGAATATGCCGGTTCCGTTCAGCTCGCTTCCCGCGGCCAAGACCGGGTTGTCCGCCGGGCAGGCCGGATCCGGAGCCAGCAGGGCGTCGATCCGGGAGCGGACCAAACGAATCCTTTCCGGATTAAGAATCAGGTATATCCCGGAGGCCAGTACAATGGAGGCGGCCAGCATCAGGGGCAGCAAGCGGCGGCGGCGTTTCTTCCCGGAGGTTTTTTTCGCGGCCGGTTGGATGATCCGGTTGCCCGCCACCAGACGGCGCAGGTTGTGGCGTACGGCCAGGATTTTTTCCTGGTCCAGCAGCGATTCGATAGCGTGGGCCATCTCCAGGGCCGATCTGTATCTTTTTCCCGGCTCGCGGCTGAGCGCCTTCATTACCAGGGATTCAGCCCCCGGATCGATCGTCTTCACGATCCGGGAGGGAGAGGGTAGCACGCCGCTGATTATTTTCTGGATTACGGCGGCGTAGTTATCTCCCCGGAAAGGCTGTTTGCCGGTCATCATTTCGTAACACACGGTCCCCAGGGAAAAGATATCGCTTCTTCCATCGATACCTTCCCCGATGGCCTGCTCCGGCGACATGTACAGGGGGGTGCCCAGCAGGGTGCTGGCCACGGTCTGCTGTATTTGGCTGTCGTGCAGCTTGGCCAGGCCGAAATCGGTGATCTTGACCTGTCCCTCGCAGGTTATCATGATATTGGCCGGTTTTATATCCCGGTGGATGATCCCGCGCTGGTGCGCGTGATCCAGGCCCAAACAGATTTCACGGGCGATGATCAGGGTCAATTCGTCGCTCAGGGTCCCGTACTTTTCCAACAGGTCCTTGATGGTGACCCCGTCGATGTACTCCATCACGATGTAGTAGTTGTTCCCGGTGGCGCCCGAATCGATTATCCTCACTATGTTCTCGTGATCCAGGCTGGCGGCGGCTTTGGCCTCCAGCGTGAAACGGCCGGTGAAGTTGCTGTCAGAGGTAAGGTGGGCGTGCAGCTTCTTGATCACCACCTCCCGGTCCAGGGAGGTTTGGATGGCCTTGTACAAAACCGCCGTTCCGCCGGTGGCTATGGTATTCAGTATCTGGTAATTGCGTCCTTCCATATCTCTCATTTCGCAGACGCCAACCGCAGGGCGAGCGATTCGGGAAGCCCCTGGGCGAGGATTTTGGTCTGGGCGCCTCTGATGTCGTAGGACACCCTGCGCATGCTGATCGTTTCGGTCACCGTATCCAGCACCGTGAAACTCGCCTCCTTGACGCCGTCCCGCGGCTGTCCCACGCTGCCGGTATTTACCAGGTAACGGGAGCCGGGTTTGACCGTGATTTCGGACTCGGTAACTATTCCGCAGCCCTTTTCCTCCGAGTAGCTGATGACTCCCGGGACATGAGTATGCCCGATGAAGATATATTTATCGTTGAAAATCTTGAAGATCCGCTCGGCCTGGCTGATGGTGTAAATATAATCCCAAGCCAGCGGGGAAATGGGGGAGGCATGCACGAAGAGGCAGTTGTCATGGCGCCGGATGGGATCGTAGTTCCGCAGGCATTCGATTTCTTCCGGCCCCAGTTCCTGTTTGGTCCAGTTGATCGACAGGTTGGCGGTGGTGTTAAAATTCTTGGTATCCACCAGTCCGGCCGCGGCCAGGTCGTGGTTGCCGCAGATCTTGATGTGGGCGTGTTGATTGACCAGTTTGACGCATTCCACCGGATCCGCTCCGTATCCGACCACATCGCCCAGGGAGACCACCAGGTCCGGTTGGCGGGAGGATATCTCCCCGATCACTTTTTGCAGGGCTTCGACGTTGGCGTGTATGTCGGAGAATATAAAGTATTTCATTATCCCCATTACCTCTTGAAAATGAATTCGTGCGGGCCGATTGCGATCAGATCTTCTTCCTCCAGCACCTTCTCTTCCAGCTTTTCCCCGTTTATGCTCACCTCCCGGTGGCCGCTCACCTTCTTGAGGATGTAATCATCTCCCTGCCGGTTGATCTCCACCTTCACGTTGGGGGCGAACAGACCGGGCAGAGGGATATCGGAGCTTTTTTTCTTGCCGATAACGGTGGTATTGTTGGTGAGGGCGATTTCCCGGTTGTTGGATACCTGGAAAAGCTTGGCCACATCGTCGATCTCGGGGGGGAACTCTATCCGGAATTCTTCTTTTTTGACCGGGGTTTGCCGGAAATGGGGGATGATCACGGTTTGATCGAGATCACTCACCATATATTCTTCCCCGCTGGGTATCTGGAAAACGATTTGATACTTGCCGATGGTGATGGTGTCTCCATCCTTTAATTCGGCATTGTCGGTTTTTTCTCCGTTCAGGAAGGTGCCGTTTTTACTCTCCAGATCGCGCAGCTCATACCCCTTCCGGGTGGAGGTGATGACGGCGTGTTTCCGGGAAACGCTCAGGTTGTCTATCACGATATGGTTGTCCGCCAGGCGGCCGATGGTCAGTTCGGATCCGCTGAAGGTATAAGATTTAAGGGGCCGGTCCTTGAGCTTGACTACCAGTTTGGGGGGCTGGCTGAGGAAGAAGGAGGAGACGGTGCCCGGATAGTCCGCCGCGATGGGGCGGGCGTCCTCGGAATGGGTAACCACCATGTCGATGAAAAGGCTTATCTCGAAAGGTCTGCGGGTCGACAGGGTGTAGATCTTGACCAGGAAATCCTCGCGTATGCTGTCCTCCCCCTCTTTCCCCGGCTGGGTTGAATCCAGACCGTGAAAACAGGCCACCGGCCGTGAGTTTTTGTATCTAATCATGATGAAGTTGCCCGGCTGGGTCGCGGTGATCAGAGCGTTCTTGTATTCATCCCGGGTTTTATCCAGCAGATCGTCCAGATCGACCAGGGTCGAGCTGATTTTCAACTCCGGTTTTTTTTGCAGGAAGACCAGCAGGGAATGAAACAGGATCAGGTTCATCGAATAGGCGACTATCTGGGGGAACTGGGTCTTTTTCAGGGAGCCAAGAAATTTTTTAATGCTGATGCCCTCGAAGCCCTCGGGCCCCGAAACGCCGGCCCAGTACAGCTGGCCCTCCCGGATGAAGAGCAGGTACTGAGTGTGATCGTTGAAGACCTCCATCACGATCGGCTCGACCAGGCTGGTATCGATGAAGCGCCTCAGCAGGGTATCGAATTCTTCGGGATTAAAATCGGTTGGTTTCAAATAAACCTTATTATATGGTATCTGTAATCTTGACATAGCCTTGTAACCTTGTTTAAAGTAAAATACAATTCCTTAATCGCAAGAAAAGTGCCAACAGCATCCCCGCTAAGCTGGGACTAAACTCCCTCCGGGGAAGGGGGATAATGCCTCCGGATCCGCGCCCCCGCTTCCCTGCACCCACCCTCGCCCGGGCCTCTGGGCGGATCGGTTCCAGGAACGTAAGCAGTTATTTAACAATAAATTAGATGTTAGAATGGAAACGAGTGGGATTTTTCCCTTGCCCCCTCGATAATTTTCTACGCCCGATTCCGCTCCTTTCCGGTCCCTAACCGGTTTGCGGGAGGAAGGGCAGGGAAGTTGAGGGAGATTGATTCGGACATTTGCAAAAAGCGGCGGACGATTATGCAACGCCTTATCTGCACTGAAAGTCAGCGGTACGGCGTTCGGCCCGCACGCGCCGGCCGGCTCCCGGTTAGCCCGGTACATGTGTCTGGGCGGCTGTCCCCCAAGTGATGGCCGGCTCCCGATCGCGCCCGATGCATGGGGGGAGTCGACCGTCCCCCCGGCACCGGATGGAGTCATCTTAATCGACCTGGTGGTGGCGAATAATCTGTCCGACAATATATCGGTGCTGCTGGGAAAGGGAGACGGGACCCTGGAAGAGGCCAAGGATTATCCGGCCGGAGACGGCCCCTACGCGGTCTCTTCCTGTTACCTGAACGCCGATAGCGATGTCGATCTGGCGGTGGCGTCTTATAACTCCGATCAGGTCTCGGTACTCCTAGGCAAGGGGGGTGGGACCTTTGGCGAAGCGATGCATTACAAGGCGGGCAATGGTCCCCGTTGCGTCTTTAGCTGCGATATGAACGGAGACGGAGAGCCCGATCTGGTGACCGCGAATTATTTTTCCGACGATGCGACGGTGTTATTAAATATAGTAAATAAATAGAAACCGATTGTCGTTTCCATCCGTAATAGGGCGGTGGTCTCCGCCCCGGGGAAGGCCCACGCCTTCCTATTTCGCCTGGATTATACGGATTTTTAATTTGAACTGGTCCGGGGAAAATGCTAAAATCTATCCGCTAATCGGTTGGGGCAAATTTCCATCTCCCCGATGGATTTGCCGGGCTTTTTGTTTTATTCGCAGTACCGGTGCGTTTCGCGTATCGCGGTCAGGGAGAATAAAACCTGTGCATTTTTACTTTGAGGTTTAAAGGAGGCATAGGGTGACACCTACAGGTAAGGTCAAGTGGTTCAACGAAAACAAAGGTTATGGCTTCATACAGCAGGAAGAGGATGGACAGGATATCTTCGTTCACTACTCGGATATTGAAGGGGAAGGGTTTCGCACCCTCAGCGAGGGTGAAGACGTGAGGTATGAACTGGCCGAAGGGCCCAAGGGATTTCATGCCACAAAAGTCGTCAAGGTATGATGAGAACGGATAATTTTCGGGGAGGGATTCACCGAATCCCTCCCCGCTTTTTTAACCATATAGCAGAACCGTCGTAGCGGCTATTTTTCTTTCATCTCCGCGTGAAAGCGTTTCAGGTTGCGTTTGGCCTTGTCGTTCCCCGGATCTATCTCCACCGCCTTGTTCCAGGCCTCTATGGCCTCCTCCATCCGGTCCAGCTTGTAATAGGCGTTACCCAGGTTGGTGTAGGCCGAGCTGTTGTCCTTGCTGCGCCCGATGGCCTCGTTATACATTTCGATCGCTTCGGCGTAGGAACCCAGGCGGTAGAACACGTATCCCAGGTTGTTGTAGGTGGCGGCCAGTTCCGGATTGAGCTCGATCGCTTTCTTGAAGGCGTCGGTGGCCTTCTCCTCGTCGTTCATCTCGGTGAAGGTCAGTCCCAGGTTGTTGTAGCACTCGGTGAACTGGGGATCGATTTCCAGGGCCTGCTCGAACAGTTCGCGGGCCTTCTCGTACTGACCGTTATGGTAGGCCATGACCCCCGCGTTGTTCAGGCGTTTGGCCTCGGAAAGGAGCCTCTTTTTCTCCTCTTCCGCGAGGCTTTTCTGCTGGTTCTCAACCAATTCCTCTATCCGGGAATTGTTCTCCGAAAGCTCCTCGACCAGTTTCCGGTTCTTATCCATCCCTTCCCCCATCACCTCGATGGACTTATCCAGGTCCTTCTTCCAGCCGGAGATATCCGTTTTGAACTCTTCCATTTTCTTTTCGCTGATTTCGAGCTTACCCTCGATCTCCTCCGTTCTTTCCGCCAGGGTATCGGAGATCGATTCGATTATCAGCTTATTGTCGTCCGCCAGGGAGACGATGGTTTCCTTGGCTTCCCGCAGGCTTTCCTCCATTTTTTGCTTGAATTCATCCTGCAGTTTCCGGTTCTTATCGTCCAGGTCCTTGAACAGGCCGATCAGATCGGTGGTGCTCTGTTTCTGGAATTCCCAGGATTTTTCCAGATCGGCCCGCAGCGCCCTCCATTTTTCGTCCGCTTGGCCTCCCGCGGTCCCGGCAAGCCATAGGTCGAACCGGCATTCGTTCTTCTCGTCATCATGGAACCGGCAGGACTCACCCAGGCACTCCACCGCGCCCCGGTAAGATTTGGCCAGGAAATGCACCGTTCTCCCCGGTTTTTCCTCTTTCCCGGATTCCTGATCTTCCTCCGCGGCCGGTGTATCGGAATCCGGATTGATGAAAATATCCTCTTGTCTGGATTCTTTGTCCCGCGAATCGTTTTCCTTCTCGTTGAGATCGTGGTCGTCGGCCTCCCGGACGAGCAGCTCATCATCGGTTCCGTGCGCCAACGACGCCTGGGTGATCAGAGGGCAGATCTTCATGATTTTTCCCTTCCTTTAATCCGGATCAAGGTTTCCGGTCTTGACCAAAAGATCGATATTGTTTTCAAACTGAGACTCTATGAATTTCGCGTAATTCGATTCCGCGCGCTGGCGGCTGTCCCGGAATTGGTCGCTTATCTCCAGGGTCCGGGAAAACGATAGGGCGGCCCGGCCGTGATCCCCCAGCATTTCACTGGCCTTTCCCGCCGAATAGTAGTATTCCAGACGGGTAGCGGGGGGAAGCTGCCCGGGATTCTCCACCGCCCCGGACAGGGCCAGGGACAGCGTCGGTTTATCCATCCACAGGTATATCCGGGCCAGCAGCGCCCTCCGGTGATCGGAGGGGATTTGGCTGCGACCGACTATCTCCAGTCCCTGGTCGTGTTTTCCCAGCAACTGGGCCGTACCCACCAGCTTCTCGATGCTCTCCGCGTCGGCCGGTTCTGCGCCGATCTTCTCCATACCGGTCCGGATCTCTTTTACCGCCCAACCGGTGATGGCCTTTTCGATCCTTTTCAGTATCTCGTTTCCGTCCTCCGCATCGTCCAGGATCTCCCGGAAGAGGGCGGATGCTCTTTTTTCCAGGCCTCCATTTTCCAGGATCTCGGCCAGGGTGATACGCAGGTCGATGGCGGCGCTATCATCCAGGGCCGCGCAGCCGCGTTTGACCAGTTCTTCGGCTTCATCGATCTGGTCCAGCTCCGCCAGCAGCAGGCTGCCCAAATGAAAATATTCCCGGGCCGGTTCATGCTCTATCAAACGGTACAACCGGGAGACTATTTGGGATCGTGTTTCATCATCCCGGATCGATATCGATTCCAGCTGGCGGTAAGCTTTACCGGGCTGGTTGCCCTGGAGGAAGCAATCGGCCCGCAGCAGTGCCGCCGGGGTGTCCAGGGGATCGGTCCATTCCACCTCATCCATTTGCGCCAGGATTTTATCCCAGCTGGAAGGATCAAAGCCGAGCGCTTGCGCGCATCTATCCAGGGCGTCGGAGGGATCTTGGCAGCGGGCCCTGAGGCCGGCGTAGGGTACCAGGAAACGGCTGTTTTCCCGGTGAATTTCCAGAAATTCCGCTACCGCCTCGTCGATCCGTTCCGGCGCGGTATCGGTTGCCTCTATCATCCGCAGCACCGGTTCCAGGGAACGTCCGCCGTCGCCGGAAACGGCGTAAACGCCGGCCAAAAATCTATTAGCCTCAAAATGCTCCGGGACCCTCTCCAGCAGCTCCCGGATTATCCGGACGATCTCCTCCCGCCGGGAGGGATCATGGGCGAGGAGGGTCCGGGAGAGTTCGACCGCTTCATCGCCTCTTCCCTCCAGGGACAGGTTGCGGGTCCGGATCAGGGCCAGCCGGTTGTCTTGAGGGGATAGGATAAGGAGTTTTTCGAGGGTGGTTCCCAGGCCGGCCAGCGATTCCGCCGGGCCGTTCTGGGCCGATTCCAATAGCCGGTAGGCCTCTTCGAAGCGAGTCCCCGCCCAGGCTATCTCGCCCAGGATCCGGGATATCAACCAGGGTTTGATGCTCAAGGGAAGGAGTTGCTCCAGCCGGGACCGGACCTTATCCAGGTAAGCGGGGGAGAGCTCCAGGCATTTTTCCAGGGCGGCCACCGACTCGTCCTCCCGGCCCAGCCGCATCAGGGTCTCGCCCATCAGGTACCGGGCCTCCGGATTGGAGGGATTTTTTTCGGTTATGAATTTTAGTTCGTCCTCCACCTGCTTGAGGCTGGCCTCCCGGGAGGTTAGGGTCATGGCCAGGCAGCGCAGGCTGTCTTCCGGCTTGCCGTCGGCGGAGGAAATCCGGGCGCCGTAGATATGCAGGGTAGCGGCCGCCTCCTGGGGCAGGGTCATGACCGCCCGCCGCAGGAGTTCCCGGGCCAGGTTCAAATGGTTCATGGCCAGGGCGGATTTGAGCATCTCTTCCCAGATCTCCCGGTTGTGCGGTTCTTTTTCCACCAGCTTCTCGAACTTGGGCATCAGGTCCCGGATCTGTTCCGGATCGGATTTCAACGCCCGGCTCAGGTAATGGGAGGCCTGGGCGTACTGCTCCTCCTCCAGGTTTATCTGGTAGAGGGCGAGATGAAGGGTGGTGTTATCCGGATATCTCTCCGTGGCCTCTTCGTATATCGGAATCAGGTCCAGTCCTATCGACTGGTCCAACATCATCAGTTGATCGAATTCGAATACGGCCCGTTCCACCTTGCCGGTGTGGAGATGGGAGAGGGCCCGTAGAAAGTTGAAGGGCCGGGTGAGCTGTTCCTCCTCGGCCATCAGGTCCAGGAGCTCGGCCAGGAAGGGCCAGACCTCCTTTTCCCCGGTCTCATTCCGGGCCAGGGTTTTAATCCTCTCGGCGAATTCAATATGGCTGTCAGGATTGTTCTGGTAAAACTTCAACGCGAAGGGCAGGGCATCGGTTATCTGGTCGTTCTTGATACTCAGCTCTAGAGCCGAGATGACCCCTTCCAGGGTTATGCCGCAGTATTCCAGTATCTCGCTGGTCAGCCGGAATAGTTCGTCTTCCTCGATGGCGTTATCATCGCTCAGTTCGCGCAGGATCCGCTGCGCGCCTTCCGAGTTGCCGCTTTTGGCGTGCAGTTCGACCTGCATCGAATAGAGGGCCGTTTCCCGCTCCGGGGAAGGTGATTTTTCTAGCTCTTCCTTGATCATTCCGGAAAGGGACGGTATTTGAACCGGGTCCATTTCCGAGGCCAGCCGCATCGCCCGGGCCGCCGGCTCCAGATTTCCTTCCGCCAGGTTGAGCCGGGCGAGAAGTTTTTGGGCGGGAGCGGTCTGGGCAATATCGTCGTTCTCTTCGATCCAGCCGATGATCCCGGGACCATTTTCCGGTCCGGAGTGAAAGAGGATTTCCAGCTGCTGGACGCTTTCCTTTATCTTTCCCATCCCGGCCGCGATCCGGCAGAACAAAAAGGTGACGGACGGTTTCCGGGCCTCGCCGCCGAGAAGGCGCGCCAGGCGGTCCAGGACGAATTCCCTATGATTGATCTGATCGGGAAAGAGTTGCTTGAGCGATTCTTCCGCGCTCTCGTTTTCCCACTTATCGCCGTGCTCCTCCAGGTATTTTTTTATCTCTTCGATGCCCTCCTCTTCCCGCTCCAGCCGGATCAGGACCTCTCCCTTTAACAGCCGGTGATGAGCTGATTTTTCTTTCAGCGAATCCAGCAGCCTGAGCAGATCCTCCAGCGGGGGATTATCGAATTCCAGGCACTGGAAGAATCGCGGCTCGGCTTTTTCGGGGTGGGAAAGACTGCAGGAGGCCAGGCCCAGATAGTACTTGACGGCGGCGTTGTGGGGCTGTTCGCGTTCCAGCTCCAGGAACAGTGAGCCCATCGTCTGGGCGTCCTGGGGAGAGGAGATAAAGGCCCGGCCCAACGGGGCTACCGCCTCTTCGAATTGATTGTTAACCATGTACAGCAGCCCCAGGAGCAGTTCGTTCTCTGCATACTGGGAACCGCCGCACTGACCGCTATCGGAGAATCCCTTGGACCGGATTTCCGAACGCTTGATAAGGCTGTTGATATAATGGGGGGATGAGTTGCGGAAGAGATCCCGGACCCCCTCGATATCCCGGGAACGCATCAGGTTTTCTATCACGAAACTGCCCAGCAGGGGATTTAACAACTGTTTCTGGGTTTCCCGGGCAAAGGATAGTATCTGCGGGCTCTTTTTGGGATGTTGCCTCAAGGCCGATTTCAGTAGGGTGACGGCCTGCTTGAATTCGGAAGTATCGAAGCAGAGTTGGATCGTTTCCATGGCCAGGTCGAAGTCCTCGGGCCATTTTTCCAGTCCGTTGAGGGCTCGCCGCAGGGCTCTTTTCAAATCACCCCGCTGGCGGTCGGAGGAGACTTTTTTGAGTATTTTATCTTGAGTGACGAACAAAACGATCCTCTCCCGAAGCGATCATTGACGCTAAGATTACCGGAAAAATATGGCTCCGCTTCCAACAGAGCGAAATGCGTACCATATAACGAAATTTTTTTATTGCTTTAATCATTGATATATTAGTGATTTAGGTGTAAATTATTGGGCGTCGGCGGGTTAAGGCTGGTAAAAGAATGTGCAATTTGCATAAGCGCCTTGCATCGCAAAGGTTACATTTTTTAGCGGGATGAAAGGTGCGGGTAAGAAAGATGGCAGGAATCTATACGATATCAACCGAAATCATGTTTTCCGCCTCCCATTCGCTTCCGGGCTACGACGGCGACTGCGCCCGAGTGCACGGACACAATTGGGTGGTGCGCGCCTATTATGAGTTTACCGCGGTGGATGAGAACGGTTTGACGGCCGATTTTCTGGAATTGAAGGCCGGAATGGAGAAGGTTATTTTACCCCGGTTCGATCACCAGCATCTCAACGATATTCCTCCATTCAATTCGATCAACCCTACCAGCGAGAATATCGCGGCGGAAATATTCCGTCTCTGCCGCGAACAGTTGTCGTTCCGGCAGGGAACGCTCCGGGAGATAGAACTCTGGGAGACCCTGACCGATAAGGTAAGTTATCGTGAATAGAGAGAGTGGATCCATTCCCACGGCGGTGGTTTTACTGTCCGGTGGCCTCGATTCCACTGTTTCCCTGGCCCTGGCCCGGAAATATTACCGGCTCGACCGGGCCCTCTTTTTCGATTACGGCCAGCGCGCCGCTGGGCCCGAAAGGGAGGCGGCCGCAGCCCTAGCCGGCCACTACGGAATCTCCCTGGAAACCGTAAGCTTACCCTGGCTGGGAGAGCTTTCCTCTTCGGCGCTGATAAGGGGAGGAGCGGATATTCCCGACTTTTCCGGGCGGGAGGAGCCGGAGGAGATAGGGGCCGCTTCCCGGGCCGTCTGGATGGAGAACCGGAACGGCATATTTCTTAATATAGCCGCCGCGTACGCGGCTGAAAGAGGTTGTGAAATAATAATATCAGGATTCAACCGGGAAGAGGCAGCAACCTTCCCCGACAACAGTAAGTCCTTCCTGGAAGCGGTCAACCGGGCTTTGGCCATAGGGTGCCTCAGCCCGGTGAGGGTCGAAAGCCCCACCCTGGAGCTGAGCAAAGCCGAAATAGTAAACCGGGGCAGGGAGCTGGATATTCCCTGGGAGTTGATCTGGAGCTGCTACCGGGGGGAAGAGCTCATGTGCGGGCGCTGCGAGTCCTGCGTCCGCCTGCGGCGGGCGGTGGCCTCCACTCCGGTGGCCCGACGCTTAAATTTCGCCCAGGAGTAATAGATGGACAGGAAGCAATCGGATCTTATTCAATACCGGTGGATCGAGTCTGCTCTACCCTATACGGGAAAGGAGCTCAGAAGCCATTTCGTGAGGGAAAAATCGGGTATCCGCTGTGACGGAGTCATAGCCTTCGCCGGACCCTGCCGGGTAGACACCGGCGCGCTGGTTGACCTGGAGGACGCCGCGCGGGGAGAGACAATCGTGGCGGAAAGGATGCTGCATTTTATCGGGGAGCATTTTTCCACTCCCCTGCGGGAGGCGAACTACCGTCTCCGGTTGTTCGTGTCCATCCTAAAGGAAACGATCGAAGAGATGATTCCCGGTACCGTTATCACCCGCCGCGGCGACGATCTTTTCCTGGAGGACAGGAAA
>JAFGPI010000224.1 GCA_016926065.1 Candidatus Krumholzibacteriota bacterium
AATCAGTCCCACATACATGAGGATCATACCGATCACCAGCTGGTACGCGTTCAGGTAATCCCGGGGCTGTAGAAGCAGCCAGACCGGAAGTACGGAGGCGACAAAAGCGTAGGCGACCAGCAGGTAAATCCACCCCGTCTCCCCCACGGCGGTAACCGGATACCTCAATCCCAGCCAGATCGAAATCAGCATCAATACCAGAGCCACCACGGTGGCCGGGGCCAGCCTAACCCCCCACCGGTACACCAGCAATCCGACCGCCACCGCCAGTACTATCAAGGCTGCCACCGGAATGACCGACTGGGGATAGAGGGAGGCGGAGAACAGCATGGCAATTACCCGTACAAACGTCCCCATGCACAGGGAGAGGGTGAAGAATATCAAAAGCAAAAATAGTATATGGGCCCGGCGTCCGACCAGCGACCGGGTCACATCTCCTATGGATCGCCCCCGGTTGCGCAGGGATACGAAAAGCGCCGAGAGATCGTGTATACCACCAATAAAGATCGATCCGAAAAGGATCCACAGCACCGCCGGCAGCCATCCCCAGATCACCGCGATGGCCGGACCCAGTATCGGCCCCAAACCGGCGATGGAGGCAAAATGGTGGCCGAAGAGTATTACCGGCCGGGTAGGGACAAAATCCACACCGTCCTGAAATTCAACGGCGGGGGTCTTTCTGCCCGGATCGAGAGAAAGAACCTTTCCGCTGAAGTGCCGCGCGTAAAAACTGTAGGCCAGCACATATGCCCCGATCGTAACCAGAGCGACAGTAAGAGCATTCATCCGATTCCCACCCCTTTCATCTGTTGGTAACCGGCACCATTCTACTCCAAAAGCACGCCCCAGGCAACTTCAACCTTGCGCGACAGGAAAGTAATCCGGTATCCTCCCTGCGGAGGATGGAGGAGAGAAAAGATGAATGGCGCCAGGAAATTCTGCCCCTATTGCGGCCGGCCGCTGGTCTCCCGGGACGACCAGGGACGCCGGAGGTTATACTGCCCGGAGGAAGGTATTTTTATCTACGAAAACCCGATTCCGGCATCCACCAGCATCATCCGGGACGAAAGGGGCCGCATTCTTCTTATAATGAGGAACCGCGAACCGGGAAAAGACCGCTGGGCCCTGCCGGGGGGATTCATGGAAAGGGGAGAAAGCCCCTCTTCCTCTGCCGCCAGGGAATTGGAAGAAGAAACGGGATTAAAAGGATCCTGCCCCCGGTTGATAGATATCATCCATCAGGAAAGTAAATTTTACCAGTCATCCCTACTTATAATCGGTTATCACTTCACGCGATACGAGGGAATACTCAAGGCGGGGGATGACGCCGCCGAGGCCCGGTTCTTCCCCCCGGAAGAGATGCCGGAACTGGCCTTCCACAGCCACCGGGAGATGCTCCAAAGTTTCCTGGAACGATCTAATTGAAAGACCTCCCCCACCCGGAGGCCGGAAGGCGGTTTATACCCGCCACTGATCCAGATAATCTTCTTCCAGCGGAGGGGATAGCAATTCTATCCTCTCTTCCCCCCTGCTGATCATCACCCGGATCGCGGGCAGATGCCTGCCATCGCTGTACCGCACCAGGAGAGAGGCCGCTTTTTTAAAATCATCCTGCCCCGGATCGTCCCGGATCAGAACGGTGGGTCCGGGATGCTCCAGGGGTTCGGCCAGCCAGCAATCTTTCCAGTTTCTCTCCAGGTAGACGTTTTCCGCCTCATTTCTACCCACTACGCATTTTACCCCCGAGGGAAGACGGAAATGCCTGCCCACGGAGAGGAGAAGCACGTCCTCGGGGGCCAGGTTTTTATCCCCCAGAGGATCGATAAAATCCTTCAAGCGTCGGGTGTAATTCTCATCCGTCAAGGCGCACCCTCCGGCCGGCTGCCCGTAATCGCCGACTCCCCATTCCCGGGCCAACTCTAATTGTCTCTTCCGGGAACGACCCCGGAGGTCGAGCAACCGGTCCCTGTCGACCAGACCGTTCTTTTCCGGCTCCGTGGGAGGGAGATGCTTGGCGCACAGGGGCCGGAGCAGATACCCGTCCAGCCCGCTTTCGCGTTCCACCGTTTTCATGGCCCCCAGGCGTTGCGACATGGGCCGCTGTCCCAGCACCTCGCCGCTAAAAATAAAATCCGCCCTTTCCTTCTCCATCCGCTCTCTCGCTTTTCTCAGCAGGAATATCCTGCAATCGATGCAGGGATTGAGATGTTTTCCATAACCATGGACGGGATTAAGCAGGAGTTCCAGAAATTCGCCGGAAATATCTACCGCTTCCACCGGCACTCCCAGGGTGGCCGTATATTTACGGGCCCTTTCCTCGGCCAATTCCACCACCGTGGCGCCTTCGTAGATCCGGCGCTTAAAATCTCCAGGATGGAATCCGTTGGTAAAATGCAGGCCCCTGATGCTTATGCCCTGCCGCTTTAGTACCAGCACCGCCAATAGGCTATCCAGCCCTCCGGAAACCATCCCTATACCGGTTACTTTCATATACACCCGCCTTCATTCCTGGCGGATTATATATTATTACATTTATTTCCCGGCGACAAGCACACGCTTCAGGCCCCGGCCCGTGAAATTGAAGCAGAGGCAAACGGTAAATATCAGGAAACCGGGGGCGAAAGCCGCCAGGGGAGAAGTTCTCAGGAAGATCTGCCCGTTATACAGCATATTCCCCCAGGTGGGTACCGGCGGCTGCACGCCAAAACCCAGAAAGCTCAGGGAGCTTTCGATCAGCATGGCCTGCGAAAACCCTATGGTGGCGGTCACCAGAACCGGCGACAGGGCGGGGGGCAACATATGCCGGAAGACCTTTTTCCATCCGGAAACGCCCAGGGAATGAGCCGCCTCCACGAATTCCTCCTCCCTCAACCGCAGCAATCCCGTCCTGATCAACCGGGCCGGCTCCATCCAGGAGGTGCCCCCGATAACCAGAGGAATTATCCAGATCCGTCCGCTACTGAGGGAAGCAAGGATGAGAACTATGAGAAATACCGGAATGGAGAGAAAAACATCCACGGCGGCCGAAACGACCTGATCCACCCAGCCGCCAAAGTAACCGGCCAGGGTGCCCATCATCACCCCTACTACCAGGGCCACCAGTACCGATCCCCCGGCTATCAACAGGGTAAATCGCCCGCCGAAGATCAGGCGGGTAAAGACGTCCCGTCCCAACTCATCCGTTCCCAGGACATGTTCGGCGGAGGGACCGGAGGAAATGTTGTCGAGATCGATCTTATCGCGCGGATAAGGGGCTAGGACCGGAGCCAGGATCGAGATGAGGGCGATAAACAGAACCAGGATCAGAGAGATCACGGCCAGGTGATCCTCGAAAAACCGGCCGGACAGCGCTCCCCGGGACACGGGTAACGGTACCCGCGCCGGATCGATCCTCCAGGTTCGGGGGGATATCCTCGGCGTGAGCGTATACCGGTTATTCTTCATGTGACTACTTTCGGTCCGGGGCTAGGCGTTTTTTCCGCCGCCGGCCAGCCTTCCCGGCCTGATCCTCGGATCCACCGCCAGGCATAAGATATCCCCGGCGAAATTGAACAATATTATCAGCAAAGATGATATCACCACGATCCCCAACACCCGGGAATAATCCTGCCGCTGCATCCCTTCGTAAAAAAACCTGCCCATACCGGGCCAGGCGAACACCGTTTCGGTAATCACCGCCCCGGTAAACAGGGTCGGAATCTGCATTACCACCACCGTTAATACCGGCAGGACCGCGTTCCGTAAAGCATGCTTGAGGATGACCGATCTTTCACTCAGTCCTTTCGCCCGGGCGGTTCTGATAAAATCGCCGCTGAAAGTATCCAGCAGGCCGGCCCGCAGATACCTGCTCCAGGAGGCCAGGTAGGTCAGGGAGAGGACGGAAGCGGGCAGGATCAGATGGTGCAACCGGTCCAGGACGGAATGGGGAACGGCCAGAGTTTCCCTCCCCCCGGCCGGAAGCAGCCCCAGCCGCAGAGAGAATAGATAGATCGCCATGAGGGCGAACCAGAATACCGGTAGGGACGTCCCGGTAACCGAGATGGCGGAGAAGAAATGATCCACCGCGCTGTCCCTTTTCAGCGCGGAAAACACGCCCATCACGCAGCTTACTATCAAGGCCAGCAGGAAAGCGCTTCCCATCAGCTCCAGGGTGGCGGGGATCCTTTCCCGGATCATGGCGGTTACCGGTCTTCCGTTCACGTAGCTCTTGCCAAAATCAAACCGCAGAAAAACCTGCTTAAACCAATGCAGGTACTGCACCGGCAGGGGATCGTCCAGGCCGTAGCTTTCCCTTAAGCGAGAAAGATCGTCCGCCGAGACCTTGGGATTTCCCGCCACTATACCCACCGGACCTCCGGGAGCCAGGTGCAACAGCGCGAAGGTGATTACCGATATCAGGATCACCAAGGGTATCACTCTCAAAATCTTTCCAAATATATACGACTTCAAAATATCGCCTCCGGTTCTTCCCGGCCTATACGCGACTGCGTGCTATCGACCTCCGGTTCTTACCCACCTGTAAGTAACTTCCTGCCATAACCCTCCGGTTCTTACCGGCCGGTGCCGTTCCACCCTAGCGCCTTCTCCTCCCGCGGTGACCCCCGGGAGATATGGTATCGCTCCCCCGGACGCGGGATCTTAGTTATTATGCCTAATTCGGTCTCTATCCTCCGGGCCAGGGCTTGAGACTGCTCCACCTCTCCATGCACCAGGAAAACCTTTTTTACCCCGCGGATTTCCTTTAGCCAATCGATCAACTGAACCTGATCGGCGTGGCTGGAAAAGGAATCGAAACTGCGTACTTCCAGGGAGGGTTGAATCCACACCTTCTCCGTGCGGCGACCCTCCCGGTAACCAACCAGGACGAGACTGTCCCCTCTGGCCAGGCGGGCGCCCAGCGATTGCGGAGACTGATACCCGACCAGGCAGAGGAGATTGTTGGGGTCGGAATACATTTTCATGAGATGGCGCGGTGCGTTGGCGTAGTCTAGATTCCCGCTGGAAGAGATGAATATACTGGGAACATGTTTGCGGGAATGAACCTGCAAGGATGTTTTACTTCTTACCTCCCGCAGGGAGGGGCGTTTTAATGTCTCCGGACCATAAAATTCCTCCACCCGGGAGGAGAGATGGTCGTCGAACCGCCGGTATACCTGGTTAATTTTTTTGGCCGTCGGGCTGTCAACGTAAATCATGGTCTCCGACGGTATCACGCCCGCGGCGGTGAAATAATCCAAAACCGCGATCACTTCCTGGGTTCTACCCAGGGTAAAGGCGGGAATAAGCACATCACCGCCCCGCTTCAGGGCAGCGGCCACGGCCCGGGCGAAATCCCCGTAGTGTTCCCGGGGACCTTCCCGGCGCGATTTTCTGACCGTGCCTCCGTAGGTCGATTCCAGCACCAGATAATCGGCGCCGGCGCAATGCTCCGGGGGAGGGAGAAGGATCGAATTCCCCGATCCCAGATCGCCTGAAAAAACCAGTTTTGTTTCATTTTCTCCGCTCTCTATCCACACCTCGATAAAGGCCGCTCCCAGCAGGTGCTCCGCTTTCCGGAAGCGGAAAGATACCTCTCCGGCTTCCCTTCGCTCTCCCCAGGGAACCGCCACCAAGCCTTTGAGGGCTTGCTCGAATTTTTCCCGGGACACCTTACTCTCCCCCCATCCCCGGGACATCCGGAGCATGATCGGAACCAGCTCCCGGGTGGCCTGGCTGCAAAAAACCTTCCCCTGGAATCCTCCCGCGTACAGCTCAGGCAGCAATCCACAATGATCGCTGTGCGCGTGCGTGAGCAGGACAAACGAAATATCCGCGGGATGGGGAGGCAGCACCTCGTATCCAGCCTGTCCGAAAGATCCGCAATCGACCAGGAAAGATACCTCCGGGGTTTCGACCAGATGACAGGATCCCCCCACTTCACGGGCGGCTCCCAGGAACTGGATGGCCGTCCCCCCTCCCCCCACCGTAAGAGTGAGATAAAAACACAACAGCACGAACAAAACCGACATAAGGGCTCTTCTCGCCGGCCTGATGTGGGGTATGTTAGTCACCCTCAGATCACCTCTCTGTCTCGGCCTTTCCTGGGCGCATGAAATTTCGTCCTCCTCCCCTATCAAAATGCACCGCCGTCCCGGACTTCATTGGAACCTTTACCTACCTATCCATCCACCACTGAGCGGCATTCCAAGTATCCCCCGACTGGGTCGGATTGGGCGCGTAGCCGCGTAGTTTCTCCGGCATGACATCCAGCTGGGTCACCCAGAGCAGGGGAATGATGGGCACCTCCTCGGCCAGGATCGCCTGCACCTGGTCGTATATCTCTTTCCGGCGGGAGAATTCCACCGTGCGACTTCCCTGGGCCAAAAGCTCGGTGAGTTTACGGTTTCTCAACCTCGAATTATTCTGCCCCGTCGGAGGTATGAAATCTATCGAATAGCTGCCTTCCTTGGTGGAAGGATCCGGCGGAGTGAGGAATGCATACAGAGCCAGATCGAACTTGCCGTTCTTGAGGATCCCTCCCTCGTCGTAACTGGCGTAAAGCACCGAGGGGTGATAATTTTTTATTACCAGCTCGACGCCCAAACGCCGGAATTGCTCCTTTAATACTACTTCGGTGCGTTCCCGATTTAGCCTGCCGGCGGTGGAGGAGATGCGCAGGGTCAGGTTTTTTCCATCTTTCTCCCTGATACCGTCCCCGTCCCGATCGATCCACCCCGATTCGCTCAACAACTTTGCGGCTTTTTGGGGATCGAAAGCGTATTTCTCCCGGCCCACGGGGGAATAATAGGGGGAGTCGGGATGTTCATCCCCCCAGGCCGGAACCCAGACTCCATCATAAATCTTGCGGGACAGTTCATCCCGGTCCACGGCCATGGCCAGCGCCCGGCGGACCCTTCCATCTTGTAAAATGGGATTTTCGCAATTCAGGTCGATATGTTCGTTGAAGAGGGCCGGATTGCGGTATATCTTCACCCCTTTAAGCCGCCTGGCCAGGGAGAGCAACTCCTGAGGAGCGTTGTCGATCCCCATGACGGATCCGGCTTCAAGCTGCATCAAAAGGGCATTACCCGAGGGAACGAATTGGACCACTATCTCGTCTAGATACGGTCCCGTTCCATAATAGGCGGGATTCGCTTTTACCACGATATGGGAACCGGGAACCCACTCCTGAAAGATAAAGGGACCCGATCCGACCGGACTACGATGAAAAGGATCCGACTGGAAATCTGGTCCCAATTTGTCCTCCAGCAGATGACGGGGTAGAACCGATTCATCATAGAAGCAATCACCGGCAAAATTCGCGTATACCTTGCTTAGATTAAAGACTACCGTGAATGAATCGGGAGTATCGACCCTATCGACGATGTCCCATCCCTGCCTGGTTTCCACGTTTATAGCGGGATGCATCATCACTTCCCAAGTGAATTTAACGTCCGCGGAGGTGACCGGCACCCCATCGTGCCAGCGGGCGTCCTTCCTCAAATGGTACGTATAAACTAGAAAGTTCTCCGAAATTCCGCCATTTTGCAGGGTGGGAATTTCCGTGATCAGGTCCGGAATCAACTCCATCTTTTGGTTATGTTTGACAAACTTACTGAATATTAGATTGCATACATACACGACACTGACCATGGAGTTTACGGCTTCGTTCAATATTTCCGGTTCCTGCTGCATGCCGATAATTAACCGGCCCCCCTGTTTTTCGACCAGTTCCTTACCTGCGCCGGATTTCTTCCTTTCCCCCTCCGAAACCTCCCCGCATCCGGACACAAATGCTATAATTACCGACATAACAACAGCAAAAACGCATGCACGTCGACATTTAGGCATGCCAACCTCCTGGATATGCCCACCTGGGTACAACGATCCTTAGATTATCATGCATTCTGTATGCCAGGACTTAGGCCGCTGCGAAGGGATCGGAGCTAGATATAGGCGTGCAGTCCTCCCAGGAAGAGATTGCCCACAAAACTGAAGATCACGATCAAGAATCCCACCACCGACATGCAAGCGAGGGTGCGGCCCTGCCACCGGCCACGGACGCACTGATGGAGAAACAGGCTGTAAAATAACCAGATAACCAGTGCGCCGGTCTCCTTCGGGTCCCAACTCCAGAATCTGCCCCAGGCACTTTGGGCCCACATGGCGCCGGCGAAAAGCGCTCCCACGGTAAAGAGCGGATAACCCACCCGGATCGAACGGGATATCAATTCCTCCAGAAAATCCTGGGAGGGCAGAACTTTTCCCTCTTTCCGACCGCCCCCCCGGATCAGATAAAGGATGCCGGCCCCGGCGGCGACCAAGAAGGCTCCTTCAGAAACCGCCGCCATCGATACATGGATATAAAACCAATAGCTTTGCAGGGCCGGCATGAGTTGCTGGGATATCTCCTTGGGGAGCAGGGAGCTTATCACCATGGTCACCAGCAGTATCGGCGAGACCACCACACCCAGGGACATCTTGCGGAAACGGATGAGAATAACGACAAATGACAGCGCGATAAACCAGGACCAGGTCAAGGAGTATTCATACATATTAGAGAAGGGGGGATGGGTGCTGATCCACCAGCGGGCCACAAGTCCGGCGGTATGAAAGCTCAATCCCGCCATGAAGAAGGAGGTGGCGCTTATTCCCAGGCCTTTCCTTCCCAGGGCCGCGTACACGGAAAATAGAATAAAAGAAATCAGATAGAGCCAGAAACTAATCCAGAATAAATTTACATCCATAGATCCCGCCAATAGGGCCTCCTTCTACTCTTTGAACTCCTCCCACATATCGGCGCATCCCTTTTTTACCCGCTCTTGCAGCCGGTATAGCTCTTCGTGGAAACCTCTGCTCCCCCCGGCGGCGGCCGCCATCACCAATCCCTCCCGGTCGAGCCGTCCCTGGATGTGCCGGTAGGGAACGACATAGAGCAATAACAATCCTATGGTTCCTATAATCATCCCGGTTATAAAAACAGGGGCTCCGGGATTTGAATTGATCTGCAATCCGGTATAATAAACCGGTTCCAATTCCTCGATCCCGATTCGCTCCACCGCTTTAAAAACCGAATTAAACCGCGGGTGCAACAGGAACAACCAGCCTTGCTCCCCTCCCCCCGGCCCATCCAATAATATTTCCAGGGCCGGATTAGTCATTCCGGCCCCGGTCGAGTAAGGTTTGCCGGATCTCATTTTGAAATCGGAAAAGAATCTTCCCGCCCTAAGGGTAAGGTCCGTTCCGGGGAGCGGGTACTCCCGACCCGGTTCTATGGTAAGCCGTCCGGGCACCGGTTTATCCTTGGTGGTAAAAACCAGGCGGGCCCAGGAGAACTCTTTATCGTCCACGTAGTAGGAACTCTGTAGAATACTGTATCCCGCCCATTTCAAGGGATGATTCACTTCAATATTCACCGTTTTGACGGTATCTCCTTGGTCGTCCAATACGGACAACCGGGAAATATAATCCAGGATCGCCTCCTTGCGCGACGCGTGAATTTTAAAGTCCTCCACCAGGATGGAAAAGGGGCTCTGTAAAAGGGGCAATATATCCCCCGCTTTACCGAAGAGCATCTCCGAATTCCCCCAGAAGCTACCGATCAAACCTCCCACCGTGATCACCAGCAGGGCGGCATGAAACAGAAAATTTCCCAGATAGCGCCATCTCCCGACCAGGGCGGAAAACACTATTTCCCCTGCGCCGGATAACGCGGTTACTTTGTACCTTCTCTTCCGCAGTTGCTTTTCCACTATTCTCCAGGTTTTTTGCATCTGTGCCTCATCAATCTTGACCGGGGGACCGTACTTTTTAGCGTAATGAGCGACCAGATCCTCCCGCCGGTCTTTTTCATGCCGCAAATCATGCCAGCTGAATTCCACCCGCGGCTTTCTCTTTCGTAAATCTTTCTCTCTCCCGGGGGGGGAGAGGCGGAAAGTTTTCAGAATGACGCCCTTCCCCCGCGTGAGGAGGCATAGCAACAGTACCAAGAAGAACAAGGTCAACACGCCCTGGTACCAGAAAGAATGAAAAGGGTCGAAAAGCTTTAATTTACTGATCAGCATGGTGAGAGTTTTCCCCCACCGTAGCTGATACATTTCCCTTCTCAGGGGAAAATCGCCGGGAATCACCTCGCTCATGATCCAACCGGCCGCGCTGGCAATGAATAGAATTATTATGACCGTAACGGCCAACTGGTGACTAATCAGACCGCTCCATCTGTTCTCCGCTTTCGACTCCATACCGGTTCATCCTCTCCGATGTATATTCTAAATAAATGAATGCGGTAGAACCAGTGAAAAAAGGCATATATTATCTGTTTACAGACGCCGAGTTAGAGTATATATAACTGTATGTGACACCGTTTCCGGACCATTTCGGCCCCGGAACCGGTCAAGAAAGGATACCGCGATCAGCTATTTCAGGTTGAAAAATAGCCGGCGGGGGAAGGGAAAAACGGGCAGTTTTAACGGGCCGGAGCGCCCGGCCGACCGCCCCGGCCATCGATCGCCCCCCGCCCCCGGCAGGGGGAAAAACGCCTTTTCCCGGCCTGACCGGAGTCCGAAAGCCGCCGCGCCCTCCGGCTGGGCGGCCACCATGATCACAATCCTTTTTTTTACCGCGCTAAGCTTGAGCTGCGGCTGCCAGGATAACGACCGCCAAGAAATAGACCGGAGGAATTTCCGGGCACTATCGGCCGAAGCGCTGGAACTCTACCACGGTCTCCATCCCCTCAGATCCTCCCGGCTCGGATTCCATTCATCCGATTCCCTGCTCTTTACCTTCTCGGACCGCGAAATAGACCACTATGCGTCCCGGGTGAGGAATTTGCTGGAACGGTTTTCGGCCCTTCCCGCCCAGCATATACAGGAGGAGGGTATCACCGCTTCCCAGCTACTGACGCACTGGCTCAAGGGGGAACTATTCTCCCTGGAGAAATTGATGAATTACCGGTTCAATCCACTGCTCTACTGCTGGATGGTAGAGGAGGCCCTCCTCGGCATTCCCTACCGTCCCGGGCCTCCCGCCGAGGGAGAACTCGAAGCCTACCAGAAAAGGCTCAGCCGGATTCCCGCTCTGCTGGAAAACGCCATGCTCCTGCTGGAGAAACCGGCGGCGTCCCACGTGAGCTTCGCCGCCGAAAGGACAGGCGAATTACTGGAAGCTTTTCCTTACCTGGAGGGTTATCTGTTCAACCGTTACGGCAGAAAACCGGCCTTCCTGCCGGAGGTAAAGGAGAGGGTGGAGAGGTTCCACGGTTATATTTCCGAAAACCTGTCCCGCCGTTCCCACGGCAGATTGCTACTCGGTTCCGAAGATCTTTCCAATCTCCTGCGGTATTCCGAACACCTGGATACGGATTTAATTGAGTTGGCGTCCGAGGCGCAGAGAGAGATCCAAAAGCTCATGCCCCGCCGGAACCTTTCCGGGGAAGGCATGTCCACCCTCCCCCCGGAGCGGGAGGGAGAGAAATCCTCCCGGTCCAAGACCGGGCCGGCCTCTCTGATGCAAGCGATCGAAAATAAGATCGCCAGGCACCCCGAACTGGGCGGTGAAAACGCCTCTGTTCCCGATATCATACACTGGAGAAAGCCTTTCCTGCCGGATCATCTTCCCACCAATCCTTATCTCACCGTGCCTCCTCCCTCCCGGCATAATTTTGCCGTCACCTTTTCTGGCCCGCCCTGCCGGCCCTTTCTGCTGTTACCCCCCCAGGCGGATAACCTGGACGAAAACCGGCTGCTGCACCGCCTGCTCCACCTTTCCTCTCCTCTGGTATCGGTGTTTTCCCCCTGCGGCGCGAAGAAAACCGAGGTGCGCGATATCATTTCCTCCGAAACTTACCGGGCCGGCTGGGAGGCTGAAATTTTTACGGATCTAATGCGGCTCTGGCCGGAAAGGGGAACGGAGCTTCACCGGATCGAAGCGGATGAAAAGAGGCACTATCTGGCCAGAACGGTGGTCGTGATACAACTGCATGGTGGAATCTTCACCACCGATGCCGCCGCCGATTTCCTGGCCGAGAGCCTGGGCCTGGATGAGGACGGGGCGAGGCGGGAGGTTTTTCTCTGCTCCGCTTTTCCCTCTTTGGCCCTGGAGGGGATATCGCTAATATGGATCGATAAAATGACCAAAAAATTGTCCTCCACCCGGGAACAGAGGGACCGGCATGACGCCCTCCGGCGTCTGCTGCGGGATAACCGTTCCTTACCCTTACCCTATATCATGAAACAGATCTCGAATTGAAACATTATTGCCGGTCAACCGTAGGTATAGATAGACGGAGGTGCTAGATAATGAAAAGACACGGGACATTCTTGCTGACCTGCCTGCTTGTATCTCTATTCGCCCTCCCGGCATCAGCCGGCGATATAAAGAAACATTTTCACGAGGAATTCAAAGTGGATAGGGATACGCGGTTACGCCTAAAGCACGGAGATGGAAACGTGACCATCAGGAACTGGAATAAGGACACGCTGGATGTGGAAGTCCGTTACCACGCTTCCCACAAGCACCTGGGCAGCGGGAAAGAACGGGATTTTACCGTAAAATTTTCTGAGAAGAACGGATACATCGAAGTGGTCGGTAAGGAAACCTCTCCCGGTTTCCTGGGTTTTCAGGTCTTCATACTGAAGGAATATACCTATACCATATACGCCCCCAGCTATCTCGATCTTGATTTGGACGGCGAGGACGGGGATATATATATAGAGGGGTGGAAGGGTGATATCGAATGCCAGACCGATGACGGCGATGTCGATCTGTTCGATGTCCGGAACGCGCGAACCCGGATCAAATTCGAGGACGGAGATATCAATATAGAGGAATACGAAGGCACGCTAACCCTCATCGGGGATGATGGGAAAATCGGTATAACCGACAGCCGGGTTACGGATTGCAACATACAGGGTGAAGACGGAGACGTTAAGATCAAGAATTCCGAGGGGAACTTTGAAATCGAAGTTGACGACGGTCAAATCACCCTCTACAAATTACTGTCGCACCGCTTGGATATTCGCTCTTCCGACGGTGACGTGGACATCGAACTACTCCAGGTAGAGGAGATAGATTTGGACGTTCTCACCGACGACGGCGACGTTACGGTGATGCTGGAACCGGATATTTCCTTGGCCTTCTCGGTGGATGTGGAAGACGGCAGGATCAGGGTCGATCTTCCCGGCGCCGAAAAGATTCGGAAGGGGGAACATTGGTTTTCCGGCATCTTGCGGGACGGAAAAGGCAAGATCTCCATCAGAACCCAGGGCGGAAGCGTGACCCTCAAGGAAATCAGATAACCGGCCTACAGAGGAGAATTTTCCGCCCGGTATACAACATCTCCCCCCAGCACGGTGGTTAGAATATCAATCCGCAAGATTTCCGGTGCGGAAACGGACATGATGTCGTCTGACAAGA
Organism: Candidatus Krumholzibacteriota bacterium; assembly: GCA_016926065.1. Classification (GTDB taxonomy): domain Bacteria; phylum Krumholzibacteriota; class Krumholzibacteriia; order Krumholzibacteriales; family Krumholzibacteriaceae; genus JAFGPI01. The sequence goes on from JAFGPI010000224.1 coordinate 13,393, forward strand.
TGATGAAATCCGCCAGCTTACCCTCCTCCAGGGAACCCCGGTTTCCCTCCTGGCGGACCGCCCAGGCGGCATCCAGAGTAAAAGCCCTGACCGCCTCCTCCACCGTCAGACACTGTTCCGGCATCCAGCCCTCTTCCGGATTCCCCTCCCTATCCTTTCTGGTGACCGCCGCATAGATACCCCGAAGCGGGTCGATCGATTCGACCGGAAAATCGGATCCTCCCGGAATCCGGCAACCTGCCTCGAGAAATGACCTCCACCGGTAGGCTCCCTTAATCCGCTCCGGTCCCAAGCGATCCGGAGCCCACGGCATATCCGAGGTACAGTGGGTAAATTGCATGGAGGGGGTGATCCCCAGGGAGGCGAAGCGGCCGATATCATCCGGTGATACCACCTGCGCGTGCTCTATCCGGTGCCGCAGGCCGGGGAAGGGAGCGACAGCCTGTATCTTTTCGAATACGTCCAGGGAGATACGGTTTCCCCTGTCCCCGATGGCGTGAATCGCTATGGGAAAGCCGCGCCGGTGGCAATCCAGCATGCGCCGGAATAATTCTTCCGGCTTCAGGACCAGCAACCCCCGGTTTCCCGGATCGTCGGAATAATCTTCCAGCAGGGCCGCGCTCCTTGCTCCCAGCGATCCGTCGCTGAAGAATTTCACTCCCGCCACGGCATAATGATACTCCGCGAAATCTTCCACCAATCCGGCCTCCAGCAAGCTGTCCAGGTCTTCCTCGTCATAGGTGTAATAGACCGTCAATCTCAAGGGTAACATCTCCCGGGCGAACAGCTCCCGGTAGATCGATGCCGTTTCACTCCCGATACCCATCTCCTGGATTCCGGTCAGGCCCACCGCCAGACATTCATGCGCCGCCCTGATAAACAGCGATTTTTTCTCCTCCCTGGTGGGAACCGGTATCTTGGCGCGTACCAGGGTCATAGCCTCATCGATAAGAATCCCGGTGGGTTCGCCCTTCTCATCCCGCATGATCTTTCCGCCATCCGGATCGGGAGTACGCGCGGTAATTCCGGCGATTTCCAGCGCGACGGAGTTAGCCAGGGCCGCGTGCCCGCAAACCCTTACCAGATAAACCGGATTACCCCCGCTGATCCGGTCCAGGTCGTACTTGTGGGGATAATCGGCCCGGGGCCAGTCGTTTTGATCCCAGCCCCTGCCCTTGATCCACTTTCCGGCGGCGGTCGCGGCCACCCGAGCCTTCACTTTTTCCAGAATTTCATCCAGGTTTCCGGTGCCGGTAAGATCGATCCCGGCCCGACCCAGGGCGTATCCGCTGAAATGAGCGTGAGCGTCGATCAAACCGGGAATCATGGTCAATCCTTTCAGATCATGCCTCCCGGCCCCCGAGCCAAAACGGGATAGTATCTCCTCGGTGCCGCCCACCGCCAGAATCCGGCCTCCCCCCACGGCCAGGGCTTGAGCTACCGGTCTATCCTCATCCATGGTGTAAATTCTACTGTTATAATAGATCGTTTCCACTCCGGGCTTCTCCTCACTCCGGGCTACCTTAATGCCAATCCGCTCTCCCCACGGTAATAAGGAAAGGATAAAAAAGCAAGCACAGGCGCACACTACCGGCTTTTTATTCATTTAGGGCTCCTTTGGAACTGGAATTACCCCGTCAATTACGGGGATCTAGCGGTACAGCAATTTTATTTCACCCCAGGTCGAATTCTGCGTCGACACCCCGGTGCAAGCGGGGGTGGAGAACGCCCCCAGGTTATAACCACAGGAATTGTTACTCTTCAAGCAGGGAGAATCTGCGCTCAGATAATAGGGACCCAGCGGTTCTCCCGCCTCGTAACAAAACACCGGTTGCAGGAAAAAATCTTCCGCCCCCGGTGAACAGCCGCTGAAATGAAGGGTGTTATCCCACCAGTCATTACATTCAAAAGTAATGGATCCCCCGGAGGAACTGATCCCCGTCCCACAGCCATCGATTATGCATTTACCGAGGGTTACCGTACCTCCCCACACATTGATCCCCGTGTCACACCTGACCATGGTGTGATTTTCAATTCTTACTCCGCTGCCGTTCTCCACTTCCACCCCGGTCTGGCAGGTATCGACAAAATTGGCGGCCAGGTAGGGAGCCGATCCGGCGCCGGTCACGGTGATGGCCGTTCCGTTGACGGTAAAAAAATCATTCCATACGGAAGGGTAAGCGTCCTCGATAATCAAAGCCCGGGAAAATCCCCTGAAATGGATTCCCACAATAGTTCCCGAGGCGCCGTTGCGGAAAGTCAAGGCCGTATCGTTACCGGCCAGGGGGGCTTCGATGACGGGCATCAGATCGCCGTAGTATATATTAACTTTTTTTCCGTCTACGACCAGATTGCTCTCGTAATAGGTCCCGCTGAAAATCCTCACCGTTTCCCCGTCACCGGCCATCTCCAGGGCCTCCCGGATAGTGGGGGCATCCCCGCTCCCGTCGGGGTAAACGTCGATGGCCGCCGCCGGTTGGTGGAGGGAGAAAAAAACCATCAGCCCGGCCGATACAGAGATGAACGAACGGTACACCTTCAACCGCCTTTCAAAATACCTTCTAATAGAATACCATAAAAAAAGGCTCCCAGTCGAGTTTAAAAAATATCCGATCTATGGTTGCCCCCCGCATAATATTTCGCTATTATTCAGTGAAAATTGCCATCTGGGAACGGAGAACGCTTATGCAATACTATTACCGGGGCGGCCAGGGTCCCTTTTCCAACTTACTCCGCAACAGTATAGTGATGAAGATCGTCATCGCCAACGTAATCGTATATTTTCTGCAAATCCTGCTGGCCCGGAACGGATTCAACCAGATATTCGCTCTTTATCCCCGGCTGGTGATTACCCGGGGTTATATCTGGCAGCTGGTCACCTATATGTTCCTGCACGGAGGATTATTCCATCTGGCTTTTAACATGCTGATAATCTGGATGTTCGGATCGGCCTTGGAACAGGTGTGGGGAGAGAGGCGGTTTCTGCAATTTTACATTATCTGCGGTATCGGTGGAGCCGTCTTCAGTTTTATATTCTCCTTCAACAATGCCGTGATCGGCGCCTCCGGAGCGGGATACGGCATCCTGCTCGCCTACGCAGTGCTCTTTCCCTACAATCAAATCTACGTCTGGGGAATCATTCCGATGCGGGCCCGCACCTTGGTCATGATCCTGGCCGCCGTGGAATTCTTCAACGGTATAACTCAAACCGATGGCATTGCCCATTTTGCCCACCTGGGGGGCATGGCCGCCGGACTGCTGTACATGAAGACCGATCACCGGGGGGGCCGGATCTGGTCCCGGCTGGGGGAGCTGTTCAAAAAGATACCGGTCAGTATAAAATTTGAATCTTCCGGCGATAAGGAAGATCTGAAATACGACAGTAACAAGGTCGATTCGATCCTGGATAAAATATCCGAAAAGGGATACGAAAACCTCTCGGAAACCGAAAAACGAATTCTTGAAAAATACTCCCGGGATAACCAAAAACAGTGACCGTCAGCGCGCCCCGGCCGTAATCGATTGGCGGGTGAGTTCCGGCCCGGGCCCACCTCTACTTAATGGATCCTTGCCCGGTTCCGCAGGGACCCGCGGGGGGCGGCCACCGGGCGCCTCCTTAGCTGCTAAATATAATTAAATTAATAAGATAGACTTGTTATTCGGCATCCGGTTTTTCCAGAGAACGGAGAGAATATCCCAACGCTTCCGCTTCCTCCCCGCTCAGCTGCCGGGAC
>JAFGPI010000225.1 GCA_016926065.1 Candidatus Krumholzibacteriota bacterium
AGCATCTTCTTCATCGAGCTCACCTCCCCTCTCCTTCACCTGGGCGATAAAGATATCGTGCAGGGAGAGCTCCCCGATCTCGAACCGCTCCACCCTGCCCCTGTCCAGGGCATACCTCAAGATCCCGTCCGGTTCCGATCCCTCCCGCAGGGTGAGGGCCAGCTCCTGACCGAACTCGCTGATTTTTTCCACGTCCGGATGGCCCTCCAGGACCCGCCGGTCACCGGCGAACTTCAGGGATATCACGTTCTTGCTGAAGCGCATCTTGATATCGGAAAGGTTGCCGTCCAGCACCTTGCGTCCCTTATTGATCAGGCAGATGCGCTCGCACAATTTCTCCACCTGGTCCATGAGATGGGTGGAGAGAACCACGGTCTTTCCCTCCTCCTTCATCTCCTCGATGATATCCTTGAGCAGCTGGGTATTGATCGGATCCAATCCCGAGAAAGGCTCATCCAGAATCACCAGTTGCGGATCGTGCAGGATGGTGGAGATAAACTGTATCTTTTGCTGCATACCCTTGGAGAGCGACTCCACCGTTTTGTCCTGCCATTCCTCCAGCTCCACCCGCTTGACCCATTTTTGGGACTGTTCCAGGGCGCGGGATTTGGGCATTCCTTTTATCTCCCCGAGAAAGACCAGCTGATCGAGCACCTTCATCTTGCGGTACATCCCTCTTTCTTCAGGCAGGTAACCGATCTTTTCCTTGGTTTTTTCGCTCAACGGACTATTGAAGATGTTGATCTGTCCCTCGTCGGGTTGAATGATGCCCATGATCATCCTGATGGTGGTGGTCTTGCCGGCGCCGTTCGGTCCGAGCAACCCGTAAATCACTCCCGGCTCCACCATCAGGGAAAGATCATCCACCGCCGTGTGCCCGCTGTATCTCTTGGTCACATTATTGATCTCAAGCAAATCGTATCCTCCTTGATCGATTCCCCCGCCGGATCAGACCTGTTCCTTTCTCTCTTTCAGGGACAGGCCATACTCCCGTATCAGCAACGCCTTCATCTCCACCAGGGCCCGGTACCGGTGGCTGATACGGTTTTTTTCCTCCAGGCTCATCTGGGCCGCCGTCTTGCCCGCTTCGGGAACCAGGAAAACCGGATCATATCCGAACCCGGACCGGCCGGCCGGCTTGATGCTTATCCGGCCCTCCAGGATACCTTCCGTTATCAAGGCCCCGGTTTTCTTTCCGGGCCGGGGATATATTACCATCACGCACCTGAACCGGGCACCACGTTTTTCCTCCGGAACTCCTTCCAGCTCTTCCAGCAGCTTGCGGTACCTGTCTCCATCGCTCAAGGACGATCCCCCGTAGCGGGCGGAAAAGACTCCGGGACCTCCTCCCAGGGCCTCCACCTCCAATCCGGAATCGTCGGAGAGGGTAGGCAGCCCGGTGACCCGGTGGGCCGCTTTGGCTTTTAGCAGTGCGTTTTCCAGGAAGGTGGCGCCGTTTTCTTCCGGCTGGGGAAAGGGAGGAAATTCGTCCAGTCCCAGCAGCTCGACGTCGATATCGGATATTATTTTCCTTATCTCCCTGATCTTGCCCCGGTTCCGGGTGGCCAGCACTATTTTCAGGCCCATCCCAATCCCTTCTTCTGCTCCCGGATAATCTTCCGGATTCCGGTCCGGGCTAATTGCAGCATGGCGGAAAGTTCCTCCTGGCTGAAAACGGCCTCCTCGCCGGTTCCCTGTATCTCTATGTACTGCCCTCTGTCATTCATGACCACGTTCATATCCACCGCGGCCCGGGCATCCTCCGAGTAGTCCAAATCGAGACAAATCTTTTCTTCCACCACCCCCACGCTGACCGCCGCCGTGAAAAACCTGAGCGCGGTTTTTTCCAGCCGCAGGCGCCGCAAAACTTCCGCCAGGGCGATGAATCCACCGTTTATGGAAGCGGTCCTGGTCCCTCCGTCGGCCTCTATGACATCGCAGTCGATGATGATGGTGCGTTCCCCGATCTTCTCCAGATCCACCACCGAGCGCAGGGAACGCCCGATCAGGCGTTGAATCTCGTGGGTTCTCCCCTTGACCCTACCCCGGACGGATTCGCGGGATATGCGGGAAGTGCTGGAGCGGGGCAACATCCCGTATTCGGCCGTTATCCATCCCTTACCCGCGCCCCGCAGGAAGGGCGGCACCGAATCCTCCACCGTGGCCGTGCACAGCACCCTGGTATTACCCATCTCGAACAACACCGACGCGGGCGAGCTTTTGATATAGTTGAGGGTGATGTTGATCGGCCTTAGTTCGTTTCGTTTTCGCCTGTTCCGCCTGCTCATGAACTCTCCGTTCTTGTCCGGAACCTTTCCGCCTGTGCGGCCTGCTTATTACTCTCTATTCTTGCCCGGAACCTTTCCGCCTGTGCGGCCTGCTTATTCATTCCCTTATTCCTTACCTTCTCTCTTACCGATCTTTCATGACGGGCCTAGTGCCTCCTATCAGGCGGTCCCGTGCTATAGGTGCTCCACCCTTTCCAGCGGCCTTCCCAGGAACCTCTCTCCCACCTGTTTGAACAGGTAGGGAATATCGCTGACAAATACGGAAATACTTCCCCCTCCCTCCCGGTCGTTTTTCAATCCGGTCTCTTCCAGCACCCTTTCGACCTCGATGGCCGTTTCCCGGGCCGAATCGACCAACGTAATCCCGTCCCCCACCACCCGGGAAATCACCTTCTTCAGCAGGGGGTAATGGGTGCATCCCAGCACCAGCGTGTCGGCGCCGAAATCGGGCAGGGTCTCCAGGTACCTTTGAGCTACCTGCAGGGTTATGTCATCTTCCAGCCAACCTTCCTCCACCAGCGATACGAATAGGGGACAGGCCTTAGACCATATGGCCAGGGTGGGATTTATCCCTTGCAGGGCGTTTTCATACGCCCGGGAATGGATGGTGGCGGTGGTGCCGATCACCGCCACCCGCCCGTTACGGGTGACGGCCGCCGCGCCCCGGGCGCCGGGGAGAAGCACCCCGACAAGCGGAATGTCCTCCTTGTCCAGCCGGGGCAGGGCCAGCGAGGAAGCGGTATTGCACGCCACTACTATCAATTTCACATCCTTACTTTTTAAAAAAGCGAGGTTCTCCCGGGCGAAACGCAGCACCGCCTCGGGACTTTTGGTGCCATAGGGCAGCCGGGCCGTGTCGCCGAAATAGATGATCTCCTCACCGGGCAACTTTTCGATAAGCTCCCGCACCACCGTGAGCCCCCCGATGCCGGAATCGAATACTCCGATGGGTTTGCCCCTCCGGTCAGAGCTTGTACCTCCGGATTCCAAATCCGGTAAGAGAACGGATTTGGAATCCGGAGGTACAAGCTCTCCCGATCCGTTATCTCTGGTGTAATCGTCGGTCATATCCCTCTTATCCGTTCCCGGGCGGCCGGTGGTCATCTCCAGCGCATGACGTCCAGCGGTTTTCCCACCGCGTAATGCCCGGAGATCGTCTCCACCGGGTATCCATCGACCAGAAATTGAAGAAGCCTCACCTGGGGGAAATTCGCGGCGATCGTTTTAACGATCGTGTTTATGGTGTAGTACTCGCTCGTTCCACCACCTGGATGATGAGAGATCAGCACGCGGTTGAAATCGAGGAAGATGGTCCGGCTATCTTCTTCCCAGAATACCTGGAGAATTTCCGTGCCCTCGGGAATGGAGGATATCTTGTCATCGTCCCGGGAACCGCTTATCAAGGCCTCTATCACCGCTTTGACCTGTTCCTCCACCCCTTCCCTTACGGCGATATCCCGGGTTTCATACAGCAAGCCCTCGGCATCCTTGCTGACGAAATAGAGGGTGACGCTGCGGGTTTCCTGGGGCACCTCCTGTATCCCGGGAGGCGCCTCTTTCCGGGTTATGCTCGACCATTTGGTGATAATCAATCCGGCCGCTATAAAGATCAGCAGGATCAGTAGAACCAGCAATATTTTTCGACCCAGATTCATTTCGCCGTCCATTCCGGCCCCGTGCCCGATCCGGGGGGAGGGCTCAATTACTAATTATTTTGATTGTCTCTGTATTCGACACCTGACTGCTGACGCTGAAACCTCCGGACCGCCGCCACTATTCCCTCCACCACCTGGCGGCGGAAGGTGGAATCCTGAAGCAGGCGTTCCTCCTGCGGATTGGATAGAAAGGCCACCTCGATCAGCACGGCCGGCATCTTCAGGCTCTTCAGAACCAGTAATCCGGCCTGCTTGACGCCCCGGTTTCGGATCTCGATCGCCTCGCTCAGCTCCCTTTGAATCAACTCCGCCAGCTTACTGCTCTCGTTGATGAACTCGTTCTGCACCATGTCCCAAAGAATAAAATCGAGGTCTTCCAGTTCCTTCGGTTCCAGGCCGGGATTTTCAAAGCGCAGCGAGGCGTTCTCCTCCTGGGCCAGCCTGATGGCGTCTTCCGTCCGGGCCGGAGAGAGGAAGAAGGTCTCGAATCCTCCCGCGTCCGGATGGAACCACCCGTTGCAGTGAATGCTGATGAAGAGATCGGCTCCCTCCGAGTTGGCGATTTCGGCCCGGTGATCGAGGGCTATCAGTTCATCCCGGGTCCGGGTCAGGATCACCTCCACCCCCAGATCCTCTATCAACCGGTCTTTTAGATCGAAGGACAGGGCCAGGTTCACATCCTTTTCATATACCCCGGAAGGACTTATCTTGCCCTTGTCGATCCCCCCGTGCCCCGGATCTATCACTACCTTTCTTAATTCTCTGTAGGTGCCGGGTTCGGCGCTGTCCAGGATCTCGGTCATTCTCTTGCCGGCGAAATCGGCATCCGGGATCTCGGGCAATTCTCCCTGTTCCAGGTAAATCACCAGCTGCCGGCCCCGTTCTCCTTCGTCTTCCGGCTCCAGGAATTCCACCCGGAAACGGGCGGCGGTTTTGGTGACATCGAAGAAGAGGTAGGCGTCATGTTCGGTCCGTTCCGCCCTCACCCGGTTGAACAGTCCCTTGCCTTCCGTAGCCGAAAATTTAAGCGTGTTTAGCTTTCCTCCATAGATCTTCAACCGCAGCAGCCCGGCGGTTTCGCTGTCCACATGGTAGAGGAGTTCCTCGGTCATGTCCAAAATAGCGCGAGTGGAGCCTTCCTCCTCGCTAAACGATATGCCGGTGACATTGTACTCCGTCGAACCGATAGTAAGAATCAAGCGCTCCTCGTCGATCTCCACCTTTTCCAGCGCCCGGGGAATGAGAATCTCCGAAACAAACTCCAGGGGGATCATCACCGCGCCCTCTACATACCTCACCGGCACCCGCAGCAGCACCGGCTCTCCGTCGATAACCACCACCCTGGTGTCCAGGGTGAACATGTAGCGGTGATTATCGATCCGCAGGCTCAGTTTTCTGGCCCCGGCGTCCCAGTAGCGGGTAGCCCGGAATATTCGGGCCAGGTCGTAGGTGGAGATAAAGAGCTCTTCACTCGGTTCCACCAGCCGGTAGAGTGGAATATCCTCGGTCTGCCGGCCGTCGGCGTAAACCACCCCCAGGTTTTCATCCGCTTCTCTCTTATCGGGAGTAAGGGCCCCGGGATGGGCGGCGACGGCGGAAGCAGCCCCTGCAGGGGTAGCCCCGGCAGGGGCGTGAAAAGCCGAAAGTATCAAAAGGGCCAGCAGCACCGGGTAAATGCAAGCGACGATTTTCCCCTTCACCATGATTTTTACCTCTCCCGGTCCTTTTCCTTCCGGGCCCGTTCCATATCCCGCTTGGCGTCCCGATCGGCTATCGCCCGGCGCTTGTCGTAGGACCTTTTCCCCTTGCCCAGGCCCAACTCCACCTTGATCTTGCCGGCATCGGTGAAATAGAACCTCAGCGCCACCAGGGTCAGACCCTTCTCCTGGACCTTTCCCAGCAACCGTTTGATCTCCCGGGCGTGCATGAGCAGCTTGCGGGTTCGGGTCGGTTCGTGGTTGAAGCGGTTACCCTGTTCGTAGGGGCTGATATGCGCGTTGAACAGGAAAAGCTCTCCCCTTTCGATGGCGGCGTAGGAATCCTTCAGGTGGGCATTCCCCGCCCGCAACGATTTTACCTCCGTGCCGCGGAGGACCATCCCCGCCTCCATCGTCTCCAGGATCTCGTAATCGCGCCGGGCTTTCCGATTAGTGCATATCACTTTCATAAATACTGCTACACCAAAGGTGCCATATAATTTCACCTTTTGGCCGGTTTATTAAAAACAGACTTCGCCCGCGGCCGTACCGCCGGAGGCGGGTAGCCCGGGAGTCAGGCGAAAATTATCAGAGATAGTACCCCTTGGCAAGGTAAAAGGGGGCCCCCTTTCCGACCGGATCCTTTCCCGCCGCCCAATAAAATCCATGCGAAAAGGATTGATGCCCGGAGGCCCATTTGATAAATGTCATACAGGTATTAAATGGCAACGGCCCGATTATCCCGGGACAAGGTAGCCGGGGGTGAGTGGCGGCCTGCTTCCCGTTCACGCGGGAGGGCAGGGTCCCCGCGTAAATGGGTGGGCGGCGGAATCCCTACTCCCAGTTCATACGGGCGGGCGGAGTTCTTACAGAAATGGGCAAATGATGGCACCGGGGAATCAAGAAAAAGGCGCGAAAATGGCCGGCGGACGAAGCACGATGCTGGAAAGACATAAAGGGATTGTTCTATTAATCTTCTCGCTCTTCTGCGTGATCCTGGCCCTGTTCCTCTGCGAACTGCTGCTGAGGAAATTCATGGGCCTGGGAAATCCCATCATGTACGATTCCTCCCCTATATACGGATACCGGCCGTTGGCGGAAAGGGAGTATACCCGCTTCGGGGGAGCCCGGGTCAAATTCAACAACCTGGGGCTGAGAACGGATTATTACTGGGATAAAAACAAGGGGAACAAAATACTATTCCTGGGTGACTCGGTGACCTACGGAGGATCATACATCGGCAACCGGGAGCTATTTTCCCACCTCACCGGGGAGTTCCTGGAGGAAAGCGGCCTGCCCGGTTACCTGTGCGGAAACGCCGCGGTAAACGCCTGGGGAGTGGAGAACATAGCCGCCTTCATCCATGAATACCGCTTCTTGCCCGCCGCCACCTACGTTACCATCGTTCCCGAGGACGACTTCTACCGGGGACTGACCCGCATCCAGGGACAACCGGTATTCAACCGCGAACCCCGCTGGGCCCTGCGGGAATTATGGTATTTTTTCTGCTACAAGCAAAATAACAAACGTTACAGCCACTGGAGCGGATTCGCCGACGATTCGACCAAGGTCCTGGTGGTGGAAAAAGCGGTAAAAAATTTAAGGGAGATGGATGATTTTCTAAAGGAGCGCGGATACAGGCATTACATCTTTATCTCCCCCATGAGAGACCAGGTGACCGGAGGCGCCCCCCAGGACGCCCTGGTGCTGGATCTGCTCCACAAGTACGCACTCGATCCTTTTTACCTGGCGGACGAAATAGAAAGATTCAATCTCACCGGCGAACAGAAAGAGGCCCTCTACCATGATTTCATTCACCTGGACAAAGAGGGGCATAAGCTGTGGGCCAAGATCATAGCCGCCCGTTTAAGCCAGGAATTGAAGTCCGGGGCATAAACAGCCACAGCCGATCCCCAGAATAATCACTGGTGAAGTCCGGGGAATGACGATGACCAGCAAAGATCAATCAAGAATAAAGTGTAGAGGGTAGCGCCGGTTACGAACGGTTCTTCAGGAAGGCCCGGGGAAGTATAAGATCACCTTCTTCCCCTTTTCGACTTTAAACCTGCATGAGGGCGAAGTTCCCAGCAGGCGGCCGCCCTCACCATAATATCTCACGTATACCGCGTGCGGGCCGGGCTCGCATTCCATCCTGAAAACCTGTATTTCGGCGGGCAGGGTCTGCCAGGATCGGGTGTCCGCCCGCTCCACGGCCGAGAGCACCTTTCCCAGTATATCGACCACCGCTCCTCCCTTATCGGCCAATTTTGTCTGGGCGGAGGTTTTAAGCGCGGTGCGCAGGGCGGCCTTAAAAAGTATCGATCCCTGCTTCTTCTTGAAAGCCGCCATGGCGGTTTCCTCGACATTATCCAGCGGAACGGTGCGGGAAGCCTCCACGTTATCTATCACTATGGCGCAGTACTCCACCTGGCGGGGCTGGCGCTGGTATTCGGGATAGGCGAAGGTGAAAATCACCCCGGGGTCGGTCAGATCCAGCCCTCCCGCCCCTCCGGCATCGAAGATCAGCGGTTGCGGAATTCCGGGCACAAGGAATACCGCGAACAGCTTGCCGTCCTTCTTATCGAAATAACCCCGGATCTCCCTCGACACCTTCACCGGGGCCCGGCCGAACTCGGTGAATACGGCGATCTCGGTCAGATTGGAATTGGCCTCGGGCGGAGCGGCCTCGGGCCTCAGCTTCCTGATCAGGTCATATTCGATGCGGGCGTCGTCGTTCAATCCCTCCATCTCGTACAGCAGCGCCACCAGGTACCGCGCGAAGGGCACGTCCAGTTTTTCCCAATCCGCCTGGGAAAGTTGGTCGGTGTACTGTTGGAGACGGTTATTGACCCGGTTGCGCTCCACGTACGAGCCCTCCACGTCCCCCTCCAGCCAATAAGCTAGAAGCAGATATGCGTTTATCAGGATCTTTTCGTGGGATTCCGGCTGATATTCTATTTTTTCCGCGCTGATCAAGGAGCTTTTCATGAATTCGCCTACGGAGTAGGTTTTTTCTATCTCATGAAACCTTCTTTCGGCCTCTTGCAGGTCGACTATGGCCGAGTCGTAATCCCCGTAGGCCAGGCGAATCTTGCCCCTTTCGAGCAGATAGAGATAGATATCGTTATCCGAGGCATCCTTTACGAGTTTGTTGACGCTCAACAGTGCTTCCTGGTACTGCCCCTCGTAATAGAGATCGCGGGAAACTTCCATTCTGGAAGTATAGGTGGAACACCCGGCCGTCAACAAGAGTACGGCCAGGACAACGATTTTCTTCACTGGTACTACCCTGTCGTTTCCGGATTCGGCAAGGGAGAAATATCCGCCTTGACCACTCCGCCGGTCCCAATTATGGCGGCGCGAAGAAAGCTACCGGCGGACTTTTCCCTTGGTACTGGCTCTCTTAAACTCCACCTCGTCGGTCCATTTGATGAGCAACGTCTCCACTTCAAATATATCCAGGGTAACGTTGAAGAAATTGATCGTTTCCCTGCCATCCTGTTTCCGGATATTGGTAATGGTTCCGCGGAGGATGAATTTGGCGCCCACGAATCTTCCCAACCGGGCCGCCTTGGAGTTGTCATAGAGATCGGTGGCCTGCAGATTGAGCTGATCCAGAGCCATATCGAAGGCCTGGTCATCGACGAACTGAGCCATATTATCTTTCATCATCGCGGTGCGGATTTTTTCCAGCACCAGCCTGGTCTCGATATGCTCGTCGGTCTTGTTCAGCAGGCTCTTGGCCAGAAGCAGTATCGGTTTCTCCCCTCCATGCTGCCCGGCATACTTCTGGTAAAAACCGTTCGCCTCCATGGAATTTATCATCGCGTCGGTGATTTTAGCCAGATCGGCGCTGGAAAAATCGGCATCCTCGGCCGTGTCGGTGGCGATATCGATTTCCCTGGTCGCCGGTTTGCCGCAGCCGGCCACCAAAAACAAGCAAATCAACAGCAAGAACCATTTCTTCATCTTTTCCTCCTTCTTCCGCCCTGAGGCCAAATAATCGAACAATTCGCCGAACCGTTCAATTCCGCTATAGCTTAATTCTTACCACCTTTTCGGCGAAATCGTACCCTCCCCCAAGATCTTTTTCAAGATATTTTATCCCTTTAGAGACCCATTGCAGATATACCGCCAACTCGTATTGACATAAATGGCGCATTTTAATATATTTCTTCCGTCTTGGTTTCCCGTGAACCGGGATGCATACGCATACAATTTGAATGAAAAAATAAGCTTGGGGAAGGAGATATTAATGAAGCGTTTCGCAATGGCAGCGTTGATCCTGGTTATATTGAGCTCCGCCTCGGCGGCTAGGAATATAACGTTCGGTGCCAAATCAGGCATTTTTTCGGCCAATATCACAACCGTTCCCGAGGGCTGGCATGATACGGCGTTCAAGAATGGTTTTATCGGCGGAGTCTACGGGAACTATGCCTTCACCAAAGACGTCAGCGTGCAGCTGGAAGTCCTTTACGCGGAGAAAGGAAGCGAAGGATCGATAGTTTATCCCGGTTTTATTAATTATCAGTTCGATAGTAGATTCAACTATATCGACATTCCCATCCTGGGAAGGTACACCATGCGGGCGGATCACAGCTTTAAACCTTATTTCCTTCTCGGACCCTCCGTGGGCATAAGCATCAAGGCCGAAATGGATGTCAAGGGGGAGGAGCTCCGTTGGGATCCAATATTACAGCAGGTGGTAATGGGTCCCGTCAATGCCATCTACGATTACTCCGATGTCACCACTACCACCGATTTAGCCATCGTTTTCGGCTTTGGCTTCGAGTATACGATGGGTTTCAGCAGGCTCTCCATAGACGGACGGTTCAACATGGGCCGCACTCATTTTATCCAGGCCGGAACGGTCACCGGTCATGGTATCGCTGGCACCAACCTGCCTCCCACCATCGACTACGAAGACGAGCAAACGAAGAATATCGGATTCGCCCTGATGATGGGCTTATCTTTCTAAGGGTGCCGAAATACGGTTCACCGGCGGGTGGACGATTGATGTTTAATACGGGCCGTACAATACGCGGCCTGTTTTATATTCGGTCCCAGCGGGCTTCTACTCATATCTTAGCGATTTGGCCGGATCGGTGTGGGCCACCTTGACCGCCTGGAAACTGATCGTCCCCACGGCGATCAGCAGCGCCAGCACCCCGGAGATTACGAACACCGTCCAGCTCAAATCCGTGTGGTAGGCGAAATTGCGCAGCCACCGGTTCATGGCGTACCAGGCCAGCGGCCAAGCGATAATATTGGCGGCCAGCACCCAGCGGGAAAATTCCCGGGAGAGCAGCAGGACTATTCCCGGCACGGAGGCCCCCAATACCTTGCGTATCCCGATCTCCCTTACGCGCTGCTGGGCGGCAAAGGAGGCCAGGCCGAACAGTCCCAGGCAGGCGATGATAATGGCCAGGAAGGTGAAATTGAAAAATATGCCGCGCAGCTTCTCCTCCACCCGGTATTGCCGGTTATACGACTCGTCCAGGAAATAAAAGTCGAAGGGGCGATGGGGATCGAACCTTTTCCAGACATTTTCTACGTGAGCCAGGGTGGTGGGGATGTCATCCGGCTCGATCCTCACGAAAATGGTCCGGTACCCTCTTCCATAAAGATCGATGTACAGGGGTTCTATTTCAATGTGGGGGGAGACGTAATGATGATCCTTGACCACGCCCACGACTGTTTTCTTGACCTGGTCCGGATCGGCCGAGAAATGAATGGTCTTCCCCAGGGGGTCATCCCAGCCGATGGCGGCGACGGCCGCTTCGTTGACCAGCAGGGCCTGGGAGGTGTCGGCGGTGAATTCGGGGGAGAAATTCCTTCCCCGGACGATCTCCATCCCCAGGGTGGATATATAGTCGCAGTCCACGCTCATCACGTTCATCATCTGGGCCTGGCCGTCGGCGTACCCCTCCGGAACCAGGGAGGCGCCGCTGGTTATCCCTCCGGGGACATGGGAGGAAGCCGCCGCGCTGATGATCCCATGGTAGGCGACCAGCTCGCTTTTTATCGACTCTATGGAGGCCGCTATATTCCGGTCCATTACCGGCAGGACCACCACCTGCTCCTGGTCGAATCCCAGATCCATGTTTTTCATGTAATCGAGTTGATTGATGATGGTGAAGGTGGCAATGATCAAGGATATGGAGATGGCGAACTGGGCCACCACCAGCGTCCGTCGAAACCGCGAGCTGGTTCGGCTGGATCCTGAATTGGCAGTGAGCACCCTGACCGGATTGAAGCCGGAAAGGTACAGGGCCGGATAGCTCCCCGCCACCAGGCCGACCAGTAAAACCAGAGCTATGAAGACCGGGATTATCCAGGGATGAGCCGCGTAATCCAGCGTTAAAGCACGATCGGAAAGGGAACTGAAGAGGGGGAGGGTCAGGTGAACCAGGAGCAGGGCGAAAATGAAGGAGATAATGCTGTAAAATATCGATTCTCCGAAAAACTGCCGCATGATCTGAGCCTTATCGGCGCCCAGTACCTTGCGCATCCCGATCTCCCGGGCCCGGGTGGCCGCCCGGGCGGTGGCCAGGTTCATGAAGTTTATGCAGGCCATCAGGAGGATAAAAACGGCCACCGCGGCGAAGATGTAGACGTACTTAATATCGCTGTTTCCGGATATCTCGTGCCGGCGGTGAGAGTGAAGATGGATGGCGGTCAGGGGCTGCAAGAAATAGTCGACATCCACTCCCCTGCCCTTGAGCGAGTCTCCGAAATACTTCTGCTTCATCCCGGGAAGTTTCTTTTCCAGCTCCCGGTAATCGGTCCCTTCGGCCAACAGGACAAAACTGAAACACCCGAAATAGCTGGCCCAGGATTCCACCAGGGGCCTGCGGGCTTCCAGGAAGGTCTGGAAGGAACAAAGCATATCGAACTCGAAATGCGAATTGGACGGCACCTTCTCCATCACCCCGGTCACCGTGAAATCGTCCCGGTTATTGAATTTGAGGACCTTGCCCAGGGGATCCTCCGCGCCGAAATACTTGCGGGCCATATCCTCGGCAATCACCACCGAGTGGGCCGTGGTGAGGGCGGTCCCCGGATCGCCCTTCAGCAGGGGAAAGGTAAAGACGTCGAACACCGTTTCTTCCGCGTAATAGATACGCTCCTCGTAAAATTGCCTGTTCCCGTATTTAACCGGCACCTTCCGGTAGGGGACGATACGAACGGAATTTACGACCTCGGGATAATCGTTCCGCATGGCCAGGGCGGGAGGGAAATTAGTGGTGGCCACGTCGTTCGGCTTATCCCCCAGGGTCAATATGGAGACCAGGCGAAATATGCGGTCGGATTTCTCATGGTAACGGTCGTAACTCAACTCGTTCAGGATATAGGTTCCTATCAGTATGCAGCAGGCCATGCCCACCGATAATCCCAGTATATTGATCAAAGAATAACTCTTGTGCTTTTTCAGATTACGCAACGCCACCAGGAAGTAATTTCTTAGCATGACCACGCTCCAGTAAAAGGATTCGTTAATGAATGAGGGGATCGATCTTAACACCTGTGACCAGTACCATGACCGGGCCCGGGCCGGTCCCGCTTCGCGGGCGATCCGATTGAATATTTCCTCGAAATCACCCAGGGCGGCGTAACGGATATCCCTCTCGGAGATCTTGGCCAGTAAAGCCCGGGCCAAGCGGGGAGGCTGCCTGCGCGGATCGGTTTCATCGATCATGAACGTTCCAACTCCAGGGAAGGAATACCCAGCCAGATGGCCGCGTTGATTTGCTTTATCTCCAGGAGGGCCTTTTTACCCTCCCGGGTCACGCGGTAATAGATCCTGCTCCGGCCGCCGCGTTCGGGAAGGGGCTCCCCCTTGACCGTCGCCACCAACTCCTTCTTCTCCAGCCGGTGTAAGGGAGAATAGACGGCGCCCAGGGTCCATTCCTGCCCGGTATCCGCCACGATCTGTTCGCAGATCGTCACGCCGTAGGCGTTTTC
>JAFGPI010000226.1 GCA_016926065.1 Candidatus Krumholzibacteriota bacterium
CCTGCACTCGGGAGGGATAGATAGCGGAGATCCGGGCTTGAACGATCCGGACGAATCCTGTTCGAACCAGGGCCTTTACGGCGGACCCGGCGCGGCGACCTCCGCTCCCGCCTACGTCCAGGGATTCTCGGCCACCGCCCTCAACGATACCACCATCAAGCTGACCTGGGATCCCCGGGAAATGGGCAACTACGATTATTACGCCATTTACTGCGATACGGCGGACGGATTTATTCCCCAGGAGACGAATTATCTGGATATGGTCTCCTATCCCGCTCTCAGCTACCAGCATCACCCGGTATCCGGCTGCTTCAATTACCGTGTCTGCCTGGTTAACACAGCGGGGTATGCTGGGGGTTATTCGGTGCAGGATAGCGCCTGCGCCGGGGGAGGAACCACTGGGTTCCAGGAGACTCCCTCTTTCGCGAACCGCTTGGAACAGAATTATCCTAATCCCTTCAACGGCCATACCACCATTTCCTATTCGGTTTCCGGGAACAGCTTGGTGGAGCTGCGTATCTACGATACGGCCGGACGGCTGGTGCGCACCCTGGAAAGGAAAAACCGGAACGCGGGCCGCTATCAGATCGTGTGGGACGGAAAGGATAACGCCTCCCGGGGAGTCGCTTCGGGAGTTTATTTCATGAGGATATCCACGGGAGAGTTCGAGCAATCGCGCAAACTGGTTTATCTCCGGTAGGGCTAAAATACCGGCCTCTTTCCCCTAAACCGGTCCAGTCGGTATGGAGGAACGGGCCGTTCCCGGGAGGTCCGGCCGGCCCCTCGCCGTGATTCCCCGCCGCGGGATTTCAGCCCACGGTTACCATCGCGATACCGGCCAGGGCGAGGCAGGCGGCCGCTATTTTCCGCCGGGTCAAGGGTTCGTGGAGGAAGACCGAAGCCAGAATCAGGATGTGAATGGAACTGGTCTGATTCAGGATACCGGCGGTGGCCGCCTGGGTGTATTTCATTCCCGCGATCCAGAATATCAAGGCCAGGAAAGATCCCACCACGGTCGCCGGAACGAGGAATCTCCAGTTTCTCTTGGGTATGAAATTCGCCCAGATTCTACGGCGCGAGGGGGACCCCAGCGCTACCGGCAACATCACCAGGAAACAGCCGAATTGCCTGACGGCGGTGGCCCACAGCACCGGTGACCGGTCGAGCACCGGTTTGGCTATTACTATCCCCAGTCCCACCGTCACCATCGATAAGATTCCCCACATAATACCGATGATCAACTGCCGGCGAGTTTTTCCCGCCGGAGGCTCATGCCGGGAAGCCAGCAGAATACTGGATAAAATCACCGCCATCCCCCCGAACTGCCAGGGACCCAGCCGCTCCCCCAGAAGGATATAGGCGAATAGAACCACAGAGGGAGAGTAGAGGCAGTCCACGATAGCCGTAATCCCCGCTCCCACCGTGTTCAGGCATCGATGAAACAGGGTGTCGGATATCGCTATGGCAATGGTTCCGCTCAGCACCAGTATGAGATAATCCCGGGGAGGCGCCCCGCTCCACAGCGGTTCACGCAGTAAGGCCAAAGTGATTATAAAGAGTATCGAGGAAAGCGTCACCCGGAAGAAATTCAGGGCGAAGGGAGGCACCTCTTCCCCTGATTTCTTGAATAGTATCACCGCCGCAGCCCAGGCCACGGCGGTAACCAACGCGAATGCTTCACCCACGCCATACTCCCGGTTGTCCGAAATCCACGCGGTCTCTCCGCCCGTCCGGCACTTCAGACTTCGTCCCGGTCGGGAAATCGATTAATGCACCGACATTTCCCCTAAAAGTTCCTTCGCCCCGCTGAACTTATCCAGAACGAACAGGATATACCTGGACTCCACGCTGATGGTGCGGGTGAGCTTCTGGTTGAACAGGTAATCGGACGATATGCTCTCCCAGTTGCCGTCGAAGGCCGCTCCCACCACTTCACCCTTACCGTTAAGGATGGGACTGCCCGAATTACCGCCGGTGATATCGCAGGTGGCCAGGAAGGCGATCGGAACATCGTCCAGATATTCATCCTTATATTTACCGTATTCCCGGTTATGTCCCAGTTCGAGCAGCCGGGGGGGACAATCGAACGGTTCTTCCCCGGTATGTTTTTCCAGGGCCCCTCCCAGCGAGGTGATATAGTCATAGCTTACCGCATCCCGGGGGCTGTAACCGGTGGCCTTTCCGAAAGTCAGGCGCATGGTGCCGTTGGCGTCGGGATAAAATGCCCCTCCCCTCCATTCCCGCAGGGCCTCGATCAGACGCGGCCGTATCTCCGATACCGAGCCGTTGAAGGCCTCGTCCCTTTTGTCCATCTCCTCGTTTTCCTTCCACAGGCGGGCGGCCAGGAGGATAAAGGGATCTCCTTCCTTCATCAGCTCTTCCGTGGAGAGCTCGAACATTCTCATCCTCTCCTCGGCGTTTCCCAGCTTGGTTTCCCCGTATAGTTTATCCAGTAATCGATCTATCTTCTCATCTCGGTCCGCCCCCGCTGACTTCTGAATGGCCTCGTCCAGACCCTTGAGCCTCTGTCCCTCCGGTAGTTCCATGGCCAGGTCGATGAAATATCTCAGTATCTGCCGGTCTATTCCCGGATCGTAGCTCCGGTCGATCATCCGCAGCTGCATCTTAAAGCGGGGCATATCTCTTTCCATGTAACCGGGGTCCCGGTCCAGGTCGTCCTTGACCTTTTCCTTCGACCAGTGGTAGATCCTTCCGGCCGCGCCCAGCATCTGGCTGCCGAACCTCATCAATCCGTTGATATTGCTCTTTTCGCGGTAGGTTTTCTGCTCCTCGTACAAGGCAGCCAGGGAGGAGAGGATATCCCCGTATTTCTTTTCGCGCTTCTTGTCACTCTTGATCCATTCCTGCATGGCCTTCTCCTCGGCCAGCTTGCGGTCGAGCAGTCCCGCCTTGCGGAATCCCTCCAGTTGACCCTGGTAATTTTTCACGGAGTTATTGAGCATCTGGTCGAAAAAGGAGACCTTAATGGCCAGGGCGGGATCGGCTTCCGCGGCCTTCTGATACATGTCGATCATCTCGCCGAATATCTTGATCCGGTTGGGATAGCTCCAGTTCTGGTTGTAATCGATGGAATAGGAGGAGCGGTAACGCATGGTTCTGCCCGGATATCCCATGATCATCATAAAATCGTCTTTTTTCACGCCGGTCGAGGACAGGGCCAGGTGCACGGCCGGCTGATAGGGAACGTTTTCTTCGGCATATTCGGCGGAACCTCCGTCCGGGGCGACGTAGGCCCGGAAAAAGGAGAAATCCCCCGTGTGCCGGGGCCACATCCAGTTGTCGATATCTCCCCCGTAGTTACCTATCGATCGCGGCGGAGCGTATACCAGCCGTATATCCTTAATCAAAAAATAGGTGTAAAGCTTGTACTCCATGCCATCGTAGAAACTGGCAACGGTGCAACGGACATCCTCGTCTTGTTCCACCTCTTTCTGTATTTCCTTTATCTTGTTCTCCAGGGCCTGGTAACGGTCCGCCCCGCTCTTACCCCGGGCGGCCTTAAGCATCTCGGCGGTTACGTCCTTGATCGATATCAGCACCCGGGCCTCGTATCCGGGAGCCTCTATGTCCTTTTCGATGCTGTCCGCGTAGAATCCGTTCTCGATGAGATTGTTGTCCGCGGTGCTGGCTCTCTGCAGGGCGCCGAAGGCCACGTGATGATTGGTGAGAATCAGACCCCGCGGCGAAACAAACGATCCGGTCCCTCCCCCCAGTTGAATTATCGCGTAGGCGATGCCCTTACCCCGCGGAGAGTATATCTCCTGCTGGGAAAGTTCCAGCCCCAGCCCCCGCATCTTCTGGAATAGCTGGCTATCGAACTTGTCCATCTGCCACATTCCCTCTTCGGCGAATACCGCCGGGGAGAGGGCCAGCAGCATGGCTGTCAGTAATACCGGCAGTGCTCTGAAACGCATGTCAAAAACCTCCCGCCTAAAGTAAAGTTAAAATCCGGGCACTCTTTCCCACCCGTTCGGCGGCAAATAGTAGCACCAAAACCGTTCCGTTGAAAGCTCAAATAGGGAAAAAAGGAAAAAAGTGGAAGAGGGGGAAATCTATTAATATTCCTGGAGGACCTTCTCCCATTCCCGGGCCACTGAAATTCTGCGTTTGACCAGGTCTATAATCTTCGGATTGCTGGTCATTTCCCGCAGCTCCTCCCATTCGCTGATGGCCTGCTCGACTTCCCCCAGACGGGCGTGCAGGTAACCCTTGATGAACATGGTTTTTTGGTTGTGTGGTTTTTGTTGACGCGCTTTGCGAAGAAATATCAACGCCTCACTCAATCTATCCATCTTATAGTAAATCTCGCCCAGCATGCGCAGGGCTTCGAAGCAGTCATGATCCAGCTGCAGGGCCTTCTCGAATTCGGCGGCGGCCTTCTCCAAATTGAAATGGCTGTAATATTTCCTGCCGTTACGAATCAGTTCCTCTATCCGCCCCTCGCAGTTTACCCCCAGGGCATGGTCTTCATCGCCGTTGACCAGCTCTATAACGCCCATCACCACCAGTCCGTAGATCAGCTTACTGGTGGAAAACAGGTCCTCTCCCACGATATTGTTCACCTCGAAGACGGAATGCTTCCCGTCGATGAGGGATAACACTTCCCATTCCTTGGGTTTCAGATTCAGCCTTTGCTCCTGCTGGTTATCCGAGCAGAATTGGAACACCGAATGCCGCGAAGGCACCTTGCTCTTGATATTGGACCATTCGTCTATCCTCCGCGCGCCCTCCATGATCAGATTTTCAACGTTGAGCATCACCAGCACTTCCCGTTTTATATCCAGCTCTTCCTCGATAAAACGGCAATCGCCGGCTTCCCATTTGAAAATGTTATAGACGCTCTCGCGTATCCGGGCGGCGAAAAAATTCTCCAGATGGGTTTTGGAGGATACCCTCTCACCATCCAGGCAATCGACCATATTCTTATACTTGCGGAGGCATTTTTCGATCTTGGCCATCGAGGTTTCATCCACCACTCCCCATTCTTCCAGGAGATCTTCCACGGTCTTGGCCGATCGCTCATAGATGCTGGCGAGGCAAACCGAACCATCCTTGAATAAGATTTGAGCTTCCCGTCCGTCATCGGTCTCCGAGATGATCAACCTTCCGGTCTTGCCGTTCAGGTTCAACACCTGAAACAGGTCAAACAATCCAAGCTCTTTTATGGATGACTGGATAGCCATGAAATGATTTCCTTTCCCTCGCTACAGATCGAATTTTATCTCCTCCAGGAGGTCCACGTTCCGTTCGTTGCCGCCGGAAGGCTTTTTGACCCCGGAGGCTCTTTTCTCCCGCTCCGCTGCCGGGGCGGGGGCCTTCTCCACGGCTTTGTTCTCCGGGGCTTTTTTCTCTTGCTCCGCTGCCGGGGCGAGGGCCTTCTCCAAGTCTTCGTTCTCCTTGGCCCTCTTCTCCAGAATTTCATTTATTCCGTTTTCCGCCACCTGCATCAGGGCATCTTTGATTTTATCGAACCGGCGCACTATCCCGGCCTGCAGGAGCTCTATCAACTCGTCCTCCGGTTCGACGGGAAGCCGGGAATCCACTTTTATGGGATCGGCTTTTATCTGGTCCCCCAGGGCCAGGCAATAATGAAATCCCGTGTATTCCATCCGGATCTTGGAACCGTCCAGGATGGCTTGGATGGCTCCCTTGAAATTTTCCTCCCGCAGAAAAACCAGCCCCTTCAAATACAGGGCGTCGCTGTGATTGCGGTCAAAGGTGAGGGCGCTTTCCAGATCGAAGAGGGCCAGGGTCATGCGGTTGAGCTTATAATGGAGCAGGGCTCTCTTTTCATACAGCATGGCGCTTTTCCCCACGAAGGCTTCCAGTCGCTGAATGAGGTTTTCGGCCATCATGTATTCTTCTTTTAGCAGATTGCAGGTAAGGAAATTATAGTTAAGCTCCAGGCTGTAGAGCTTTAGGTTCAAACCTTTTTTAAACATTCTTTCGGCGTCTTCCAGCAAACCCACCTGGTAAAGCAGAACGCCCAGATTGTTCATCGAATCCGCATCCGCCGAATTGAGCCGGAAGGCCTGCAGGTAACAGGTGGCGGCGGATTTATATTCTTCCTGCAGGTGGTAGACGCACCCGCACAGTTTGTAGGCCTCGGCGTTTTCAGGATTTTCCTGCAGGGCTTTGAGGAAAGTCAGCAGCGCTTTGTCATTATTCCCCTCGGCGATATGAACCTTGCCGATCTCGATCAGAACCCGGTCTTTCTCGGGCATGTCCATCAGCGCTTTTTTCAGTTCTCTAAAGGCTTCCTGGAAATATCCCCTTTCCCGGTAAGCGGTCCCCAGAGTGAAGGATGTGCTTTCCAGGCTGGGAATTTCCTTGCTCGGTCTTTCGCCCCGTCCCTCCCGGTCGTAATCCGACAGGGCCAGGTTGGCCTCCGTGTTCTGGAAGGAAGGATTCAGCCGGGAGGCTATGCGGCTCTCGTCCAGCGCGTCCTGGAAATGCCCGATATCCCCGAAAGCGAAGGAAAGGAGGAAATGCGATCTCCAGTAATCCGCATCCAGCTTGATGGCCGCCCTCAATTCCGAAATGGCTTCATCGGTGCGGCCGAGATTGTAATAAATCTCGCCCAGGTCCGTGTGAAAGACCGCGGAATTACCCACTTTATCCCCCGCGCAAAGATAGTGCTCCAGTGCCTGCTGGAAAAGTCCTTGGGCCTTAAGGACCCCCCCCAGGTGGATTCTCGCCATGTAGTTCCCGGGATTGCCACCCACCACTTCGCCCAGGATCTCCGCGGCTTTTTCCAACCGTCCCATGTTCTGAAAACTGACCCCCAGCCTCAACAGGGCTTCGTTGTTCTGGGGATCCTCTTCCACTTCCTTTTTCCACTTGCTGACATCCGGATCCTCCTGTCCCGTTTCATTGAACAGATACTGGAGGTTGTCCCGGGCCAGATCGAATTTCGGATCGATCTTCAGCGCCGCCTTGAACTGCTCGATGGCTTCGCCGTAAATCCCCTTGCGGAAATACAGGACTCCCAGATTATTCAAGGCTCCCGGATCGTTGCGATCCACACGAGAAGCGAAACTTAATAGAACATCACGTTCATCGGCATTAAGTTCAGGCATAAACGATCCTTTCAACATCCTGCCTATACGGGGGAAGCCAGATTCAGAACTCGCGAAACTACCTCGATAACACGGGAGGGATTAAATGGCTTGATCAAGAAATCCTTGGCTCCCGCGGTCAGCGCGTCCTGCACCAATGCTTGTTGCCCCAGGGCGCTGCACATAATTATCCGGGCCTGAGCATCCGCGGCGATAATGCCGCGCACCGCGTCGATTCCGTTCATTTCCGGCATGATAATATCCATGGTCACCAGATCCGGCTTGAGTTCGATATACTTCTCCACCGCGTCCGAACCGGTATCGGATTCACCCACTACCTCCATACCGTACCCTTCCAGGATATCCGAGATCATCTTCCGCATGAATATCGCGTCATCTACTACCAATACTCTGGATTTCACTTCGTATTCTCCTTTCCTTTCTATTCCACGCCTAAAGCATCAAAGATGGTGTTAATCGATTCCGAAGTGGGAATAAAGAACAGGAATCCCTTGCACTTGCTTTGGGTCAGGGTGAAAGCCGTCTCCAGCACAATGGCGTAATCGGATTCCATGCTTAAGTCGATCAGGATCGAATCCATGACCGCACCCAACATATCGTTGGATAACTGGGGTATGGAATGCATTATCTTTTGGCCGATAAAGGAAGCCAGGGTGTTCAGGTAGCAGCCACACATGATATTTCCGATTTCCTTGAGGGTGGAAAGGGAATATTCATCCATGGAGTTGACATCCGTCACCTTTTTCCCGGAGGCCATTTCCACCATCTTGCTGGCTTCCGGATTGGGAAAAATAAGGAACATCATACCCCGGAAATCATCGCTGTACCCTTCCAGGTAAATCACGGAGACCATCGATTCGGGACCCTTGAACAGGGTATAGATTATCTGCAAGGGAATGATGTCGACATTGGTGATCGACACATCTATCCTTTTCTTCAGCAACTCGGACAGCCCGGTTATGGCGTGGGCGGAACCGATATTGCCCAACTCCTTTAAGGCGTCAATCCTCAAGTACGACGGCCTTTTCATCGGACTCATACGTACTCCTTCCTTGAAAAATTACACGGGGATCCCATATGAAAGCGATCTTTCCGCTGCCCAGGATGGTGGCTCCGGAGATCCCTCCGATTCCCCTAATCATGGAGGGCAGCCCCTTAATCACCACATCCTGCTGGCCGATGATTCGGTTTACCACCAAGGCGACGGTGCCTTCATCCGTTTTGACCCGGATCACCTTTATGAAACGGGATTTTCCCGTTTCCGGGGGTGAGGGGAAGATCTCTTCCACCCTGATAACCGGAATGGGACCGTCATTCGTTTGGATGACCTCGCGGCCGCGGATGGTCTTGAAAACGCCCCGCTCGAATCTTAGGGTTTCCTGCACGTACTCGATCGGCAGGACATGCACTCCCCCGTTTATGCTGAAGAGAAGCGCCTTGATTATGGACAGATTGACGGGAATCAACATGGTGATGGTGGTCCCCCGGCCGCTCCCGCTCTTTATGTGCAGCGATCCTCCCAGTGAATCGGTGGTTTTCTTCACTATGTCCATACCGATCCCCCTGCCGGAGTAGCGGCTCACGTCCTCTTTGGTGCTGAAACCCGGTTTGGTCAGAATGCGGCATATCTCTTCCTCGGTGAGCTCTTCCGGTGAACCTCCGGACGCACCGCCGGAATCGTTCTCCGCCAGTATTTTCTTGAAATCTATGCCCCTCCCGTCATCGGCTATCTCCAGGGCGACGTGATTGCGCTCCCTCTTGGCGCTCAGGATTATTCTTCCGGTGGAGGATTTTCCCGCCGCTATTCTGGCGGAAGGTTTTTCAATCCCATGATCGATGGCGTTCCGGATCAAATGGACCAAGGGATCGACCATGCTCTCCAGCACGGTTCTATCCAAGCCGATATCCTCTCCCACTATCTTAAATTCAACTTCCTTCCCCAGTTCCCGGGATACATCCCGCACCAGCCTCTTGAATCTTTGGAAGACCAATCCTACCGGGATCAGCCGGATCTCCATCACTTCCTTCTGTATCTCGGAAATCAACCTGCTGGAAGAAGACAGTTCCTCCATCAGGTTCTTGGAGCCGATCTCGCTTACCAGGCTACCCAGGCGAATCCGGCTGATAATAAGCTCTCCCAGCAGATCCATCAGAAAATCGAGCCGGGAAAGATCGACCCGGGTGGAGGTGACTTCCGAATGAAAATTGGCCGGCCAGGCGGACTCCGATCCCGGCGCCGTGCTATCCTGGGCCTTACCTTCTTCCCCGGTGGCCGGCAGCTCGCTCAGGGGTAGAAGCAGCTCCAGAACCCGGTCCAGGAGTTCCTGGCCGCGAGGCCCCTCTTGCTCGCTTATCTGCCACTGCACCAGCTCCCGCAGCAAATCGTTGGTGCGCAGAAGGATATCGGCGGAGATGGCGGTTATTTCGAGCTCCCCTTTACGGCAGCGGTCCAGCACGCTTTCCAGGCAGTGACATACCTCCACCACCGGATCGTAGCCCATGGCCCCCGACATCCCCTTCAAATTATGAGCGTGGCGGAAAAGCTCTTCTATGCAAGGCTGCTGGTTCCGGTTACCTTCCAGGCTCATAATTCCGTCTTCCAGGGCCTGCAGGATATCTTCCGCCTCGCTGATGAAAAGAGCCTTATAATCACTAACTTCCATTCGAAAATTCCTTGACTCTGATATGTTCAATATTTTTCACGATGCAGTCGGCCATATCGTCCAGGGGAACCACCTCATCCACCAGGCTATGCCTGCTGACTTCACCCGGCATTCCGTAAATCATGCTGGTTTCCCGGTCCTGGCATATCACTCTTCCCCCATACCTCTTTACCGACATGCATCCGGTGGTTCCGTCCTTTCCCATGCCGGTAAGAATCACCGCCACTAATTTTTCCCTGAAATGGGGGGCGAACGAGGTCAGGGTAAAATCAATCGAGGGACAGGCGGTCCGCTGCAGGTTATTGCGGGAAAGAAGCATCACCGTGGGCACGCCCTCGCACTCTTCCATGAAGAGGTGCATGCCCCCGGGAGCAACCAGCACCGTTCCCGGGGATATGGTGTCTTCTTCTTCCGCCTCTCTTACCGACATTTCCGATTCCGCGTCCATCCGCTCCGCCAGATAGCGCGTGAAATTCGGGGGCATGTGTTGCACTATCAGCACTCCCGCCTCCAACCGGGCCGGAAGGCGGGGGATTATTTCCATCAACGCCTGCGGTCCCCCGGTGCTGGCACCGATTACCACCACGTAATCGGAGGGCGTCTTGACCGGTCCGGCGCTCTTCACTCTCAAATCAAAATTGGTGGGGGCGAATCTTACTTTCCCGGCATTCACCTCCGCCGCCATCTTGACCTTGGCGATCAGCTCCTCCACGGGGAAGCTGTGTCCTTTAGCCGTCTTGGCCACGAAATCCACCGCCCCATATTCCAGGCAGGTGATGGCCATGCGGGCGCCGTTACCGGAATGGGCGCTCAGGATCACCACCGGAGTCGGCCATTCGCTCATGATGTAGCGGAGTGTTTCCAAACCGTCCATGCAGGGCATTTCCAGATCCAAGGTAATGCAATCGGGATCGAGCTCGTTCACCACCCGCAGGACTTCCCGGCCATTCCCCGCTATCCCCACCACCTCGATATCCGGATCGCTGTTGAGTGAATCCGTTATCATTTTGCGCATGAACTGGGAGTCTTCCCCCACCACTACGCGGATCGGATTTTTTCGGCCTGGTTTATTCCGCCCCATCAGCAGATCTCCTCGTCACCGTACGCGTACCGTACCAAAACACTGCCGTCGAATAGATCGAAGAGGATGGTCCGTCCCTTGCTGCCCCCCACGCTCTCCGCCACCAGGGGAATATTTTTCGCGGCCAGTTCCAGCCGCGCCACCCGGGTATTCTCCTCCCCTATCTGAATGACCCCCTTGCCGCCCGCCGCGGAACCGAACATGGTGGAGCCGCCGAATATCTTGGCTACTATCCGCCGGATATCCGCTCCCCTCTTGATCATCCGGGAAAGCATGAGATCAATCGCCGTGTCCACGAATTTAGCTTTATTGGCGTTGCTTTTCACCCGATCCCTCCGGGGATGCATAACATGGGCAAGCGCGCCGATGCGGACGGCTTGATCGTACAGCACTATCCCGATACAGGACCCCAGGGCCAATGTCATCATCTTCATGGGAGCCTCTCCCACCCGGTACTGGGCCATGCCCACCTTGATCACTACCCCTGCTTCGCTGCGGTAAACCATGCGCTGTTCTCCTCGGAACCGGACCGCCTTCCCGTTCCTCCCTCTACCACAAAGTTGCTTTCCCGGGCACGCTACATACCGCTTTTAACGCAATCCCCGACCAGATCCTTGACTTTGATGCACTCAATAACCAGCTTTCCCGGATCCAGGCAGATGATCATCCTGCCCGCCACCTGCACGATACCGATCATCGCCTCATCGCAGGTATGGTCGCTGCTCACCTCCGGGGAAGACTTTATGCTTTCCCCGTCCACCCGCACCACGTCCATCACTTCATCCACCACGAAGCCGAATCCCCCTCCTTCGGTATCAAGAATAATGATCCTTCTCTTCCTCTGGTTTGTCTCTTCCATCCCGCCTTTCACTCCCAGCACCGCATGAATTCTCAGCACCGGTATGATCTCCCCGCGCAGGTTTATCACTCCCTCCACCGGTCCGGCCATGCCGGGAATGGGAAAGGCGTCGATGGGACGGATAATTTCCTTAACCTTGTCCACCGGAACCCCGTAACCCTCGTTTCCCAGTCTGAAGGTCACCAGTTGGATTCCCGCATCATCCTTTTTTGTTATGTTCTCGGCATCCATGTACTTAGCCTTCCTTTTTGACTCGCTCACCTTCTCAGGTGGTGACCGCTTCATCCACTTTATCGATAATATTTATCTTGAAGCGTCCCACATTCTCCCTGAGTTGGATGGCCATATCGCTAAGTTTTTGCGCCGAAGAGGCCACATCTTCCATGCTGGAGGTCATCTGCTCCATGGAGGCCGCGGTTTCCTGGGTGGAAGAGGCATTCTTCTCGGCGCTGCTCGAAATCTCGTCGATAGATTCAATAACGTTGTTCATTCCCCGGCTGAGCTCCTTGGTGGCGGCGGAAATCCTCCGGGCCATATCACTGGAGCTTTTTAGCACTTCGACGATTTCATCCAGTGCTTCTCCGGTCCGGGTGATCACGTCTTTTCCCTCGGTGACTTCCTTGGAACCGAGATCTATACTCGTTACCGCGGTCCGGGTATCTTCCTGCGTTTTCTGGATCAGTACCGCGATCTCCTCGGCCGCCTTGGCGCTTCCCTCGGCGAGCTTCTTAACCTCATCGGCCACCACCGCGAATCCCCGCCCGGCCTCTCCGGCCCGGGCGGCCTCGATGGCGGCGTTGAGGGCCAGCATATTGGTTTGATCGGCTATATCGGTTATTACATCGACGATTTCTCCGATTTGATTCGATCTTTCCCCCAGATGCCGGATAATCTCGGCCGATTCCTTGGTCACGTCGTAGATGGTATTGATTTTGGCCACCGCTTCCTTAGCGGAATCCCCGCCTTTAGTGGCCGTACTGGAAGCGTTGGTCGCCGCGGAGGCGGCCAGGTCGGCGCTGTTGGCCACCTGTTTGACCGAACGTTCCATGTTCTTTATTTCCCGGATCATCTCATCGACTTTGTGGGCCTGCATATCGGTGGCCCGGGCGATATTCTGAACCGTGAGGGATGTTTCCTCGGTTATCGAATTCATTTCTTCGGTGGAGGCGGAGAGGCTCTGGGCGGAGAAATTCACCTTGTCCGAGGTGGTTCTAATCACGTTGATGATTTCGGATATGTTTGAAAACATGTCGTTCAAGGTAACTCCCAAGCGGCCTAGCTCATCGTCCGAATTTATCTCTATGCGGGCGGAAAGATCGTTGGCGTTGCTGGCCAGAAGCCTGCTGGCCCGGAGCAGTTGCCGGATCGGCTTTTTGATGATGGTGTGGATCAGATAATAGAAAAACCCGAAAATCACTATTAGGGCCAGGCTGACGATCAAGGGGATCTCCCACCTCAACCCGGCGGTCAGGAGCTTCCTCTCCAGCGGTAGAAGGGAGAGGCGCAGCATGTCCTCCCCGTTTCCGGACAGGGGAATAATATAGGCCGCCCCCCGCGGAACGGATCCTTCCGGCGCCGGGACATCCGTTAGGGTGCTTTCTTCTTTATTTCCGCTTGCCGCCTTCGGAGCAGGAACCTGGGGTTTTTCCACCGCCGAGAGAACTTCGACGTTTTGCACGAAGGGAAAATCCATCTTCAGTTGGTTGAGTTTGTTCTCCCACTCCAGTTCGCTTTCGCGGCCGGTAAAGGTCGTGCTGAGGGACGCGATACAGAGGCCCAGTTTCTCATTCCTCTCCTCCAGGACCCGCGCGGACCGGGAACCGGAAAGCGTGACCAATGCGAATGAGGTAAGCGCACAAATAACGAACGCCACCAATGACATGATGATGTAAACCTTGCTACTCAAGGTTTTGCCTAATCTAAAATTCGACATTTCGATCCTCCTCGGAACAGTCGCGGGCATTGATTTTTCCGTATGTTTTACTGCGGGGATCGATCAACCTGAACAGGTCGAGTCCCCGCCCCATCACCGCTTCACTCTTACCCAAAATCAAGATCCCATTCTCGTTCAGGGAAGAATGAAAATGGGATAAAATATCATTTCGCACTTCTTGCTTGAAGTGAATGAGAACGTTTCTGCAAACCACCAGATCCAGCATCGAAAAGGGGGAGGGAGTGAATAGATTATGCTGATTGAACTTCACCCGCTTCATGGTTTCCCCCTTGACGCGGAAAGCCGCTCCCTGACGATCAAAATACTGGGATTTGATATGAGACGGCACCCGCTCCACTTTCTCCCGGGAGTAAATACCGGCCCGGGCGATGCGGCAGGAATCCTCTGAGATATCGGTGCCGTAAGCCTCCAGGCTGATTTCCAGCATTTGTTTCTTAATCCAGTGATCGATGAGGATGGCCATACTGTAGGTCTCCTCGCCGGTCGAACATCCGGCGCTCCATATTCTGATTTCCTTTTGCCCGCCGGAGAGCTTTCTCTCCACCAATCGCGGCAAATGCGTCTGGACGAATGATTCAAAAACATCCTCATCCCGGAAGAAGTCGGTCACATGAATGGTTACCGTATCGGTCAGCTTTTCCAGCTCCGGGGGATTTTCGGACGCGTGCGCCAGGTAAATCTCCAGGTCGTTCATGCCCAACATGGACATCCGGTGCAAAACCCGCCGCTGCAGACAGCTGGGGCGGTACTTGGAAAAATCGACTCCCAGGCTTGATTTCACCAACCGGATCAGCTCATTAAAATTTTGAATGTCCAGTTCGATCTGCATCTAGGCTCCCCGG
Source organism: Candidatus Krumholzibacteriota bacterium (assembly GCA_016926065.1). Taxonomy (GTDB): domain Bacteria; phylum Krumholzibacteriota; class Krumholzibacteriia; order Krumholzibacteriales; family Krumholzibacteriaceae; genus JAFGPI01. Next base: position 14,500 of record JAFGPI010000226.1, read on the forward strand.
CCCATAAAGATAAAAACAGGAAAATAATCGTTAAAGCATACGATCCCCTTCGCCGATAAAAAATGGGGGAGTGTTTTGTGAAGGGAAGTCTGCAAGTGCTATACCAGCAGCGGAGGGAGGGAAATCCGGTCTCAGCCCGGAAAAAGGGCCCCGGCCGTTCACCGAAAATAACTTGGAATTGCAATGTTCCCAGGCGGATACGTAGAGACGGAAATAACTAGGCTGGATAAGGAAGAATGGGGTATTTCCGGGCAGATGCAAGAATTATGCACCAGTATATTGCTTTTTGCAATCGCTTTCCGGGCGGGGGGATAGGCGAATTACCCGCACCGGGCCGGGTCAGGATTCACCGCCGGAATCAGGGGGAGCCGTCTCCGGTGTTTGCCCGTTATCCAGGGGCAGGGAAAAATAGAAAGTCGATCCGCGGCCCGTCTCGCTTTCCACCCAGATCCTTCCCTGATGCAGCTTGATGTAGTGCTGCACCAACCGGAGTCCGATCCCCATGCCGTTACTGGTCCGCGTGGCGCCCCCGTCCACCTGCGTGAAATTGTCGAATATATGTTCCACATCCTGCTTCTCTATTCCCGGACCGTTATCGCTTATGGCCACTATCACTCCCTGGTCCGACAGCGTCGATGAAATTCGCACCCGGCCTCCGGGCGGAGCGAACTTGACCGCGTTGGAGAGAAGATTCACGCAGACCTGCTTTATTCTCAATGGATCGTAACTGATAATGGGAATGCCGCCGTCCAGTTTTTGAATTATTTCCACCTGTTTCAGCCGCGCGGAAGGACTTACCATGGAAACCGAAATCCTTATCATTTCATTGATGTATCCTTGGGAGATATTCAGCATGGTGCCGGAGACCTCCACCTTGGAGAGATCCAACAGATCATTAATCAAACCCAACAGCTTGTGGGATTGCTTATCAATGACTTCCAGAAAATCAGTTCTGGTCTCCGGCTCGATGGACTGATCCCGGTCCTCCATCAAGGTCCCGGTATAGGCCATGATTATGGAAAGGGGAGTGCGCAGTTCATGGCTGACCCGGCCCAGAAACTCGCTCTTGAGCTGGTCCAGTTCCCGCAATTTCTTGTTGATATCGATCAATTCCGTATTCTGGATGGTGATCTTTTCCTGCAGCACCTTTCTTTCGGAGACATCGTGTCCCACGAGCAGGACATAGGGATGCTCTTTAATCTTGATCACGATCGCGTCCGCGTCCAAATACATCAATTCACCGTTTTTTTTCAGATAGGGGATCTCCCGAAAGCGGTTCACCTCTCCCCGGAGAACCTGTCCGAAGGTATCCCGGGATTTTTCCCGCCGGGCGGGAAGGGTGAATTCTATCAGCATCTTACCGATCATTTCTTCCGGCGAATATCCCGAGAGCTTGTACACCGCCTGATTGCATTCCACGATATCCCCGGAGACATCGAGCAGCAGGATGAGATCGGTGGACTTGTTCATGATGATGCGGTACTTGTCTCCCAGATCCTTGAGATTATTCAGTAATTGCGAATTCTCCAGGGCGATGGAGGTAAGTTGCCCGAATTTCTTCATCAACTCGAGATCGAACTCGCTGAAATGGTTACACTCGTAACTCCCGATGTTCACCGTGCCCACGAAGAAATCCTTGGCGAACAGCGGCACCACCATGTCAGATTTCAGCTGATCCTCTTTCATTATCTCGGTAAACCTTTTGTCCGCGGGGATATTATCCCTCACGATCGGTTTTTTGTTGATGGCCACCCAACCGATGAGATTGGATTCGTCCAGCGGGACGTAACGGCCCTCGCCGGTTTTATCCCCGTTCTTGCGGTAGATGTGCCGGGTATACAAACAGTTCTCATCCTTCTCGTATACCGCCACGCAACCCACGTCAAATTCTATTACCTTGGAGATTTCCCGGGATATGGTGGACAGGATATGATTCAGGTCCAGACGGGAATTTACCACCTTGGCGATTTCCATCACCGCCGCCAACTGCCGTTGCTCCCCGTTCTTGAGGGAGGGCGCATGCTGCACTCCGGCGCCGGCAATTGAGTTGCCGGCCGCTTTTTCGTCGGTGTCGTAAGCCAAACTGAATAAACCCCCTAAATGGAATGTGCGGTCGTACAGAACGATTAGCAGTTCTTAGTAAGCATGAAATATTCCATTGTGGAGGATAATAAGAAAATACGCAGACTCTGGAACGGGCGCCGGGGAAGGAATCGACATCGCTAGGCGGCGAACGCGCCGGAATCAGCGCAGGACCTTATTTTTCCTGGATTTTGCCCCCTTGGCCAGGGGTAGGAAGGAAAATCTGCTTTTGAAATGCCGCAGGCTCATTTCCCGTCCGTACTCCACGTTCACTCCGGGAATCATTTCCCGGTGATCGGCCAGGACCTTGATCGCCTCCACCACCGAGAAAAGGTCCTGATCCTCGTAGGCCAACCGGGGCACCGCCGCCCGCACGTAGTTGATCCTGGGGTCGGGGGGGATTTCCCTTTTCCCGTTATAGCTGCCGAAGGCGTAAGTGCCCAGCTCACACACCCGGTGCCCCCCGATCAAGAGCAAGGCGGTGAAGGAAATTCCCATGAAATCCGCCTTATTCTTCTCCCCGTCAAAAAACCGGTCCATGTCGATATACACGGCGTGCCCGCCGGTGGGCCTGATGATCGGGATACCGCCTTCCACCAGTTTCTCTCCGAACTTCTCGACCTGCCCGATCCGGGCGTCCAGGTAATCCTGCCTGGTGATGGTTTCCAATCCCCGGGAAACGGCCATCAGGTCCCTTCCCGAAAGACCGCCGTAGGTGGGATGACCTTCGGTCATTATCTGGTGATCGATGAGATCGCAGGAAAAATCGGGGAAGCGGCGCTTGAAATCGCCTTCTTTCCGGATCACCAGCGCCCCTCCCATATTGACCAGGCCGTCTTTCTTGAGGCTGATATGAAATCCGTCCACGTAGCGGAACATTTCATGTACGATCCATTTAATCGATTTGCCGGAATATTCCTTCTCTCCGCGCTGGATAAACCAGGCGTTCTCCGCGAAGCGGCAAGCGTCAAAGAAGAAAGGCACGGCGAATTTGCGGGTCAGCTCCCGGATCTTCTTGATATTCTCCAAAGACACCGGTTGTCCCCCGCCGGTATTATTGGTAATGGTAAGATAAACCAGCGGTATCCGCTCACGTTCGCAGGAAAGCAACTTTTCCAGCTCCTCGATATCCATATTTCCCCGGAAGGGAAAATCCTCCCGGTTATCCAGATGCTCGCGGCAGGGTAGATTTACGGGAATCATTCTCTTGTCCTCGATATTACCCTGGGTGGTGTCGAAAAAAGAATTGCTGGGAATGATGCAGATCGGTTCCCTCAGGGATCCGAATCTCTCGGAGAGGGTGGTTATCTTCGATTTTATCCGGTTTTTCAATTCGGGCCCGAGTTTATTGGAAATCTCGGGGGGATAGGAACTCCCCTCCTCCCTTAATTTTCTCGATAAGACCGAGAAGAAGGCGTTTTCCGCCGCCCGGCCCTGGTGAAAAATGAATAGGCTGTCCGAGGCCCCCCCCACCGAGGTGTCCACGTCCCCCCAGCCGGGGCCGAAGGTCTCTTCCACCTGCCGTTTTAGCTCGAAGTAGCCTTCGTTCGATCCGTACGCCTCGTCCCCCATAAACAAGCTCGCCCACTGCTCCATGGTCATGGTGGTGGTTCCGGAATCGGAGAGCAGGTCGCATCCGGGGATCTTGTCCGCGCGGAAGAGGAAGGCGTTCAATCCCGCCTCATTAATCAGGATATCCCGGCGTTCCTCGAAATCGTCGATGGAGCAGTTTCTGAATCTGACCACGGCGTTGCGGTAGGGGCGGGGACGGTAACAACGCCCCCATTTTTCCTGTTTCTGAATATTTTTTCTGAATTTCGAAATAAAAAAATCAACCGCGTCCGACATCAATAATCCTTCCTGGGGGGAAGGTTCATTACCTCCCTCACTTCCCGGAGAGTTTCCCGGGCCGCGTTTCTGGCCCGCTCCGACCCGGCCCTCAGTATTTCCTCCACCATCTCCGGTTTTTCCTCCAATTTCTTTCGCTTGTTCCTTATCGGTTCCAGGGCCCGGTTCATGCTGCCGGCCAGTTGCATTTTACATGCCACGCAGCCCCGCTTCCCCTTTTCGCATTCCCCGCGGATGTTTTCCAGTTCCGGCCGGTTGTAGATATCATGGAAGGCGAAAACCACGCAACCGTCGGGATGTCCCGGATCGTCCTTGCGGATTTTCACCGGATCGGTGAACATGCTTTTCACCTTTTCGGTGGTCTCCTCTTCGCTCAACGAAAAAGCGATATAATTACCGGCGCTCTTGCTCATTTTCTTTTCCACGCTTTCCAGGCCGGGCACCTTGGGAACCTCGGTTAAAAGGGTCTCGGTGATGGGAAAAACCTGCTTTCCGTAGAGGCTGTTGAATCTCTGGGCCAGATCCCGGGTCATGTTAACGTGGGCTTCCTGATCCCGTCCCACCGGAACGAACTCTCCCTTGTACGCCAAGATATCGGCCGCCTGCAGGGTGGGATAACCGAGCAGTCCATAGCTGGGAGATTCGATCTTGTAACCCAGGATCATGTCGCGGTAGGTGGGATTGCGTTCCAGCCATCCCAGGGGGGTGATCATGGAAAAAAGCAAGTGCAGCTCGGCCACCTCGGGAACACTGGACTGAACGAAGATCGAACATTTATCGGGATCCAGTCCGGCCGAAATCCAATCCAGGGCCATTTCCCGGATAAAGTTCTGCAGTTCCCCGACATTTTCGTACCCCACCGCCGCGCCTCCCCCGGGTGTGGTGAGGGCGTGCCAGTCCACGATAAAATAAAAGCAATCATACTCGTCCTGCAGACGGACCCAGTTAGTCAGGGCTCCCAGTAGATTCCCCAGGTGCAGGCAGCCGGTCGGCCTCATACCGCTGGTTACCCTTTTTTTCCCCATCCAAAATCTCCTTTTCCGGTGTTAAGATTTGCGAGCCGGCGTTTCCGGGAAATAAAAAATGTAGGGGTGGCAGGACTTGAACCCGCAGCCCCCGGTTTTGGAGACCGATGCTCTACCAGTTGAGCTACACCCCTATAATACTAGTATTTCCAGGTATGATAACATCTTCGCCCGGAAAGTCAAGCAATTTGGAAATCGGCCGGGAGTAAGGCGCGGGCGCCCCCCTTCAGAACGGCGCCCCCGTCAGAAAGGCGGTCTCACAATCTCCTCCGCGCGGGATCGATCGAACACCCGCGGATTTCTATCCGGCCATTTCCTGCAGCACCGCCACCAGCAGCTGCCAGAATGAATTCACCGAGGGTATATTCACTCTTTCCTCCGGTGAATGGGGGTGTTCTATCCAGGGGCCGAAGGATACCATATCCATTCCGGGGAATTTTTCCCCGATGATGCCGCATTCCAGACCGGCATGAATCGCCTTCATTTCAGGTTCCTTGCCGAACACGTCGGCATGGACCTTCTTTACCACCTGGAGAATATTCGAATCCAGATCAGGCTTCCATCCCGGATAGGGCTCGTTCTCCTTCACCTCGGCTCCCGCCAGCCGGGCGATGCCGGAGATTCTATCGCGCAGGGCCTGAAGGGCGCTTACTATGGAACTGCGCGTGGAGGTGCCGATCACCATCCCCTTGCCGCTGGTGGAAATGGTAGCCAGGTTGTTGGAAGTTTCCACCAGTCCCGGGATGTCGTAGCTCATGGCCTCCACTCCGTGGGGCAATCCCAGAAGAAGGTCCAGGAGGGTTCCCTGCGATTTTTCATCCAGCACCTTTGCGTAAGCCTGGTCCGCCGGCTCCAGCACCACCGAAAGGTCGCTCTCGCGTCCGCCCAACTCCACCTTGATCTTTTCCATCTCGTTCGCGGCCACCCCCGAAATCTCGTCCACCGCCGTATCCAGCGCCATCACTCCCCCCCAGGCTTCCCGGGGTATGGCGTTGCGCTTGTTGCCGCCGTTAATTTCGGCAATGTGGCAGGGTTGGGATTTTACCACTTGGCTCAGCACCCGGGTCAGCACCTTGATGGCGTTTCCCCGCTGCTCGATAATATCGATACCGGAATGTCCGCCCCGTAAACCGGACACCTTGACGATAAGGCTCTTGGTGCCGGCCGGGGCGTCCGTCCGCGACACCGGGAGGGTGATGGTAGTATCTCCGCCCCCGGCACATCCTATGTAAACCGCCCCCAGCTCCTCGCTGTCCAGGTTGAGCAGGGTCTGGCCCTTGACAAAACCGGGAAGCAGCTTGCCCGCCCCGGTCAATCCCACTTCCTCGTCAACCGTGGCCAGTATCTCCAGTGGACCGTGTACCACTCCTTCCGCTTCCACCAGCCCCAGGGCGGCGGCCAGGCCGATCCCGTTGTCGGCGCCCAGGGTGGTCCCTTTGGCGGTCAGCCAATCACCATCCACCTCCACCTGTATCGGATCCTTGTTAAAATCAAAATTGACGTCTGAATTCTTCTCCCCCACCATGTCCTGGTGACCCTGTAAAACGACAACGGGGGCGCCTTCGTGACCGGGAGTGGCGGGAACCCTGATTACCACGTTACCGGTATCGTCCCTCTCCGCCTCCAGATTCCGGCTCTTGGCATAGGAGAGCAGATACTCTCCCAACTGTTTCTCGTTCCCCGAGCAATGCGGAATGCTGAGTATCTTTTCAAATTGTTTCCACAAGACATTCGGTTCAAATCCGCTGATCGACATGTTCCACGACCTCCTTTATATAACCGCTTCCGGTCCTTACGCCCGCGACTGCATCCACCCGGAAGGACCGGCCGCCGGTGAAATCTATCCTGGTTATAAATATCCTTGCCCGGCGCGCCGGGAATGATCGCCGGTAAGTGCATTATACGTAACCGGTAATACCAGGTCAAGCGCCGACTTTAAATTGCCCGGGAGGAGCCTGCGGGCGCTCCCCCTCCCGGGGGGGACGGGCCTGCCCTCCGGGTCGGTTCCCTTCAGAGACCGATAAGATCGAGTTTATCCTCCAATCCGCGGGCCCGGTACACCGGGTAGACACGAGGCCGGTTCTTTCCCCACTGCCTTACGATCAGTTTATTGAAGAATCCCCAGTGCAGCAGGCTGTCATCCGATTCGGGCTCGAGCAGGAGGGCCGCCACCCGGGCCAGGGGCTGGCGGAGCGAGACATAGAAAGATCCTTCCGGTATGGATATTTCCTCTTCTTCATAGCGGCCGGTGATTCCCACCAAAACACGCCCCTGGGTGATCCGGTCGGAAACGGTGATCTCCTCTATCTGGTATCGCTCCAGGGATGCCGTGACGGCCCGTTCGATCTTACCGATCAAGATGCCATGCTTCTGCAACACTTCCAGGACCCCCCCGCCGCAGGGAAGGATCACGTATCCTTCCGGCAGTTCCACCGAGCGTACCGGCCGGGCCAGGGAGAAATAGGGAATCCGGTAATCCTGGGGCTGATCGGTCTTTTTGACCACGTACCCCTCATACCAGGGGGGATACTTATCGCGATCTTCGGGGGGAATCTCCTCGATAACCAGCCGGTAGCTTTTTACCGTGAGATCTTTCAACTTCTCCATCTCGTATTCCAACATTAACGCCTCTTTATGAAATCCGGCGGCGGTTTCCCGGTCCGCCCGCTCCACCAGCTCCCGCATTTCTTGCATATGTTCGCCGGTAAAACGGAGGATGGCCTGCAGGAAAGCATGGGAGGCCAGCACCCGGGTACGGAAATCGGCATGGGGATAATTCTCGTTGAGGATGGTGAAGCGGTTTCTCAAACCCACGTAGTTGGTGCCGTACCGGGGCGCCACGGCGTGGTTACTCCATCCTTCCTGCGGTTTCAAGCGGTTGGTGAAATTACCGTAGGGCATCGATTCGTAACCGAATTCCTCCCGGGTTGTTTTCTCCACCCGGGGAAAGAGGCGGTTCCACATGTAATCCCGCAGGGGAAGGTAGGAATTGGGATGCAGAACGGTGGTGTAGGTCACCGGCGCCCGGTGGTAGGATCCGTTTTTGGTATGCATGTCCACGAAGAGGACCGGATCCCAGGTGTTTAACACCCGGAGTACCGCGGAGATCTCGGGCGATTCAAGCTTGGGATAATCCCGGTTCAGATCCAGATTGAGCGCGTTCTCCCGCGTTCCCGCCAGGGGGGGACCGTTGTCGCTCCGGTTGTCCTCGGACAACTTTTCGTTGCCGTCGGCGTTGAGATCGGGGATGACCAGTATCACCTGGTTTTTCAGCAGATCTCCCATCTTTCCAGAGGCGATATCCCGGATCAGCATCAGGCAGGCTTCCTTACCCTCCACCTCCCCGGCGTGAATGTTGGCCTGGATCAGCACGGCGGATTTGCGCGCGCGGGCCAGCTCATAGGGGCTGGATATCCCCTCCTCGCTCAAAACCACCAGCGGAACGGTTCTTCCCTCCTCGGTACGGCAGAGAGACACTATCCGAACCACGTCCGCTTGACGCCGTACCTGCTGAAGAAAATCCATTATATCCGCGTAAAGCGAGGTTCGGGTGTAATCGGATCTCTCCGCTTCGGTTAGCGGTTCGTCGGCAAATAGAACCGCGGCCGGAAGAACTAGGACCATCACCACGGCCACCATCATCTTGCTTTTCATCACTGCTCCCCCTGTTTTATGACGGACGGATCGATTCGCTCCGTCCCCGCCGCGCCTCCGGAACCGGGCGCGGAAACTCAAGCTTCAGTGAACTTTTAAACGCACCCTCCGCCCAATTCAATAAAAAAATAAATTCCCGGCGGGTGAAATCCCCACCGGCCGGACCCGGCCCGCCCGGGGAGGACGGGAAGGAGTGAAATTATCCCTTTGCGGGGGCGGGCCTACGATGATATGTATTCGAGTAACCGCGGCGACATTGTTCACCGGGGAACGGTGCTCGCGCGGAACCAAGCGTTCCCCGCGGAGAAGGCGCTTCGGCGGGAAACCGTGCTCCGCGGGGAGGCGGCGCTCTGGAGGGGAAAGGTCCTGCCGCGGGGAACAACCAACCAGGGAGGTCGGATTGTTAAAAGAGATTACCGTTAAAACGAAAAAACGGAATGAGCTGTTGGATATCACGGGTGAAATCATGGCCCTGATCCGGGAAAGCGGAAAGGAAGAGGGAACCTGTCACGTCTTCGTCCCCCATACCACGGCGGCGGTGACCATAAACGAAAAGGCGGATCCCGACGTGGCCCGGGACATCAGCGAGACCCTGGAAAAACTGGTTCCGGCCGGATACGGTTACCGGCACGCCGAGGGCAACTCCGACTCGCATCTCAAATCAACGTTGGTGGGAGCCTCCGAATTCCTGATCATCAGGGGGGGCAGGCCGCTGCTCGGCACCTGGCAGGCGGTGTTTTTCTGTGAATTCGACGGACCCCGGACCAGGCGCTGCTACATCAGGATAGAATAGGCTCTCTTACCAGGGATATAAATCGAAGGTGAATCCCAGGGTTGCCCTGGTTTCCTCTTCAAATAGCGGCAACCTTCTCCCCCTCTGGAAGGTTACTTCCAGGTCCGGGTGGTAGGACCTCCGGGAAGGCTTTTCCAGCACGTCCCGCAGCAGCAGCCGGAATACGAGCTGGTGAAAATGCTTGAATCCTTGGCCCTCCAGGCGGGGACGGTATGATTCGAGCGCGTAGGAAAACTGCATCCAGCCCAAAAATGTCCAGGTAAAGCGGCCCTTTAGCATCAGGGTGCCTCCGCGGAAGGCGGAAGAAGCCCAGATATCGGCGGTGGAGGAATCATGCCAGGCGTAACCCAGGCCTAGATCCACTCCCTTGAAGACCCCCAGCCCGTGCCGGTTGACCGGATCGAAAAGATTATCGAAGCGCACCCTTCCCTCCACCAGGGCGCTCTGGGAATAAACAACCTCCGCCGCGCTCCCTTCGTCGCACTGGGACCGTTCGTGCCGGTAACCGGTTTCCAGCTCATAGCGAAGCTCGCCGCCCCAAAAAGATTTGGAGAGGGATGCTTCCAGGTTTCGCCGGCGGACCTCCCTGCGCTCCGCCGGAGGGCGCAAGTAATTGGTATTATCCTGGTTGAAACGGGGTTTAAATTGAAATCCGAAGATATCGAATTCCGGTTCCAGGTTAAGCTCCGAGGCGGATTTCTCCGCGTCGAAATCGTATTGGTAGCAAAACCGGCTCCAGCGGTAATACTTCCCGCTGGTGGAGAAGGCGGGGGCAATGAATTTCCGGAAGAATTCCCGTCCCCGGGAGGGCCCGGGAGCGGGGGAGAAATAGAAGGGATCACAGATCGGTTCGATCACCGTCTTGCGTGAGGAGGCGGGATGGATTATAACCCGGTAACACTTTTTCCCCCCCAGTTTGCCGGAGGCGAGCAGAAGCACGCTCTCTTTTTCATCCCCTCCGGCCACCTCCACCCGGGAGGGCGGGAACGACTGCCCGTTATCCAGATCGACGATCTCGAAATCATTCCGTTTCCATTCAGCCGCGCTCATATTCCCCTCGCCGGAATCTTTGATTATCAGCTCGATCCAGTAATGGCCCCGGTCGAAAAACAGGGTTCCCTCGACCGCCAGCGGTTCCGCCCGGGCGGCCACCGCCGCGTTCATCATCAACAGCACCACCGCCACCGGCAGCCATCCACGCTTCATGACTACCCCTTCCCTTCCCGGCCGCCATCTCCATAAGCGCCGGCCCGCAGCAGATGCTCGCCGAACTGGGCGAAACTCTCTTCCCGGTGATAGTGCGATTTGATTTTATCCGGGGGCAACCCGGTCAGTTCAGCGAGCCCTCCGAAAATCTCCTCCAGGGTATCGGGGCCGGCCACGTACTGGAGGTTAAAATCCCCGATCGGACAGGGAGGGGACGATTCGAGGTAGAGGCGCGTAAAATCGGTCTCCCCGATTCCGGTATGACGGGAAAAAACCCGCGTGATATCCCGCCGGATCATTTTCCTTTTCCGGGTCCAACTGAGAAACCGTCCCATGAACAGTCCCCCTCCGGTTTCCGGCCGCCAGGCGCATCGCCCTATAAAGAAAATCGGCTGAGCTATATGGTGTTTTAAACCGCTTGGAGCAGAAGAAACTTAAAAGTCGGAGAAAAAGCTGTCAACCAAAATTAATCTCCTCCCCCATCAGGCCCCGGGCCTCTGGCCGGCAAGATATAAGGAGGGAGAAAAAAAATAATGCCGTCTTTCTCAACCACAGCTCCATGGAAGTGGAAAGCGATCCTAAGGGACTCTCACCGGAGCGTTGAAGGTCGAAACCTGAATGATCAGGTGGGGATCTTTCCCCGATAAGCGGCTCATCTCCTAGGGGAAGAGATGGGGTTTTAGTGGTAGGAAGGAAAAGACCCCCGTTAATCCAGACGGCATTAAACCTTGACGTATGTATTATTTATTCCTGGTTCCGCTAGATCCTCCTCTTGCATTCTCCATTAATATATACACCTTTATAAGTTAAAAGTTCTAATATTTGTCTTACAGGAACGTGAAACCCCGGATTTCATTTCTCAAGTACTATAAATCTATCCGATTTGGACATTGATTACAATGAGCTTTTCTACCTATTTTTGCGCGAGCGGCTGATTTTTTAAATCCTGTCCACCAGGCCGATCTGAATGGCATACCTAACCAACCCGGCGGTTTCATGTATATCCAACTTATTCATAATATTGGCCCGGTGATTTTCGACGGTCTTAATGCTTATAAAGAGCGTGTCGCCTATTTTGCGGCTGGTATAACCTTCCGCTATCAGCTGCAGGATTTCCTTCTCCCGGTTGGTCAGCAGGCTGAACTCATCCACCGGTTTTCCCGACCGTTGAAATTTCTTGAACTTTTCCAGAGTATCCGCAGGGAAGTTCTGGCTCAGATAGATTTTGCCGTTGAGCACGGAATTAATGGCGGCCACCAGATCTTCCATGGCCGTGTCCTTTGCCAGGTAGCCGTCCGCCCCGGCTTCCAGCGATTTAAAGAGATAGCTTTCCTCCCGGTGGATGGTCAACATGATGATTTTCGTCTGCGGACGTTCCTTGCGGATTCTCCGCACCGCCTCGATGCCTCCCAGCCGGGGCAGGCCGATATCCATCACCACCACGTCCGGCGACAATTCGCGCACCAGGGTAACCGCCGCGTGGCCGTTCTCCGCCTCGCCGACGATTTCCATCTGCTTGCCCTCCAGCAGGCTCTTCAGCCCCTGCCTGACGATAGTGTGATCCTCAACCAGTAAGACTCTAATCGCTTTCATGATCGATCGCCTCCAAAGGAAGAGCTACCCTTATCCTGGTACCTTTACCAGGAGAAGAATCTATGCGGAAACTGCCGTTCAAATGGGCCACCCGTTCTCTCATCCCCACGATTCCCAGGCCTTTCCCCTGTAGCTCCGCTTCCGATTTCGAAAAACCTTTTCCGTCATCTTCTATTCTCATAATCACATTAGGAAATCCCTTGATAATTTTCAGCAATATTTTTTGCGCCTGGGCGTGACGCACCACGTTGGTCAGCGCTTCCTGCGCCACCCGGTAAAGGGCGAGGCTCAATTTCTCGGGGAGCTTTTCATCGAATCCCGCGGTTTCTATGGCCACTTCAAGCTCATCGCTGGCAATGAACTTCTCCACGAACCAGTGCAGGGTCGACACCAGGCCCAGATCTTCCAGCATGGAGGGATGCAGGGAGGAGGAGATCTGACGGGTGCTTTCGGTAATCTCTTGCAGCTGTTTCCTTATCTTTCCCAGCAGAGCGTGGCCCTCCTCGTCATCCGGGGCCAGCCTATCCTCCAGCAGGGCGAACTCGGCGTTGAGCGCCACCACTGACTGTCCCATCTCGTCATGCAGATTGAGCGCGATCTGGCGCCTTTCCTCCTCGATGGAATGGATCAGGCCGGCCGTAAGTTTACGCAGCTCCCACTCATAGCGCTGCTGCGCCTCGATAAGTTCCCGCCTCTCCAATTCCAGGGCCAGCTGCTTGATTATGATCTCCAGGAATTTTTTCTTACCCGCGGCCACCTTTTCCGTCCGGGGGCATCCGATCAAGATTATCCGCGGCTCCCGGTGGGGAACCTGCAGGGGAAACAGCAGCGTTCTTTTTATGCGGGAGGCTCCGCCGTCGCCGGGAACGGCAAACAGGTTTTCTTCCACCAGGCGCATCCCCTCGCCCTCCAGGGTTTCCCGGATAATTTGCTCGTGCCCGCGAATACCGGGGGGATTGCCGTTGCCGATATCCGGCAGGCCCCGGGAAAGCACGCATTCATATTCCTTTTCCGCCTCCGCATAGGCGTAGACACCGGCCGTTTCCGCCTCACAGGATTCCATCAGGCAATCGATCACCTTTTCCAGGACTTCTCCGGGCCGCGGAGTGGCATCGAAGATCTCGTGAATCTTGTTCAGCAGCAGCAGCTCTTTATTGCGGGTCTCCAGCTCGACCTCTACCCGCTTGCGCTGGGTAATATCCTTTACCGCGCCGGTGACCCTTACCCCCCCCTCCGGCGGCTCCAGCGGCGTGGGACGACCGTAGAGAAGGACCCAGCGGATATCGTTGTCCTTGGTCAATATTCTCATCTCCGAGATATTCGGCTGGCCCCGCATCATCAACTCGATATGCCTCAGGCAGACCGGCCTGTCCTGGGGGTGGATTCTATCCACCGAGAACAGGGATTCCACCTCGTCCGCCTCATAGCCGGTAATATCTTGGTAGGCGCCCGCCACCCAGTCCAGGGTGAATATCCCCCGGGAATCGTGCCTTCCGGTGAAAGTGTAATCGGAGGTTAATTCGGTAACGGTACGGTACCTATCTTCCGATTCGACCAGGGCGGCTTCGGCCTTCAACCTCTCGGCGATCTCCTCTTTCAGCTGCCGGTTGGTCTTCTCCAGCTCCCGGGTGCGCTCCTCCACCAGTTCTTCCAGGTGATCGCGGTACCGTTTCAGTTCACCATCTATTTTATCCCGGTACCGCTCCAAATGTTCCCCGGCCATCACCAGCTCCGTGATATTCCTGAGCACTATCACAATCAGGGGGGGATCAAGCCGGTCCAGGTAGTTGGCCACCACCTGTACCGCCTGCACCCTTCCGTCCAGGCGGGTGGCGTTGAATTCCTTGATAAAGATTCCGTTCCGATAGAGAGAGTCCCTGCCTTCTTCGATAACGGGCCAAGCATCCTCCCGTTCTATCTCCTTCAGCTCCCTGCCGCGGTAATCCTCCCCCGGATCAAGATCATGGAAATCGACCCAGGCTCCATTGTAATAAAGCAACCTTTCATCCCCATCCAGGATGGCAAGGCCGTCGGAGACCAGATCCAGAGCCCGGACTATTTTCTCCAGGAGTTCGGGGTTATACTTTGCTTCGTCCAAGGCGTCTCCTCAGCCGGCGGGAGGGCCGGGGGGATGATGTTTCGCCCCCACTCCGGTTTGCCGTTTCCTCCGCCGGCCGTGCCGTTATGAACAAATTCGCGCTGCTGGCGCTATTTTTCGATTGTACCGCATCCGGTCAAGATTCCTAAGATTCCCGGATTATTCTAGAATAGAATCGCCTATAATGAAAGCAGTATATCCGGCCGCCGACCGCCTCCCACCCGCGGGAGCACGGCGGCGCGGGGATAGAATCAACTTGACCTTATACCCATCATGGTATACAAAGTGATAAAAATCGACCCCCTATTCTCCACCCCGGGGATTGCGATCAAGAACCGGTATCACGGCTCGAAGGAGTAATAGATGCAACTAGACGAAAGAACCATCACCGAAGCCATCATCAAGCGATACACCGAAAAGCTGCTGAGCGCGACCAAGTGCGACGTGGCCATCGTGGGAGCGGGACCGGCCGGATTGGTGGCCGCCGCCGATCTGGCCCGCCTGGGATGGAAAACCTGCCTCTTCGAAAGGAAATTGAGCGTGGGCGGCGGCATGTGGGGAGGCGGCATGATGATGAACGAAATCGTGGTTCAATCGGCGGGGAAGGAGATTCTGGACGAATTCGGGATCGAAACCCAGCTATTCAAAAAGGGTTACTACACGGCCGGGGCGGTGGAGGCTGTTTGTTCCCTGGCCGCCCGGGCCTGCAAGAACGGCGCCGCCATCTTCAACCTGATAAGCGTGGAGGACATCGTTATCCGCGAAAATCAGGCGCGGGGGGTGGTTATAAACTGGACCGCCGTCGATATGGCCGGCCTGCACGTCGATCCCCTCACCGTGGAATCCAAATATATCATCGATTCTACCGGTCATCCCTCGGAGGTGGTCCGGGTCATCGAGCGAAAGGTGGATACCCGCCTGATGACTCCCAGCGGCAAGATCGAGGGGGAACGCTCCCTGTGGGCGGAACGGGCCGAGCAGACCACCCTGGAAAACACCCGCGAGGTCTTTCCCCGCGTCTACGTGGCCGGAATGTGCGCCAACGCGGCGTTCGGATCCTACCGCATGGGACCGATTTTCGGCGGCATGCTGCTCTCCGGAAGAAAAGCCGCAAAAATAATCAGCGAAAAATTGAAGCAAGAAAAGGTTTGAAAGCATTCGACCGGCGGTTTCCCCGGTTCCCTCGGCCGGCGCATTCCCCGGCACCCTCCCCCGCTTCCCTCTCCCTTAGGCGCCGGCTTCCGCGGCCGACCGTATTCGCTCCCAGGTTTCCCGCAGCAGCGCGGGGGTAACCTCCAGGCGCCTGGTCTCCCCGACGCGCACGAAGTAGAAGACCACCCCCCCGGCGGGCTTTATCCCCAACCTATCCAGCGCCGCCGCGTAGACTCCGCCTTGAATCCGGTACCGCTCGTAGCGGTCATCGATCGATCCGGGGCCGACATGGTCCGTCTTGTAGTCCACCACGGTCCAGCACCCGCCCTTTTGGAAGAGAAGGTCGACCCGTCCTTCCAGGTAACCGGGGGGAGCGCCGGGCTCGTTTCCTCTCCCTCCCCCTGATCCTTTCAGGGGAAGGGTGAAGGGCACCTCCCGCAGCACTCTTTCCGCGCCCCTCAGGGATTCCAGAAAGCGGGGGGAGAGCGTCCCTTTAACCAACCGGATAAGCTCCTCCTCCCGGCCTACCAGGTCATACTCGGCGGCCACCGACCGGCAGAGATGATCCACCTCCTCCCCCTCCTCCAGCTTTACCAGCTCCATGATCCTATGGAAGGCGCTACCCTCCCGCAATCCCGGTCCCTGATCTCCGCTCCTGCCGGCCGGCTCCGGGATTATGGCGGGAAAACGTTCCTCCAGGCCGGAGGAAGTGACGATCACCGGGGCCCGCATTCCCCGGCGCAGCAGCTCCTCCCTCTCTTGGCGCCACTGCCCTTTTATCTCCTCCCCTCTCTTCAACCGCCCGGGAGTGATCCGGGGCAGCCCGGGAAAGGGCTCGCTCGACCCGGACAGGGGAGGAAGGTCCGCGGCCCGCACCGGAGTCACCATCTCGAATTCATCCTCCCCCTCTTTACCCCCTCCCTCCCCCTCGTCCCGGACGCCCGTCCCGGGACCGGAGGCGAGAAAGGCGCTGAAAAGCTCGTAATAATTCCTCTTCCCCGGGGCGCGGGGAATAACCAGTTGATCGCCGGCCCGGGTGGCCGCCACGTAAAGAAGCCTGATGGCTTCGGCATCTTCCTTTTGTCCTTCCCGCCCCCTTACCTCCCGGTAATCGCTGGTCTCCCATCCTCCCCGGCCGCTCCTTCCCCCGTTTCCATGACGGAAAGACAGTTCCCCTTTTCCTCCCCTCACCGGTCCCTTCTCCCCGGAACGCCGCTGGGCCAGGTTGACCAGGATAACCACCGGAAACTGCAGTCCCTTCGATTTGTGGATGGTGATCATCCTGACCGCGTTACCTTCCTCCAGGCCGGATATCTCTCCCTCCGGGGCGTCCCGCCGGTCCTGGTTCTTCAACCAGGCGGCGAAGGAACGGTAGGAAAAGGATTTTTCCTCGAAGATCCGGGCCTGCTGCACCGCCTTCCTGATATTCAGGGTCCGGGATTTTCCCTCCCCCCACAACTTGAGGAGCGGTCCGTAACCGGTCCGCCGCATCAACTCATGGATAGTTCCCACCGGTCCCCGGCGGTTCCGTTCGCGGTGCAGCTCGGACAGAAGCGCGAAAGCCTCCCTGAAATCGGCGAAGCTTTCCGCTCCGGAGGAGGCGGGGGCCAGATAATCCAGCTTCCCCCCCGCGCGGGTGTAAAGGAATATTTCTTCATCGCTGAATCCGAAGAGGGGCGAACGCAGGGAGGCCACCAGCGACAGTCCGTCCAGGGGATCTTCGATGGACCATAGAACCGCGGTCAGGTCGCGGACTTCCTGCCTGGTGTAGTA